>NZ_JASIAL010000553.1:0-12128 GCF_030042015.1 Trebonia sp. | reverse complement strand
GCTGCGCGGGCTGTGGGCCGCGCTCGCGGCCGTTCCCGCGGCCGCCGTGGCGGTCCCGCCCCCGGACCGGGTGCGGGCCGTCCGCGGCGCCGACGTCGTCGTGGCCGACGCCGAGGAGGCGCTCGTCCTCGACGCTCCCGACCTGTGGCCGATGGTGGCGCGCCTGCCGCTCGTGCTGGCCCGCTACGACCAGGCGCCCCGCCTGGCCGACCTGCTCGACCTGCCCCTGGTGTCCGAGGAGGTCCCCGGCCTCGTCGAGTCGGCCGGCCAGCGGGCGCCGGTGCCCGCGGTCGCCGCCGCGGTGCTGTCCGGCGCCCCGCCGCAGTACGAGGCGCACGAGCGGCTGGTCGTGGACGGAGTGGACGTGCCGTGGCGCTACCGCGACGGCGTGGTGCACGCCGCGAGCCCGCAGGGCCTGGCCTGCGGGCTGGCCTGGGCGGCCGGCCAGTGGCCGCTGCGGCACCTGCTCGCCGCGCTGCTCACCGCCGCGGAAGAGGAGACCACCCGGCTGCTGGCCGAGGCCGACCTGGATCCGCTGGAGGGCCGGGGAGTAAGCCGGGATCGTTCGGGATGACAGGGGGCGGCACCGGGGCGGGCGGAAAGCGGCGGCTACCGCTCGACCAGCCGCCCGTCCGACTCGTGGCCGAGTATCGCGCGCGACAGCGCGGTGAGCACGTGCTGGAGTTCGGCGTGCTGCTCGGGTGACCAGCCTGCCAGCTGGTCCTGCAGCCAGTCGCGCTGGGCGGCGAAAAGCCGCTCCGCGGTCTGCGCGCCGTCGCTGGTCAGCGCCAGGAGGCCGTCGGTCCTGGTGATGAGCCCCTTGCTGATCAGCGACTCGGCGACCGGGTGGCCCTCGGCCACCGTGACTCCGGCCTGCCTGGCGAGCTCAGGGCCCGGCGTCGCGCCCTGCCTGGCGAGCCGGGTCAGCAGCCAGCACGCGCCGCCGGGCAGCTCGAGCCCGGCGAGCCTGGCCAGCTTGGCGTACCCGAACCGCCGCAGGTCGGCGCCGGACAGCCGGGCCATCACCCGCTCGGCCTCCTCGGCGGACGAGCGCTGGGTCGGCGCCGCGCCCAGCCCCTCGCCGAGGTCGGACGCGCTCGCCGAGCTGCGCACCGTCTCGCCCGCGGCGGTGCGCAGCGGCACCTCGCGCAGGAACCAGGACAGCGCGAACGCGGCCAGCGCGATCGGGACGGCGGTCAGGAACACCGGGTGCAGGGAGATGCTGAAGGCGTGCAGCACGTCGTGCTGGACGGCCGGCGGGAGCCTGCTCAGCAGCTGCTTGGTGTCGGACTCGAGGGCGGCGGCGCTGAAGCCCGCGGGCAGCGGGATGCCGTGCAGCGCGGCGGCGAGGTTGCCCGCGAGCTGGTTGCTGAAGATCGCGCCGAATATCGACACGCCGAACGCGCCGCCGATCGACCGGAAGAACGTCACGCCCGAGGTGCCGGCGCCGAGGTCCTGGTAGCTGACCGTGTTCTGCACCGCGATCACGAGCACCTGGATGATCAGGCCGAGGCTGAGCCCGAGCAGGAAGAAGTACAGGTTCAGCGTCAGCGTCGGGGTGGTCTCATCGATCCGGGACAGCAGGAAGAGCGCGACAGCCATCAGCGCCGTGCCGACGATCGGGTAGACCTTGTACCTGCCGGTCCGCGCGATCAGCTGACCGCTGCCCACCGAGGTGATCAGCAGGCCGACCACCATCGGCAGCAGGTACACCCCGGAGATCGTCGGCGAGACGCCGTGCACGACCTGCAGGAACAGCGGCAGGTAGGACACCGCGCCGAACAGCGCGAACCCGGCGGCCAGGCTGACCGCGCACGACACGCTGAACACCGAGTTCCTGAACAGCGGCAGCGGCAGCACGGGTTCGGCCGCCCGCCGCGCCGACAGGTACCAGCCTGCGAGCAAGGCGAGCGAGAGGATGAACAGCCCGATGATCACGCCGGAGCCCCAGGGGAAGGTGGTGCCGCCCCAGGACGTGGCGAGCACCACGGCCGTGGCGAACCCGGCGAGCAGCACCGCGCCCGCGTAGTCGATCCGGTGCTCGCGCCTGGCGCCGGTGACCGGCAGCACGACGGCGATCACCACCAGCGCGACCGCGCCGATCGGCAGGTTGATGTAAAACACCCAGCGCCAGCTGAGGTTGTCCACGAAGAACCCGCCGAGCAGCGGCCCGATCACGCTCGCCAGTCCGAAGACCGCGCCGAAGGCGCCCTGGTACTTTCCGCGCTCCCTGGCCGAGACGACGTCGCCGATGATCGCCTGGGTGAGCACGATCAGGCCGCCGCCGCCGACGCCCTGCAGGGCGCGGAAGCCGATGAGCTCGCCCATGTTCCGCGACTGACCGCACAGCGCCGACCCGACGAGGAAGATCGCGATCGCGCCGAGGAACAGGTACTTGCGCCCGTACTGGTCGCCGAGCTTTCCCCAGACCTGCGTGGTGGCGGTGGTGGCGAGCAGGTACGCCGTGACCACCCACGACAGGTGGGACAGGCCGCCGAGGTCGCTCACGATCGTCGGCAGCGCGGTGGCCACGATCGTCTGGTCCAGCGCGGACAGCAGCAGCGCCAGCATCAGCGCGATGTAGATGACAAGCAGCTGCCGGCCGTGCACCTCCTGAGACGGCGCTGCCGGTGCCTGCGCTGCCGGTGCCTGCGCTGTGGGCCGCGCCGGCGCTGGCCGCATAGGCGGCGTAACCGGCGATTCCCCTGGTGACGACACACGGGGCTGATACCCCCGTGATCGTGCGCCAACCGGCCCTGACCGCCTGCACGGAGGTCAGGGCCGGTTGGGGGGCATTACCAGCCGCCGCCTCCGCTGCTGGTCGTGGAGGTGTCGCTCGCGCCGATCGTGATCGCGTACCAGTAGGCGCCGAACCCGTCCACGTCGTTCCCGTTGACCTGCCCGGGAGCGGTGTCCGCCGCGAACGTGTAGAGCGGGTGGCCGTTGTAGGTCGCCTGCCTAACGCCGCCGGCCCTGGTGATCGTGCCGAGCTTGCCTGGCAGCGACACGCCGGCCGCCGCCTGCGGTGTCCCTGTCACCGGCGGCCACGCTGCCGCGCACGCGCCTGTGCAGGCGGACGTGTCGCCCTTGTCGGCGGCGAACCAGTAGACCGTCATGCCCGCGCCGTCGGCGAGCACGACGCCAAGGCTGGTGCTCTCGGTCTTCAGCGTCACGGTTCCCGCGGCCACCGCAGGGCTGGCCGCCGTGCTCGGCGGCGTGCTTGCCGCCGCGGCCGCCGGCGTGGTGGACGGGGTGCTCGGCGGGCTGCTCGACGAGCCGCACGCCGCCAGGAACAGGCCGGTCACCGCCACCCCGGCGATTGTCGCCGTCATCACGATCGCGCGTCGCGGCAGCCCTGTGCCGCGCCGACCCGTGTGCCGACTCCCCGCCACATTCGACGTCCGTGCAGTCTCCGTGGCCATGGTGTCCATGGTGTCTCTCCGTTCCGTGAGGTCACTCGCACCTACCCGGACTTACGGACGGCGTCCGTATCGGGTTCACCGCGCGGCGCGGAAATACCGAACCGGGCCGCGCGCGGCGCACCGCGTCAGGCGGACGGACAGATCAACCGGCTTACTTCTTGGGGTGCTCGCGCCGCCAGAGCACGACGAGCACCGTGACGATGAAAACGAAGATGACGGCCGAGAGCAGGTAACCCACCACCCGCGCATTCTACGAGGACGGGCGAAGTTCCGCGATCCGGGAATCCGGCTTGCGGGCCGGGCCCCACCGCCAAGCCGGGGCCGGGGCGGCAGGCGGTCAGGCAGCCGGAAGCCAGTCGGCGTTGGCACCGCTGAGCAGCAGGCACGGGTTCTGCCCGGCTACCTGGCCCGCCAGCCAGGCGGCGTAGGCCGTCGCGGCCGCGGGCTCGACGGCGAACCGGAAATCCTCCCACAGCCGGTCGCGGGCGCTGACGATCTGCTCGTCGGTGACGATGGCGAGCGTGACCGGACTGGCCGCGACGGCGGCCAGCGCCAGCTCGCCGATGCGGCTGGCGCCGAGCGCGGAGGCGGCGACCGAGTCGGCGCCCACCTGGACCGGCTTGCCCGCCGCGACGGCGGCGTGCAGGGTCGGGCAGCCGGCCGGCTCCACGGCCACCACCGGGCAGGGCGCGATCGCGCCGCTCACCCCGGCGAGCAGCCCGCCGCCGCCGACCGGGACCGCCACCGCGTCGCATTCGGGCAGGTCGGCGGCTATCTCGAGGCCGACCGTGCCCTGGCCGGCCACCACGGCGGGGTCGTCGTAGGCGTGCACGTAGTAGCGGCCGTCACGGTCGGCAAGCTCGCGGGCGGCGTGCTCGGCTTCGGCGTAGACGCTGCCTGTCTTCACGACCTCCGCGCCCTGGGCGGCGATCCGGCGGGCCTTCGCCTCGGGCACCGTGGCCGGCACGAACACCGTAGCGGGGATGCCGAGCCACCGGGCGGCCGTCGCGACGCCGACCCCGTGGTTGCCGCCGGAGGCGGTGACGACCTGGCGCGGCCGGACGAGCAAGAGCGCGTTCAGCGCGCCGCGGATCTTGAACACGCCGGTGACCTGCAGGTGCTCCAGCTTGAAGCTGACCGCGCGGCCGTCGACGGCGGCGCGCAGCACCGGCGTGCGCCGGATGTAGGGGGCTATCCGCGCGGCGGCAGCACGGTAGTCCTGGGGAGTCGGGAGGGATCGTTCGGGATGATGGGAGAGCTCAGCGCCTCGCATGCCGTCACCTTTTCACCGGGCGGGAGGGGACGCGGTGAGCTCGCGGAGCGCGGCCAGCTCGGCCGCGGACGGCGGCGGGAGGACCTGCGGCGCCACGGCGATCGCCACGTCCCAGCCGGTGCGCTCCCTGACCGTGCCGGCGGCGACGCCGGGAAAGAGCGCGGTCATCGTGAACTCGCAGGTCCGCGGGTCGGGCGTGAGCACGCCGAGGTCGGTGATGACCTGCCGCGGGCCGCGGCCGCGCAGGCCGAGGCGCTCCCGGTCGCCGGGGCCCGCGCCGTAGCCGACCGAGGTGACGAAGTCGACCTTCTCGACGAACGTCCGGCGGCTCTGCCTGACGATCACGATGACCTCCTTGCAGGACGCCGCGATCTCCGGCGCGCCGCCCGCGCCGGGCAGCCGCACGCTGGGGTGGCCGTAGTCGCCGACCACCGTCGTGTTGATGTTCCCGTACTTGTCGATCTGGGCCGCGCCGAGGAAGCCCACGTCGATCCGGCCTGGCTGCAGCCAGTAGTTGAAGATCTCGGGGACGGAGATCACCGCGTCGGCGGTCTGCGCGAGTATGCCGTCGCCGATGGACAGCGGCAGCCGGCCCGGCTTGGCGCCGATCGTGCCCGACTCGTAGACGAGCACGAGGTTGGGCGCGTGCGTGGCGCGGGCGAGGTTGGCCGCGGCGCTCGGCAGGCCGATCCCGACGAAGCAGGTCATGCCGTCGGTGAGCGCGCGGGCGGCGGCCACGGTCATCATCTCGTCGGCGGTGTAGTCGCTCACGCGGGGCTCCCGGCGCTCACTTCGTAGATCTGCTCGTCAAGCCACCTGCCGAACGTGTCGCGGTCCCGCGCGATCGCGTCCCAGGCGACGTAGTAGCCGTTGTCGCGCACGGTGTAGTCGAGCGCGTAGGACGGGTGAGCGCCGTTCGGCACGTGCGCCACGTAGCTCACCGTCCAGGACGGCAGCACCACCGCGTTGGGCCTGGGGTCCAGGGAGGCGACGACCTCCTCCACGGTCACGATCGAGCGCCGCGCGGAAAGGACCGCTTCCTTCTGCACCCCGGTGATGCCCCACAGCTGGACGTTGCCTGCCCGGTCGGCCCGCTGCGCGTGGATGATCGCGACGTCCGGGTTGACCGCGGACACGGCGGTCAGCTGCTCCCCGGTGAACGGGCAGGTGACCTGCTTGATCGACTCGGTCTGAGTGACCAGCCCGGTCCCGTTGTAGCCGCGCAGCACCGCGAACGGCAGCCCGGCCGCGCCGGCCGCGTACCGGTTCGCCATCCCGGCGTGGCTGTGCTCCTCGATCTCCAGCGGGGCGGGCCAGCCGTGCTCGACCGCGTCCCTGAACCGGTGCAGCGAGCCCACCCCGGGGTTCCCGCCCCAGGAGAAGATCAGCTTGCGCGCGCAGCCCGCGCCGATCAGCTGGTCGTAGATCAGGTCCGGTGTCATCCTGATCAAGGTGAGCTCACGGCGTCGCTGCCGGATCACCTCATGACCCGCCGCGAACGGTATCAGGTGGGTGAACCCCTCCATCGCGACCGTGTCACCGTCACGGACCGCGCGGCTGACAGCCTCCGCGAGCGAGACGATCTGCGCCATATCGCTCCCGTCTTTGTTGCGTCTTCAACGACCATACCTTCGGTCGGGCGAACGGGGGAACAGGCGTTCGGATAGCGAACATCCGCGGCGCGTCCCCGGCCAGGTCCCCGCTGCGTGCCGGGCTGCGTACCGGCTACTCCGGTTGAGCCGGGAATGTTAATGTGCCGATCATGACCGCAGTACCTGAAGGCGGCCCCGGGCTGCCGCAACGCCGCACGCTTGTCACCGAGATACCCGGACCGGCCTCGCGCGAGCTGTCCGCCCGGCGCGCCGGCGCGGTCGCGCGCGGCGTGTCGACCGTGCTGCCCGTGTTCGTCACGGCGGCCGGCGGCGGGGTGCTCGTCGACGTCGACGGCAACTCGCTGATCGACTTCGGCTCGGGCATCGCGGTCACCGGGGTGGGCAACGCCGCGCCCCGGGTGTCGTCGCGGGTGGCGGCCCAGGCGGCCCAGTTCACGCACACGTGCTTCATGGTGGCCCCCTACGAGGGGTACGTGGAGGTGTGCGAGTCGCTTGCCCGGCTGACGCCGGGGACGCACGAGAAGCGCTCGGCGCTGTTCAACTCCGGCGCGGAGGCCGTGGAGAACGCGGTCAAGATCGCCAGGCACGCGACCGGGCGTTCGGCCGTGGTGGCCTTCGACCACGCCTACCACGGGCGCACCAACCTGACGATGGCGCTGACCGCGAAGAACATGCCGTACAAGCAGGGGTTCGGGCCGTTCGCCGCCGAGATCTACCGGGTGCCGATGGCGTATCCGCTGCGCTGGCCGGACGGGCCGGACGCCTGCAGGGCCGAGGCGCTCGGCGTGGTCAAGAGCCTGATCCACTCCCAGGTCGGCGAGTCCAACGTGGCGGCGATCATCATCGAGCCGATCCAGGGCGAGGGCGGGTTCATCGTGCCGCCTAAGGGGTTCCTGCCTGGGCTCGCGAAGTTCTGCGCGGACAACGGCATCGTGTTCATCGCCGACGAGATCCAGTCCGGGTTCTGCCGGACCGGCGACTGGTTCGCGTGCTCGCATGAGGGCGTGGTCCCGGACCTGATCACCACCGGGAAGGCCATCGCGGACGGGCTGCCGCTGGCCGGCGTGACCGGGCGGGCCGCGCTGATGGATGCGGTCCACCCGGGCGGGCTCGGCGGCACCTACGGCGGCAACCCGGTCGCGTGCGCCGCCGCGCTCGGCGCGATCGAGACGATGGTGGCTGAGGACCTGGCGGGCCGCGCGCGCCGGATCGGGGAGATCATGCTGCCCCGGCTGCGCAAGCTGGCCGAGCAGTTCCCGGTCATCGCCGACGTCCGCGGCCGCGGCGCGATGATCGCGGTCGAGCTAACGCATCCCGGCACGCTCGAGCCGGACGCGGCGGCCACCGCTGCTGTGGCGGCGGCGTGCCACAAGGCGGGGCTCGTGGTGCTGACGTGCGGGACATTCGGCAACGTGCTGCGGTTCCTGCCGCCGATGGTGATCGGCGAGGACCTGCTCGAGGAGGGGCTGGGGATCCTGGAGGACGCGTTCGGGACGCTGTAGGTTTTTTATCCCGAACGATCCGGGGCGGCTCTCCGGCGAGCTCGTCTAGGCCTTGGCGGGATTTACGACACGGCGGGGCTGGTCGCGGGCTAGCCGAGCTTGTCAAATCGTCTGTGTAAGCTAAGGCAGTTGTTGTCCTTCTGTTACCTTTGCTGCGGGTGATCAGACAGGGACGCGGTCGCCGAAATGGACGGCGAATGCGTTCAGTGCTGCTTTCCAGCCGTAGCTTCCGGTGCCGCGTTCTCCTCTTTCGCGGACCAGGCCGTCGCCGTCGATATGCCGGCCGGTGATATTCCTTATCCCGAGGTAGAGGAGCTTGACGGCAGCGTCATCATCGGGGAAATGACCCCGGTTCTTTATTATCTTCCGCAGCTGGAAGTTAATTGATTCAATCGCGTTCGTCGTGTAGATCACCTTCCTGATGGACGCGTCGTACTGCAGGAATGGCACGAACTGGTCCCAGGCCCGTTCCCACGCGGCGACCAGGCCGGGGTTCTTCTTCCCGAACTCGCGGCGCAGATTCTCCAGCGCGGCCTTCGCCGCCGCCTCGTTCACCGCCGTGTAAATCGGCCGCATCGCGGCGGCCGCCTTCTTCCGCTGGTCCCAGGCGACGTATTTCAGCGACGCGCGGATGAGGTGCACCACGCACGTCTGCACGATGGCCTTCGGCCAGGCCGCGGCGATGGCGCCGGGCAGCCCGTTAAGCCCGTCGCAGCAGACGAAAAGGACGTCCCGGACGCCGCGGTTGCGGAGCTCGGCGAGCACCCCGGCCCAGAACCCGGCGCCCTCGGAGGCGGCCAGCCAGATCCCCAGCACATGCTTGAACCCGTCGGCGTCCACCCCGATGACCAGGTAGGCGGCCTTGTTGTGCACCATGCCGCCGTCACGGACCTTCACCACCAGCGCGTCAATGCAGGGAATCGCGTAAAACGAGTCCAGCGGCCTGGTCTGCCAGGCGATTATCTCGTCCTGCACGACGTCGGTGATATTCGAGATCAGCGCGGGCGAGACTTCCGCGCCGTACACCTCCGCCAGGTGCGCCTGAATATCGCGGGTGGTCATGCCGCGCGCGTAAAGCGACAGGATGATATCCCCGATCTGCCCGAGCCGCCGCTGCCCCTTCTTCACGATCACCGGCTCGAAAGCCGAGTTCCGGTCCCGGGGCACGGAAATCCGCACGCACCCGGCCGTCGTAGCCACCGTTTTCCCGTAATGCCCGTTGCGGGAATTCCCCGACCCGTTTCCCGCCGGGTCGCCCTTCACGTATCCCAGGTGATCGTCCATTTCTGCGGCCAGCGCCCGCTCGATCACCTTCGCGGTCAGCTGCCCGATCAGCCCGTCCGGGCCGTCCGGCAGTGAAATACCCGTCTCCTGCGCGCCGGCGATCATCCGGCCGGCCGCCGCGTCGCTGGCGATATCCGCCAGCCTTCTTGCCGCCGATTCCCCTGCCGACAGCACCACATCGGCCAGACCCTCCGCCGCCACACCCTCAGCGACGATCTCCTGCACCTTCTCCAGCTCATCCCTGCTCACGGGGAGTATTCCTTTCTACCAGCGCAACCCTCGCCACACCGGAATCCCTAGCCCCCGCTTACACAGACGATTGAACACCCTCGATCTCCCGGGCCGGCCCGCCGCGCTCGGCCTCGGGACGGCGCCACAGCCGGGGCAGCCCTTCGGCCGCGATCACCTCCGCGATCCCGGTCCGGTTCAGCGGAGTGCCCTCCGCGGCCAGGGCCTGGGCGATCTCGTCGATGGAGTGTCCCGCGGCACGCAACTCGATGATCCGTGCCCGGGCGGCGTCCTTGGCCGGGGCGGCCTTCGGGCCGGGCCGGCCGGAGACGAAGAACTCCCGGGCGCCGGCGCGGAAATCCCGTACCGCTGACAGCAGGCTCGCGGGGGTGTAGCCGGACCGGGCGGCGGCCTCAGCGGCGGGAAGCCCTTCGGCCAGGTAGGCGCGCAGCGCCTCATACCGGCGGTGTGCCGGGGAGGCCGGGCGCAGGAAGAACTCCCCGCCGGGCCGGGCGGGCCGCTGAGGGTCTTTCGCTGACTGGTCGATGCCGATAGTTCATCACGCCTGCGGCAGAATCTCCCGCCGCCGCGCCGATACCGGGACATTCTGCCATGAATTACATGGCTGTAAGCCTGGGCTGCCGCACCCTCAGCAGGCCGCCCGGCAGGACATCGGCGGCCAGCCGGCACGAGCAGTAAGCGCTACCCACCCCAGCACGCGGCCGCTACAGCCACGCCCAGCGCACAAAACGCCTGCACACACACCACAAGTAAGCCTCCCAGCGGCACGATGCCACCCGTCAGCCAGGGGATGACTACCCGCCGCGAAAATCGGCGCTAAACAACCACACGACGATCCTGACCCGCCGCAGGCAACCCGGGAAGAAGACATCGTCAAAGAACACAGCCGGACGCCCAGCCTGGACGCTCAATTAGTCAGGCCGTCAACAACAGGCAAGGGCGATAAGCAGCGAACCGTGCGATTCACCTACGACACCTCCCGCGCGCTTGATCGGTACGCGCGCGAACGGATCAAGCACCCTACGGCGCGCGTCTCGGCGCTGTGGCTCGGCGTGCGCGGCGGGCCGATGACGGCCAGTGGCATTTACCAGATGATCGAGCGGCGCGGCCGGGAGGCCGGCGTTGCGGTCAACCCGCACAAGTTCCGGCACACCTTCAGCCACAACTGGTTCGATAACGGCGGGGCCGAAGGCGACCTGATGGAACTCAATGGCTGGTCAAGCCCTCAGATGCTCGCCCGGTACGGCCGCAGCGCACGCAGCGCACGGGCACGCCGCCATTACGACGACGTCATGGGCGGCTGAGGCGATGATCGGCACCACAAGTGCGCCGCGAATCACGGAGGGAGGCGATGCCACATGGCTAAGGATATTAATGGGCGCATCGCGGCAGAAATCTCGTGGGCCCGCACGCGTGACCGCGCAGCCCGTACACGTCCCGCGCGTGTAGCGTTCCCCAGGCGATTTGAGAAAGAGGTAGACCCCGATGGCACATTGCCGCCCGAGGAGCGCCGACAGCGCGCCGAGCATGCAAAGCGCGCCTACATGCTCCGACTCGCGAAACGATCGGCAGCCGCACGTAAGGCTAAGTAGCCCCACTCCCGAAGGCGCAGCATCGGCGGTCCCTTGTCCGCGCAGAGTTGCATGATCTGCGCGACCCCTCTGTGCCGCGGGGCGTGGTAATGCAGTCCTCAGGAGCGTTCAGGAATTGACGCTGCTCGCGCCTTGCCCTTTTCCAGATTTCGCCAGGTACACCTTCGTTCCTTTTCGGAGGTGGTCAATCAAGCTGGTCTTAATCCCCACCTGTGCACCAGAGAGAGCATCTTCGACCGACGAGTTAGCTACTTGCAGGGTCGTGATCTCCTCTTCCATGAAATCAACGGGAAGTTCATAAGCGATGCGGTCACCGACACGAATCGGACCGTCGATCAATTCCACCCCGATTACGGATGCCTCCTTCCAGATGTGGGCGATCGGGCCGAGCGGAATGTAGTGAGATGGAACTGGTGCCATCCGTCCCTTAGTGAGGAAGAGTTCCTCGACATCTGAGCGTAGCCAGTGATGCGTGATGACACCACGAGCTAGGCGGTATAGGTCCCAGGCGGTGAGCAGCGTGAAGTCTTGGTCCTCGGCATTGATCAACACATCATCTTGGAACACGCGGCCGTGTTCGCGGTCGAGCGCGGGCAAGTTCCGCTGGTGGTTAATGACTGCCAATCCGTGGATGTCGGGTGTTTTCCACTCCTTCATGCGTGGCCTCAGGTACTTCACGACTTGCATGGCTTCTTCCTCGGAAGGCATGCCTGTGATGCCCTTAACCTCGACAAGGACGGGCACGCGTGTATCCATGATGCGTATGTCCTCGCGGCGCGGCCCGGATTGGCCGGCGGCATCCGTCTCGGCATCGACGTCTCTGACGTCGGCGAACCCCATGAGTCTTAGCGTCTGAATGACGGCTTCGACAAGGAGGGAACCGGAAGCAGTCAGGAGGTCATCGAGGAATCCGTATGGTGCTCGTTCAGCCTCGATCAGTTCCTCAAGCTCCCGCACTCGCTGACGGGAAGCCTCCTCGACTACAGCGATCTCTCCTCGTACTAAGCAGAAATTAAGTTTTTAGAGCCTAGATCTATGCTAGAATAGCATTATGGCACGCAAGGGGCGCAGGTCGAGCCACGAAGAGCGGATTTATGCCATCCAGCTCCTGGAGCAGGGGCGCACCAAGCCTGAGGTGGCGAGAATTCTCCGGGTTGCCGAGTCCTCGGTTTACGTCTGGCAAAAGGCATATC
>NZ_JASIAL010000115.1:0-4988 GCF_030042015.1 Trebonia sp. | reverse complement strand
GCTGGCGGACGCGGTGGCGCGCGGCCGCGCGGCATGGCTGCGCGCCGGGCGGCGCGACCCGGTCCTGGTCGCGGCCTCGGCCTCGGGCTTGCCTGCCCCGGCGGCGGCGAAGGTTTCCTGCTCGATCGGGACGGACAGCGCGGCCATGAGCTTGCCCGGCTCGGGCGGGCGCGGCAGCGTGGCCCCGTAGGCAGCCGCCCCGGCCGCGAGCGTTGCGGCTATCACCGCGGCCGGGGCTGCCTTGCGGGCCCAGCGGGCCGGCTTGCGGGTTCTCGCCGAGTGCCGGCCGGCGTAACGTCCGGACTGCCGCCCGCCGGGCTGTCCGGCGTGGCCGAAGTCCGGGGTGCCGTTCCGCCTGCCGCCTGGAGTCAAGAAGTGCCTAACGCCGTTCCGCGCCCGGCTACGCGGTCACGCGGGTGACCTCTCGCCGGGCCTGACAAATCACTCGGCTCCTAGCGTTACAGCACAGAAACACCCAAAATGGCTTTTCGTTATATATAGCCCAGTAGGGCTATCGAATGTTCAAACGAGTCGATAGTTCGCTGGAGCCACTGGAACGCCGTATGCCACGCGGTTCTCAGCCAGCGTGCGCGAGCCGGCGGCGGAGGTTACGCAGAGCGATGAACCACCCGGACGTGCTAGCCGGCCACCGGTAGCCGGCCGCGTGCGGGGCGTGCAGGAACCGCGCTGGGCAGACGGTCAGCCGGCCGGGGGGACTGACGGTTCGTTCGGGATAGGAGTGAGGACAGCGCGGGCGCGGGCGGTCAGCTCCTCCCCTGCCCCCTCGATCCAGCTGATGCGCGGGTCGCGGCGGAACCATGACTCCTGGCGGCGGGCGAACCGGCGCGTGGCGCGCACGGTCTCCTCGCGCGCCTGCTCCAGCGTGCACTCGCCGTCGAGGTAGCGCAGCATCTGCTGGTAGCCGAGCGCGCGGCTCGCGGTCTTGCCTTCGCGCAGGCCGCGGCCGGCGAGCCCGCGGACTTCGGCCTCGAAGCCGGACGCCCACATGCGGTCGACGCGCGCCTCGATGCGGCGGTCGAGCTCCGGGCGGGGCACCGACAGGCCGATCTGCGCCGCCGGCCGGGAGCGCGCGGCGTCGTAGCCCGGGAGGGTCGCGCTGAACGGGCGGCCGGACAGCTCGATCACCTCAAGCGCCCGCACGATCCGCCGTCCGTTGGACGGGAGGATCGCGGCCGCGGCCCGCGGGTCCTGCGCTCGCAGCCGTGCGTAGAGGGGGGACGGGCCGCGGGCGGACAGTTCGGCTTCCAGGCGCTGCCTGAGCCGTTCGTCGGTGCCGGGGAAGTTCAGGTCGCCGAGCGCGGCCCTGACGTAGAGGCCGGATCCGCCGGCCAGCACGGGGACCTTGCCGCGGGCCTCGATGCCGGCGATGACCCGGTCGGCGAGGACCTGGTAGTCGGCCACGCTGGCGGCCTTTGTCACGTCCCACACGTCAAGCAGGTGGTGCGGGATGCCCTGGCGCTCGGCCAGGGACAGCTTGGCGGTGCCGATGTCCATGCCGCGGTAGAGCTGCATCGAATCGGCGTTGACGACCTCGCCGTCGAGGGCGCGCGCGAGGCTGACCGCCAGGTCGGACTTGCCGGTGGCGGTGGCGCCGACGACGGCGACCAGCATGGCCGGGGTCAGCCGCGGCGGGCTGGCATGCCGAGCAAGATCGGTGTCGCCGCTGGGGTGGCTGGTGCGGGGGCTGTGGCCGCGGGCGCAAGCTGGCGCCCCTCCCAGGCGTCGCCGGCGCGGGTGCGGCGGACGGACAGCGGCTCGCCGTCCGCGATCAGGTAGTGCGGCGCCGTGCCGGTGACCGTGGTGGTGACGATGTCCCCAGGGCGCGGGCGCGTGACGTGCGGCGCGAAGTGCACGAGGCGGTTGTCCCGCGCGCGGCCGGACATGCGGTGCGTGGCGGCGTCCTTGCGGCCCTCGCCCTCGGCGACGAGGATCTCGACGGTGGCCGCGTGCAGCCGCGCGTTCTCTCCGGCGCAGACCTCCTCGACCAGCCCGACCAGCCGGTCGTAGCGCTCCTGGACCACGCCGGCCGGCACCTGGCCGTCCATCGACGCGGCCGGGGTCCCTGGGCGGATCGAGTAGCGGAACGTGAACGCGCTGGCGAACCTGGCCTGGCGGACGAGGTCGAGGGTGTCCTCGAAGTCGGCGTCCGTCTCGCCGGGGAAGCCGACGATGATGTCGGTGGTGATCGCCGCGTGCGGGATGTGGCGGCGCACGTTGTCCAGAATCGCCAGGTAGCGGCCGCGGCGGTAGGCGCGGCGCATCGCCCGCAGGATCGCGTCCGAGCCCGACTGCAGCGGCATGTGCAGGCTGGGCATGACGTTGGCCGTCTGCGCCATCGCCTCGATCACGTCGTCGGTGAAGTCGCGCGGGTGCGGGGAGGTGAAGCGGACCCGCTCGAGCCCCTCGATCTCGCCGCACTGGCGCAGCAGCTTGCTGAACGCGGTCCTGTCGCCGAACTCGGCGCCGTAGGAGTTCACGTTCTGCCCGAGCAGGGTGACCTCGAGGACGCCGTCGCCGACCAGGGCCTTGATCTCGGCCAGGATGTCGCCGGGGCGGCGGTCCCTCTCCCGGCCGCGCAGCGACGGCACGATGCAGAAGGTGCAGGTGTTGTTGCACCCGACGGAGATCGACACCCAGGCCGAGTACGGGGACTCGCGGCGGGCGGGCAGCAGCGACGGGAACGTGGTCAGCGTCTCCTCGAACTCGACCTGCGCCTCGTTCCTGGCGCGCGCGCGTTCGAGCAGTTCGGGGAGGGCGCCGATGTTGTGCGTGCCGTAGACGACGTCCACCCAGGGGGCGCGCCGCGTGATCTGCTCGCGCTCCATCTGTGCCAGGCAGCCGCCGACCGCGATCTGCATGTCCTTGTGCGCCTTCTTGGCCGGGAGCAGCTGACCGAGGTTGCCGTAGAGCCGGTCGGCGGCGTTCTCCCGCACGGCGCAGGTGTTGAACACGATGAGGTCCGGGGTCGCGCCCGGTTCCGCCTTCGTGTATCCGGCTTCCTCCAGGAGCCCGGCGACGCGTTCGGAATCGTGCGCGTTCATCTGGCACCCGTAGGTGCGGATCTCGTAGGTCCGTCCTTCTCCCACCTGACCAGGATAGGGGTGGGGGCGCGCGGCGCTGCCCGCGCGTGATATCGGTTAGGTCCATGACGACAATCGCGCCGTACGGGACATGGGAGTCACCGATCAGCGCCGCCGACGTGGCGCGCGGGAAGGCACGGGTGTCGTTCCCGGCGATCGCCGGGGACGAGGTGTGGTGGCAGGAGAGCCGCCCGGCCGAGGCGGGGCGGGTGACGGTCATGGCCTCGGGCCGTGGCGGGGGCGGCGGAGGCCGCGCTCCCGCTCCCCGGGAGCTGCTGCCCGCTCCCTGGTACGCGCGCACGCGGGTGCACGAGTACGGCGGGAGGGCGTACCTGCCGGTGCCGTCGGCGTCGGGAACGGGTGACGGGTACGACCTCGTGTTCGCGAACTTCACCGACCAGCGGCTTTACCTGCTGGGCGCGCCTGGCGGCGATCCGCGGCCGCTCACGCCCGCGGACGGCGGCTTCCGGTTCGCGGACATGGTGCTCTCCCCCGACGGGCGTGAGGTCTGGTGCGTCAGGGAGACGGTTTCCGGCGGCGGCGTGCGCCGCGCGATCGTGGCGGTCCCGCTGGACGGCTCGGCGGCCGGCGCGCCGGACGCGGCGCGGGTCCTGGTCACCGGCGCGGACTTCTTCGCCTACCCCGCGCCGTCGCCGGACGGCACGAAGCTGGCGTGGATCAACTGGGACCACCCGCGCATGCCCTGGGACGGCACGGAGTTGCGCGTCGGCCCGGCGACGGGCGGGACGGTGGCGGACGCCACGCTGGTCATGGGCGGCCCGGAAGAGTCGGTACTGGCGCCGGCCTGGCGCGACGACGAGAGCCTGTACGCGGTCTCGGACGCCTCGGGCTTCTGGAACCTGTACCAGGTCGCCGCGGTCGCAGGGGCCGCCGGCGCGGTCGCGCGGCCGCGGCCGCTGTGCCCGCGCGCGGAGGAGTTCGCCGAACCGCTGTGGTGGCTCGGCGGGCGCCCGTTCGGGATACTCGGCGACGGCAGGCTCGCCGTGGCGCACGGCCTCGGCGAGCTGCGCCTGTCGGTGCTCGACCCGGCGAGCGGGACGCTGACCGACGCGGACTGGGAGTTCCGCGTCGTCGAGGGCGCGCTGGCCGTTTCCGGCACGGCGATCGCGGCCGTGGCCGGCGGGCCGCGCATCCCGTGGAGCGTGGTCCTGACCACGCCGCCCTGGCCGGGCGGCCCGACCGAGGTGCTGCGACAGCAGGCCGTAGCCGCACCCGACCCCGCGTACCTGTCCGACCCGCGCCAGGTACAGCTTTCCGCCACTCCGAACGGACCCGTGGTCCATGCGCTGGTCTACCCGCCCGCCAACCCGGACGCGACCGCCCCGGACGGGGAGCTGCCGCCGTTCCTGGTGCATGTGCACGGCGGCCCGACGTCGAACGCGGTGCCCGTGCTCAGCCTGGAGATCGCCTACTTCACCAGCCGCGGCATCGGGGTGATCGACGTGAACTACGGCGGCTCCACCGGGTACGGGCGGGCGTACCGGGAGCGGCTGCGCGGCCAGTGGGGCGTGGTGGACGTGGCCGACGCGATCAACGCCGCGCTCGCGCTCGCCGGATCAGGCGAGGCGGACAGGCGGCGGCTGGCGATCAAGGGCGGCTCGGCCGGCGGCTGGACCGCGCTTGCCGCGGTGACCAGCGCCCTGTGCTCGCCCGACGGCGGAAGCCGCCCGGTTCCCGCGCCCGTGTTCGCGGCGGCGGTGTCCTACTTCGGGGTCTCCGACCTGCGGCCGTTCGCGGCGACCACGCACGACTTCGAGTCCAGGTACCTGGACGGGCTGATCGGGCCGCTGCCCGAGGCCGACGCGCTGTACGAGGCGCGGTCGCCGATCGGGCACGTGTCCGCGCTGACCTGCCCGGTGCTGCTGC
>NZ_JASIAL010000114.1:0-2852 GCF_030042015.1 Trebonia sp. | reverse complement strand
ACGATGTGGCACGCGGTCGCGATGTCCGCCGGTATGCGCAGGAGCTCCTTGACGTCGGGCTCGCGCGCCACGAGCAGCGTGGTGAACGTCGTGGCGACGCCCTGGGCGCGCAGCGCCAGGCAGAAGTTCTGGGCCATCGGGTAGACCGAGCCGCCCGCCACGATGCTCAGCCGGCCAAGCTCGGTGTCGGTGGGGTGGGTCGCGGCGAGATCGGCGCAGACGACGACGATCACGGGAAACTCGCCGAACCGCCGCGCGAAGTTGTCGCCGTCGGCCATCGTCCTTGCCGGGTCGCGAAAGCCCGTCTGCGTGGTCTTGACCTGCCCGCTCGCGGTCTCGATCGGCGCGGCGCCCGCGCGGGCGGCGGCGGCGACCTCCTCCCACAGCGGCAGGTACCACTCACCGAGCTGCCTGCGCAGCCCGGCGTCGCGGACGAAGACGAAACGCACCGGGCAGCGGTTGCCCCCGTTGGGGGCGAACCGGGCGAGCTCGACGGCCCGCTGCAGCACCTCGTCAGGTACCGGGTCGTCGCGGTAGTAGCGGCACGCGTGCTGGGTGCGCATCGCCTCATCAAGGTCCACTGCCTGGGCTCCTTCCTCGTTCCTCGCGGTGCTGGTCAGCGTCGTGCCGGCGGGCAGGGCCTGGCCAGCGCTGGCATGGCCAGCACGTCGTGGCGCTCGAAGAACGGCTCGAGCACGCCGCGCAGCCGCTCCCTGTCGGTGCCGCGCGGCGGCCGCACCCGCAGCACCGCCTGGCCCGCGCGGACGTGCCGGCGGGTCCGCGGTTCCATCCCGGCCAGGGAAGGCCCGGCGTCGCCGACCGGGCCCGCGAACCAGTACGAGATCAGCGTCGGCGTCAGCGACAGCGGGTAGGCCGGATCGGCGTCGCGGACCTCGTGGCCCAACCCCGCGAGCAGTTCGCCGGTCTGCCGGACGCTCGCCTTGCACGTCCTGTGCACGACGATCCCCGGGCCTGGCGGCCGGACCGACACCGCGACGCGCAGCCGCGGCGGCTCGTCAAGGCCGAACTCCGTGCCGGCCAGCACCCCGAGCATGAGGGCCGCGTCGGCGGCCGTCGTGGCGAGCACGCCGTTCTCGGCAAGGCCGTGCCAGCCGTCGGCGCCAAGCCGCGCGGGCACCACGCCGGTACCCGGCTTGATCCCGAACAGCCCGCAGGCGGCGGCAGGAATGCGGACCGAGCCAAGGCCGTCATTGCCATGGGCGATCGGGACCAGCCCCGCCGCGACCGCCGCGGCCGAGCCGCCCGACGAGCCGCCCGCCGTGCGGCGCCGGTCCCATGGATTGCGCGCGATCCCGAACGCGCTGTCGGTGAACGGGTAGATGGCCAGTTCCGGCAGGTTGGTCAGTCCCGCCACGATCGCGCCGGCGGCGCGGAGCCTGGCGACCACGGGGTGATCCTCGCCCTGCGGCCGGCCGGGCACGGCCGCGCTGCCCAGCCGCATCGGCTCCCCGGCGACCGGCACGTTGTCCTTGATCGCGACGGGAACCCCCGCCAGTGGCAGGTCCGCGCGGTCCGCCCGCGCGTCAACCGCGGCGGCCTCCGCGGCCGCCTCTGCGGCCCGGACCCGGACGAAGGCGCCGAGCTCGGCGTTCAGCCTCGCGATCCGGTCCAGGTGGTCACCGGCCACCTGGCCGGCCGTGACCGCGCCGGACCGGACCGCCGCCGCGATCTCCGCTGCGGGACGGCCCGTCCATTCACTCATGACCCCATGATCTCCCGCTGCGGCGCGTGCCGCGGGATGTCCCGTGGCAGACTGCGGGAATGACCGATTTGGTCCTTCCAGGACTGCCGTTTCCGCTGCAGCCGTCGGGGAACCCGGCGTGCCAGGCCGTCGTGTCCGGCGGGGCGCTAGCGCTGACCAGCGGCGCGAAGTCCGACCTGTTCATCGACCCGGCCGGCGACGAGGGGGCCCGGCCGGACGCGGGCCGGCTGACCGGGCTGCCGCCAGATCGCGACTTCATGCTCGCCGCGCGGGTCGCTGTCAGCTTCGGCAGCGCCCACGACGCGGGCGTGCTCCTGCTGTACCTGAGCGAGCGGAGGTGGGCCAAGCTCTGCTACGAGATGTCCCCGCAGCACCGCCCGACCGCGGTGACCGTGGTGACGCGGGCCACCTCGGACGACAGCAACTCGTTCGAGACCGGGGGCGGCCCGCTGTGGCTGCGGATCACCCGGTCCGGCCGGGCGTGGGCGTTCCACGCCTCAGCGGACGGCGCCTGGTGGCGGCTGTTGCGCTATTTCACGCTCGGTGAGTCCTCAGGCGTGCGCGTCGGTTTCCTCGCCCAGTCGCCCCAGGGCCCCGGCTGCACCGCCGTCTTCGACAACATCGCCTACCAGCCCGGCGCGCCCGCCGACCTGCGCGACGGCAGCTAGACCGCGCGCCCGGCGCGGGCGCCGGCCAGTGCCGCCCAACGGCGGTGCCGCAGCCAGCGGCGCACCAGCCTGACCGCGAAGACCAGGATCAGCACGGCCACCCGGCGTGTCCTCGCGACTGGGCCAGCTGCGCCAACGGCCCGGCTGTATCGGGCCAGCTGCGCCAATGGCCCAATTGCCTCAACTCCCCGGCATTGGGCCTAACGTCCGGTGACGGCACCGTCCGCGACCGCGCCGAGCCTGGCAAGCAGCGCGGCGCGGGACGCCGGCCCGAGCGCGTAGACGAGCGTGAACATCGCTTCGCGCAGCAGCCGCTGCGCGTGATCGGCCACGAGCAGCGAACGGCTGCCTTCGGTCGCGGCGAGCGTCGCGGCCGCGCGTACCGCGAGCTCGCCCGCGGCCGCCCGCGCGGCAGGCAGGCCCGGGCCGAGCTCGTCGAGCTCGGCCCGCACCGACGCCAG
>NZ_JASIAL010000552.1:0-32511 GCF_030042015.1 Trebonia sp. | reverse complement strand
AATTCCCGACGGATTTCAGAATCGGCTTCCTTGCAGACCTCGCGGAAGTCCGGTATGCTAATCCACGCGGCCGTTTCATTTAGTTTTCTTGTCACGATTAAAACAATAGAAACGGCCGCTTCGCATGCCCGCTTAATTGGCAGACTTCAATGCATCGATCCGGTGGACATTACGTTCCGTGATGACCGGGAGCGGGCTGCGCCCTGAAGGGCGCAGCACCTTTGGTCACCATTAGTGATATCGTCTACACCATCGGTAATATCGGAACTGTAGTGTGCAAGCCGCATAGACGAAGCTGTAAAAGCCGTTGCCGACGGGCGGCGCGGGCAGGAAGCCTGTCCGCGGGCGCACGTGCCGACTCACCTGACATCTGGGGCAGCTAACTGCACTGACCCCCGGTTTCGTCGTCTGGGTACCGCTCGATAGTTGTGATTCGTGCCCGCGGGTCGACCGATGACCTCAGGCACATCGGTCTGCTGTGAGGCCAGAGTTCACTCGCAGAGAGCCCTGCGTCATATTTCATGACTACAGTAAGTGGGGCTTATGGGACAAAAACGACTCTGATTGGGGGATATAGAGCAACTGTGGTTCAGAATGTGCGCTTTCACTGGAAGTATTTCTACATTACTATAAGTACAGAGCGACGCCCAAATCAGGAGGTGCCCAGTGCCGATGGACCTCGTGATAACTCCTACCGTTGCGGCAAGCGTCGATGTATCCCTGCCCCTCGCAGTCAAGATCCGTGACATCCTTGCTCGTCCTGCCGAGATCAGGATATCCATACAGAGCGCAGATTACGTAAAAGAACGCAATTGGCTATCCTCCCGGGAGTCTGGCGCCAAGTTTCAGCTAACCATTAGAGGAAAGCCAGGGTTCTGCCTGGCTGCACTGCAGAATCTGATTGGGCCAATGCGTCCGGACACTGCTGTCCTCACCCCCAATGAGATATTTGCGGCTCGCGTCGCTGAGATGCAGCGATGGAATCTGCGAACACCCTGGTCAGATCTCTTTCAACGCGATGATATGCTCAAGTTTGAAATAACAGGGCAGTCCCACATAGTTACACGAACGTTCCCCATTAAGTTCTATGAAGCTGGACCAAAGTGTTCAGTTTTCATCACCGGCAAGCCTGGATTCGCACAAGTGGCTGCCGCCCAGATTAATCTGAATGCTCCCATGCTGCAAAGAATAGTGGCAGGAATGCTGACCACTTGAGCCTGGGAGTATATCATCCAGCCAAACCGGTTGGCGCAAGGAGTTGTTCCTGTGACCGACCGACTCATCAGGCTCACAACCGCGCTCGCCCAAGGCGGCGCGTGTTCCCGAGTTGGCTCAAACTAGTGCGCACCTCGGCTGTCGCGGGTGATGGCGTCGAGGGCCTGGCGGAGGTCGTCGGGGAGAGGGTCAGCCGCGGTGATGGTTTGCCGTCCTGCCTGGATCTGTATGGTGCGGTAGCGGCGGGCGGTCTTGACGAATTTCCTTATTGACCAGCCCGTCTGGGCCTCGATCCACCGTCCGACGGCTAGGGCCGCGAAGACGACGGTGAGGTGGGCCTCGATGGAATCGCGCTTGCGGTGGTAGACCGGCCTGGCCTGCAGGTCGCTCTTCGACATCCTGAACGATTTCTCGATCTCGAAAAGCCGGTGATAGCTCCCGATCACGAAGTCCGCGGTGACCGGAGTGCCATCCGGGCGGGCCGCGAGGTTGGTGACGTAGCCCTTGATTCCGGCCAGGGTCCTGGCCTTCGCCTCCAGATCGCGGTTCACGCTCTTCACGGCGCCGTCGAGGGCGATGAACCGGTTCCGCTTCACCGGGGCCAGCCCCGCGACGGCCTTGGCCGCCTTAGCGACCTGCTCATCGATCCCGCGCAGCGTCCGCCGTGCCCGGTCAGCCCGGTACTGGTAATAGATCACCTGGTCACGGCGCCTGGCTGACGGTCCGGCGGGCCAGGGCTGGGTGAAGACGTGGCCGTCGGGGATGTCCTGGCCGGGATGCTCCCGGCGCCACCGGGCGACCTGGTAGGGCACGTCCGGGATCTTCATCCCGAGGATGAAAGACAGCCCGGCGGCCTCGATCGCCTTCTGGTTGGCCTCCGAGATCATCCCCGCGTCCGCGACCACGGTGACGTCGGGAAGCCGGTGGGAGGCCATGAATTTCTCGATCACCGGGAGCATCGTCTTCGTCTCGGCCCGGTTGCCCTCGAAGGCGCAGACCATCAGCGGGAACCCGTCCTGCCCGGTGAGCAGCCCGATGGTTATCTGCGGCTCCAGCCGCCGCTCCTTGGAGAACCCCGGCTCGTGGAACCCGTCGCCCTGGTCAGTCTCGAAGTAGAGCGTGGACACGTCGTAGAGCACCAGGCTGGCCGGCCCCAGCCGGGCGTGCGCGGCGCAGGCCGCCGACAGCCGCTGCCGCCACTCCTGCTGCGCGTACTCCGGCAGCCGGCGCTTGACCGTCGCGTACGACGCCGGCGCGACCCCGGCCTCCTCCAGGACCCGCAGGCTGTCGAGCTTGCTGACCGGCTCGATGATCCGGGCCAGCACCAGGTGCCGGAAGACCTCGTCCCCGCCCGCCGCGTCCTCCAGCCCCAGCACCCGGGTAAGCGTGCTCCAAGGCGTCCACCAGGTGACTCATCCGCGAGGAGGTGATCGGCAGCGGCCCGGACGGGCCCGGACCGCCCAGCCGGAGATCGAGCTCCAGCTGCCCGGCCGCGATCCGCTGCTGTGCTGCGGCCTTCAGCGCCTCCAGCTCTGCCTCGTCGTGGGCGGAGCCCATGTGCTCGATCTCCCGGGACCCGCGCCGCGAGGACCATACGACCCGCACCGCGGTCGCACCCGACGTGGTCTTTACTGTCCGCATGTACGGCACCAGGCCACTCTACGGGCCCCGCCTAGTGCGCAAATTCAGCCCTCACCAACTGCAAACCCGAAGGTCAGCGCGCTGCGCTCCACACGAAACCGCGATCGTGAGCCAACTCGGGTCACAACCGCGCTCGCCCAAGGCGGCGCGTGTTGGATCGGCTGTTACGGTCTGGTTCGCTATCAGGAATGTCTCCGATTGTACGAACCCTAGTTGGGCCTGGATGGCGTACTGTAGAGATCGTTGGCGAGTCATAAGTGAAGACAATTTCAGGATAATTGCGCCGATACTCCGCAGGTAGCTCATTGTCAGCAATAATAAGCTGAACACGTCCGGGCTCGGTTCCGGCTTGCTGTACTAGTCGCCGATAAAGTGCTGCGGCGAGTTCCTCCGACGTGTTAACCGCCAACCGAGGAGTGTCGAGCATGAGAAATGCTGGATAAATCGATTGAGGATCACGCAAAGCAACCGCAAGTAGTGACGTCCAATACGCCACCTGAGTTGCCGTAACTATCCCGCCTCCAGGTGGACTAAATGTGGTATAGGACTGATCATCCAGCAGCGGCAAGTAAGTGGTGGGGCTGATCGCTGCTGATTGTACGCCTGGAATTCCCAGCGTCATCACAGTATCGTGGAATTCCTCATTGAGGTTGTCCAGAACTTCTCGGCGTCGCTGACTTAGCTCATTCAGCGATTTTTCTATCGATGCCCGTACAGCCTCGCGTTCTGCACGCAGTCCCCTAACGCGCGCTCCTAGATCATCAGCTCGATCCCACTGTCGAAGAATTAGCTCAAACTGCTCTTGTTGCACGCGAGCCGCGCTGAACCGAGCAACCGCATCGCTGTACGCCTGAAGACGCGGCGTAACGCGCTCAGATGTTCTTGTATCAATCTTGGCGGTTAGCCCTTGAACGAGCTGCTCGCGATCCGTCGCAGCTTGCATGGCGACCGTCAATTGTTGAGCGATTGCATAAAGTTGGTCATCCATCTCCTGAAGTTGATCTGCCAGCTGACTGAATTCGTATTGCTCGGAATAAATCGCGTCTTCAGGGAGGACTGGATCCGGCTGCAAACAAACACGACAACAGCCCTCAGGTATTTCGCGGAATAGGCTGATCAGTGATTGCATGCATCTAGGGCATACAGCAAATTCAATATTCGCGAGGCGTTCACCGGCTTCACGCATCCGATGAAGGCGAGCTAGGTCAGTCTGAACTCTATGGCGTTCGTTAGTGTATTCAACTTGCTGCCTACCAAGTTCAGTAACCATGCCACGGGCATCAGCGAGACTGCGCTCGGCCTCGGTTAGGAGGTCGCGCAATGCCTGCGTCTCACGGTCAGCGACTGGATCAATCTCTTCACGAAGAACGACTAGCTCTGCTTCAGCTGCTGCCTGGTTGGCAACGGCGTCAGACAAAAGAAGTTCAGCTTCTTCACGTCCTGTCGTGTTGCTAGTCCGCAGAAACGACACTATCGCTATATATTCTTTTTCGGCATCGTTTATCTGACCATTAAGAGCGTTGAATCTAGAGCGCAAGGCCTGAATTTCCGCATCAGTTAGTCCGAATAGGAGTTCAAAGACCGTCTTGCGGGTGGGCTCACGGTACGACTCTTGACTATGCGCAATATCCCTGTTTATCGCCGACTGGGGAATGTACAAAAACGAAAAAATGTCTGAAAACGAAATTCGGGAACCAGGCCTACTGCTAGATCCCGTTCGAGCTGGCGCGCGCATATCGTCAGGCAAACCAAGCGCCGCCATGAGGAGTGTATTAAGACTAGGGTGCCCGTTAGCAACACGGTGATCAGGGAGGCGTTCGAGGGTCTTGAGATCTGTAACGCGGGCAAGATTGCGTTTCACTGGATCAATACTACGCGAAATCTGCAACCGAGACTCGCCGAGAGCAACATTTAGCGTGACATAATTAACATGTTCTCGTGCGACATCGGCCAGTACTGCGTTACCCCCGAAGCCGAACTTGATCAGCTCTAGGAGCGTTGTCTTGCCTACGCCTGTCTTGCCCGCAAGAACTGTGAGGTCAGATGGGAAGTCATACAAGACATCACCTTCCGTCGTATTTAGCAAAACGGCTTCGATGCGAAATCTTGTCGTCATTGGATCACCTCTCGTTGAGGACGGTCCATAAGTTCGGCCAGTCGTCCATAGATCAAATCTTTTAGAGCGTTCCCGGTGAGTCCTGCAGAAGCTTCCGCAATGGCCATACTACGGTCGCGGACCTCAGCCCAGCCAGTGGTTGCGGCAAGATCGCGAGCAAACCGGCGGCCTGCCGTAGTCGGTGCTAGTGCGACGTTACCACGTCTGCCCTTCGCATAGCGCACAAGTCCGCGACTAACCAAAGCACCAATCACCGGATAGTACCGGTGATCCCAGGGACCGTACTTGTAGCGGACCATTGGCGACTCAACATCCGTGGGTCGGTCCGTTTGCTCGGTGGACAGATGTAGACGATTGTCGTCCGGATCGAGAGAATCAAGAACCTTCGGCGCAAGCGCGGGATATCGGAGAAGAAAATCTAGTTTGGCTAGCTTGGTAAGCCCGTCAAGCTTATTTGCGTTACGTGGAGTTCCGGCGACGGCGTCGATCAAGATGAGTACTCGCGCCTGGTGGTAAGCAAGATCATCACGAAGCAAGGCCAAATCATTAGATGCGCCCGGATTAGTCATGACGAAATCACTCCTAGCGCCGTTCGCATTCGGGTACGCTCGGCATCTACATCGAAACGATTACTGAACCAGACCCGACATCGGTTAGACAGCTCGCAGATGCCGCCAAGTAGCAATTCGGCATCCATATCCGCAGGTCGATCCACCAGAGGAATATTATTGACCCGGGTCTGAAGTTCGTCCCACAGACGTGGACCCCACGAATCGTCTTGCGCAGTTTCATTGATGACGGAGGCCGTAGCCGCGTCACTTACACGTAGAAGCACCCGCCACAATCTTTCCTGGATTGCCTTCGCAGCGGGATCGCTAGCTGCGCGCCCGCGCCAATACTGTCGATAGTCCAATCTAAGGTGCTCCGCGCGCTCAATACTATTGTCGATGCATTTTCCCCGAACCATCTTAATAGCCATCCGGCTAGTATGGGGGAGTGGCGCGATGGGGAAATACGCGCCAGGATGAGCAATGGCCGTCCGAAGGGCGACATCTATATCGTCTAGGGTAACGATACGAACGGCAAGCCCGCGCTCCATTTCCCCAGGACTCGGCAGATGAGCACCTGGTCGGTATGCAAGGACCGGCGGAAGAGCCCCTTCAGCTCGTGGTCCAGCCGCGCGCATACGGGCTCTAAACAGACTAATTACAGCTTCCCAAATTTCTTCGGGCGGGAAATTTGGGTGACCTATGCGCCTGAGGATAGGCTTACAATACATACTCGGAGCGGCATGTCCCACGTGCATACGGGGAAGGCTGCCATCCTGGATCGTAAGCATCGAGAGGAACCGGCCGACTTGTGCGCGTTGCTCATCGTTAGGAGACTGTCCGGGACTCCTGGCAGCCTGCCACAGAGCTGGCAAGCCTTCCGGATTTCTTATTAGTGCCTTCGCCAAGCGATTAACAGAGACGGCGTGATGTCCGTCACAGGAGAGTTCCTCTCCCGCTAGTCGCTGCGTGCGCAAGTATTCGACTGTCGACTTCAACTCTTGCGTTTCACCGCGTGACAGACCAGGAGTGGTCACGAGTCGACACGTAGGCTTCTCATTCATCGCATGCCAGCGAGTGAGCAAGTGCGCTAGACCACCGTCGGTTGTGAGCGCATAGACAGTCGTATAAGCCCCGTAGGAGGTTTCCTTATGCTTTCCGGACACTAGCTCAGCATCGGAAGCTTGCATAACGACCCAATCTTCGTGGTACTCGCACAAGATCCGGGTGTCACCGCCAGTCGCAAGGCGCCCATCCTCACCTAGGGCCTTGAGATACAAGGCAAGACCATCAGCAGCAGCCATGGCTGCCTGCCAGTCATAATCGTCAGCCGTGATCGCCCCAGCATCGTCGCTAGGCTTTCTAGCCACAACAAGCTCGGCCGCGGTGAGAGCGGCTTCACCCGATGGAAGGGACATGGAGCAACCATAGAGTAGATAAGGTCGTTCCGCATCGTCACTAGGTCCTCTGTTGCCAGAGTGGGAGCAGCATCCCATCACAGGTCCGGTTCGTTCTCAGCAGTCATTCGTCCTGCGAGCCACGGCTCGCGCCTTGATCATTTCTGAGGTCGGCCGTGAGATGCCGTGAGATCGGCTCTTTTGTGCGCTTCCAAGCGCGAAGCGCGCCGCGTGGAAAGGGTGCTGCGCACGCGGAAGCGCCGCGCGAGATTGCGAGTTGGCCGGGCGAGGCACGTCGCTTGTTCAGGTCGACGGGGCTCCTCGGGACTGTGACCGGCTCTAGGACATCAGCGCTGCCGCGTTTGCAGTGGCCTTTACTCGGGCAAGGCGGCGACCGTCGCGCCACTGGATCTGTTCTAGGCGCTCGGGTGCAAGAGCCGCCATCTCTCTGGCACCTGATCCTGAAGCCCCTGAGTTCGCCATCAGGGGTCTCCCTCCGGTCGCGTCTTCGACGGCGAGCAGCACCCTGTAGCGCCGCCCTCGACAGGGATTCAGGGACACCTATCGGAGGGATGGCCAAGTGCGAGGCTTGCGAAGCCCCAGCCAGAGGACTTGAACGGCGCGGCTCCTTGCCGCAAGGATCAGCGAGCCTTAGCCTATGTGGCGCCTGAGCCAGTTCTCCTTAAGGATCATTATGTACGGACAGTCGCGACGGCCACCACGCCCGCTACAGCCTGATCCCACCTTCTGGCGCCCCGGTGACAGCTGGGTCAATGAGGAAGGACCACGGGCCGCTACAGTATGCCGCCGAGGCCATCCGATAGAGATTACGCTTACCGTTGCTCCCTCCAGAGATCTTGGCTTCTGCAACGAGTGCGGCGCTCAGATTATCGGGCGATGCCCGACTTGCAACATCCGGATTCGCGGAATGGAAACTGGCCTTGTGGGTGCGATGACGAAGTATGCGCCACCCAAGTTCTGTGATGGGTGTGGGGAGCCGCTGCCATGGGCCAACCGCCAAGACTACATCTATCAGCTTGAGAATCTTCTTGACACCGAGGAGATCGACCAACATACACGACTGCTCGTGCTGGAAGACCTGGAGCGTCTTCGTACGGAGGCTGACCTCGGTCAGGACAAGCAAGTTGAGGTCTGGAAGCGGATCAAAGACCGAGCGCCGGGGCTATTTATGGGCAGTGCCACGAAGATCGTTCAGAGCTTGATCACAGCCTATGTAAGCCAAAAGCTTGGAATCTAAACAGACTTGGTACATGCAGCCGCAAACTTTGTTGCATGTTACAGCCGATCCGAATGTTCTCGTTCCAGCAATGAGTCACTAGTTCGATCCAGTTTTGTCCCCGGTGGAGGGTTCTTGGCGTACCACCCTATTGTGACATGGCTCGCGAACCGGACCACGCCCTTGCGAAACTGTCGAAATAGGCTGTAGTCATGTCACCGCTTTGCGATTTGCAGAAGCGAAATACCGGCGCATGGGCAGCTGGGATACCATAGGCGTGCTGGTTGACAAAAAGCTGTTCATCCGCCCGGTATATCGAGTTGTACAAGACAGTCTGGTGCAAGCGAATGTTGACATTCTTTGACGCCATCAGTGGTCGGTACAGCGTAAGCGCGTTGCGGACTTTCGAGGGCATCGCGTCGCCGATGCCCTCTTCCTTACCGCGCTGGGCAACGGCAGCGCAGTCAGGATCTCCGAGCGCGATCCGCACTCGCACACCGCGGCTCGCCCTATCCCCGATGATGCTGAGCAAGCCCGCGTCCTCGGCGAGGAACAAGGCGCTGTAGGCAAGGATGCCAATCTCGTGCTCTGCTGACTCGAACAAGCATGCCCACACATCGCGTGGAACCGCCCAGCGGTGCGCGTAGACCGCTCCCAGCTCTTCTGGCCGCGCACGTCCGGTCAGCGGACCTCCCGCGTCGGGCCACAGGTCAGCTTCATCCATGCCTACCAGGTCTGCCAGTTCTGCGCGGTTGCTCGCGTAGGGCATGCGTCCGTTTAGCCAGCGACGAACGGTCTTGGGATCTACGCCCATACGTGCCGCGACATCGACTTCGCGAAGTCGCGCCCGCAGCATTGCTTGCCGTAGCGGCTCGTTCACGTCCTCGACGTTAGCAGAAGACGTCCCTAGAAGTCCCTAGTCGTTGTTTAGAAGTTCCAGCCTTCACGAGAGGCTTGATCACCGATCCAACGTCGGGTCGGCGCCATTCGCCGACCTCAGCCAAGCAGAGAAAGGCGGGATCGACGCTCGTGATTGTCTGGCTGTGGGAAGCAAGCGGCCCCACTCATCGTGGGAAGGGGGTCACCGATGATGAGGCAAGAGCACGTCAGGCCGCGGAGTCATGGATACGAGGTGGCCACGCGAACACGGCACGAGTGGAGAAGGCGCTCGCCGCGCTCAGTATCGAGTCACTGACCTCAGACTATGTGCGCACGGGGTACGGATGGACGGCGCAGCGCCGCAACGACGGCAGGATTGCGTGGGCACCGTTCTCGCCTTCCCTGCCAGAACTGGCGGCGTCATGACCCTGCCGCCAGCGTCGCGAGTTGCCGAGCTGCTCAAGGCGCGGTTCCCAGCCAGCGATATCGACGTGATGCAGGAATCTGACATCCTGAGGATAGAAGTCCGCTATCGTAACGCCTCTAGCCTGTTTGCGGTCATCGGGGACGAGCGCAGCCTCTTGCTTGTCGCCCTTGGGGCATCGCCTGAGCCGTCGTCGTCAATCCCGTTGTCTAACGAACGCGGGCGCGTGACCGCTGGGTGTGGCGAGACGTCCCCAGACGGTATGCCGCGTCCGTGCACGTCCCTTGCACTGTGCGTAGCCTCGGATCTTGTGAGTCAAGCCGTTTGGGCCGCTCAACTGGCCCGCACCCTCCTCGAAGTCCCGCTGCCTCGCCGCTGGGCGCACGTCCAAGGTGTCGCCGGACAAGCCCGCTCGCTCGCTCCAATCCTCGGCGGCGACGCCGAGCTGCTCGAAGCGTCCGCGTGGCTCCATGACATCGGATACTCGCTGGACCTGGTCGACACGGGCTTTCATCCCCTCGACGGTGCCCGCTACCTCCGCGACGGGGAGCACGCAGACCGGGCGCTGTGCAGCCTGGTCGCCTATCACTCGTGCGCGATCATCGAAGCCGAAGAGCGTGGCCTTGCCGCCGAGCTGTCCGCCGAGTTCGAGAGTCCAGACGCACGGCTGGCCGATGCGTTGGCCTACTGTGACATGACCACGACTCCGGCCGGCAACGTGGTTTCCGTCAACGACCGGATCTCAGAGATAGCCGAGCGCTACGGCCCGCACAGCGTCGTAACAAGGTTCATCCGGAAAGCCGAGCCATCCCTCATTTCGAGCGTGCTGCGTACCAACCAGCGTCTCTGTCTCGCTCATTAGAGCAGCTACGTGATGACCGGCGACGCCTTGCGTTCCAGGTAATCCATTATCCGGATACGCATTGAATGGTCCATCGTGTACTCGCGAACGACCGACGTAGGCACCCAGCGAACCTCGCTCGACTCACTGCTCGGCGTCGGCTGACCGCTGAGCGGACGAGCGGTCAGCACGATAGAGAATTCCTGCCGAACTTCGCCGTTGCTGGTGTACAGGATCACGTGCTTCGGGTCCGAGTAGATCCCGACGACTCCGGTGATCTCGCAGTCGATGCCGGACTCTTCCCGAGTCTCGCGAACCGCCGCCTGAGCTACGGATTCCCCCAGGTCGATCGCCCCGCCAGGAACCGCCCAGTTGTCGTTGTCCGACCGCCGAATCATCAGGATCTCGCCCGCGTCGTTGACCACGACCACGTTGACGGACGGAACGAGGCTGTTCGCCGCAGGCGCGGCGGGATCATCGTAGTAATCGATCCTGCCGGGACTCACGCCCGGTTCCCTTCGTACGGTTTCGCGACAGCCCAGACCCGCTCGAAACTCTCCAGGTAGGTAGCCGCCATGTCGCCGCCAGGAATCTTGCGCAAGTGGAATACCGGCGCGTTGTTGGCCATGACTCCGTAGATGTGGGTATTAACCAACAGCTGCTCGTCGGCCCGATATATCGAGTTGTACAAGACGGTGCCATGCAGCCTAATCTCGGCGTTCTCGACCATCGACAACGGCCGTAGCATCGCGATAGCGCTGCGCACCTTGGCCGGCATCGTGTCGTCTATGCCTTCGGCATGTCCCCGGTCTACGACGACCGGGCTTTCAGGGTCACCGAGCAGAATACGCACCCGGACACCGGCCTCGGCCTTCGCGGTGAGCAACTGACGAAGGCCGGCGTCTTCGGCGAGGAAGTACCCCGAGTAGACAAGGATGCCGATCTCTCGCTCAGCGTGCTCGAAGAGATGTCCCCACGTGTCCCTTGGCACGGCCCAGCGATGCGGGAAAACTGCCACGATCTCGCTCTCAGAGGCCGCGGCTATCTGGTCGCGGTCGAGCGCATCGGGCCAGATATAGGACTCGTCCACGCCGAGGAACGTGGCCACGTCGTACCTGTGCTTCCGGTACGGAATGCGCCCCGCCACGACCCACCGCTCGACGGTCTTCGGGTCTACACGCACGGCTTCGGCGAGCTTGGCGGGAGTTACCCGCCGCTCCAGCAAGAGCGCTCGCAGCCTCTCGTTCGGCATTCCACCCGTGCCCGCAGGACGTATTAGGACGGCTTCACCCTAGCGGGGACGTCCCGTCACGTCCACCGCTCGTCCAATCGCGTAGTCACTGCGTCCTGACTCCTTGCCGCACTCTGCACATACAACGCATAGCCGCCAAGCGAGGCAGAACGGGCGGCGCCGAGTGAAAGGAGGTTCAGGTGCACAATCTCGCTTTCATCGTCGCACTAACCGAGGCCAGGCGTCGTCAGTGCCCTTGCGGCGCGGTCGCCGAACGGCCCAAGGGTCTCTGCCGCAAGTGCCAAGCCCGTATCGCGTGGCGACGCAAGACCGCGCAGCCACCTCGCCGCATTAACCGCCGCAGCACTGGCCGCGTCCGCGACGCCGACCGCCAATTCGTCGGCGCGATGCCCTCACGCCGCACCGTCAGGAAGGGGGTTGAGAACTGATGCTTACCGCCCTCATCGCCCTCGTCATCGCTGCAGCCGCCTTCGCTCTGTTCCTTTTCGTCCTGGTGGTCGTCGGCATCCACGCCGAACCGCCATACCAGGAGTTGGCGAGCCACGCAGCAAGCCCAATTGCCCGTCTCACCCGCCGACTCCTCGGCGTCTACGTCCGCAGGACAGCCGACGCCAAAGCCAGCGATGACCGCGAAGAGTGCCTTGCCGGACCCGCCGCCGATTGGCGGCACACGGACGGTGAGGGCCGATGAGCCACCCGCCCGAGTGGATGATCGGCGAGCCGTGCCCGGCATGCGGCTCGCCGGACATCCTCGAATGCGAACTTCGCATCGGCGCTGACCAGTTCCAGATGGGTTGGGAGTGCCGCGACTGCGGCTACTCCGCGATCTGGAAGACCAGCACCGACGCCGAGGCGGGCCATACCATCGAGCGGCGCATCGTCGACGTGATGCCGCTGCACGCAATCACCGCCCTCTACGGTGAGCGCGGACTACGGGAACGCTTCGCAACCGAAACCGCGCGGCTCGGCGATTCGGCCGGCCGGCGCAAGGTCAAGCAAGCGCTTCAGCTCGCCAGCCGGCTGCACGCACTCGACCACCGCCAGCGCGAACCATTCGTCAACCACCTGCTCCGCGTCGGACTGCGGATCACCTGCCACTACGAGGTACGTGACGCCGACATCATCTGCGCCGCCCTGCTCCACGACACGGTCGAAGACCATGCCGACGACCTGTCGGCGGCCGACCGGCCGGGCGCGTTCGCGGTCCTGACCGCGTGCTTCGGCCCGCAGGTCGCCGACCTGGTCGCCGCACTCACTAACCCCATCTACGCTGCCAAGACCGACGAACACGACCAGTACCGCGAACACGTTGCCGCCAGCCTTGAAACGCACCCGTGGGCGCGAGTCGTCAAGGCCGCGGACTTTACTGACAACGGTGTCGGTCTCATCTACACCACCGGCCCCAAAGCCGCGAAACTGGCCCGCAAGTACGCCCCGCTGATACCTGTCCTGGCCGACCTGGTCGCCCGCCCGGACACGCCGCTCACCTGCCACGTCAAGGCACGCATCCTCCGCCAGCTCCGCAACGCTGAGGAGCGCTTCACGGTCATCACCGCCGCAACCGCCGCGCGGGAAGGGAGGTGATCGCCAAGACATGGCCATCTCGGTCTCGCTCGTCGTGATGCTCGCCGCCGCCGTGTGGCTGCTGCACAGGTACTCCGCCTTGAAGCTCTGGCACGGTCTCGTGTGCATCCTATTCGGCTTCTTCCTTGCCACGAGCAGCCTCGCCCCGGAGATCCGCACCACCGTAACCGCCATCGTCCGCGCCCTCACCGGCCAGGGCTGAACCGGCCCGCAACCCAAAGGAGGTGGTCATCACGACCGAACCCGCCAACCACCCGGACACCGATCTTCAGGAGGTAGCCAGCCGCCACGACAGCGCCACCGCGGCCATGGACAGGCTCGCCAGAGCGCTCGACACGATTCCGCTCCTATGCGCGGAGATCATCCGTCTCCGCCGTCGCCTGGCCAGCACGCTCAACGACCTACGCAACCTCATCGCCGCCGCACGAGCCACGCTCAGCGCCGACGCGGACGGCGAGCGCGATGCCCTCTACTACCTTCGCGACGAACTCCAAGCTCAAGGCCAGCTACCGCCCGAGCACCGGGAGCGGCCATGACCAGCGGCCCCACGCGACGCCAGCTCCGTCGGCACGCTCGCCGGCTGAGCCGCGACGGTTACCAGCCGATGATTGTTGTCAACTCCGGAAGCGGCCTCCCCGAGTCGGCCACGATGGCAGTCGCCCGAACAATCTGGCGTTACCGCTCTGAACTTGCCCCGATCGCCGTCGCCGCGGTAACAGCCATCGCCGCGGCGATCCTCCACCGTGCCCACCATGGAACGTGGCCTTGGTTGACCGGAGCCACACTCGCACTCACAACGGCTCTCGCCATTCCGCTACCCGAGTGGGCACGGAAGGCGTGGGCCATACTCGACCGCCCCGCCGAGCGCGTCTACGCCATAGCCCTCATCGCCACGACTGGCGGATGGCTCACCGCCGCGACCGCCATCGGCCCGGCGACCCCACCGATGCCCGTTGTCGCCGTAGCCCTCACCGCAGCATGCAGCATCCCGTGGTGGGCCAACCGTCGCCGCCGCGCGAAGGTCCGCGTCGACCGTCAACTCGAATCCTGGCCAGAAATCGCCAGAGCGATCGGTCTCACCGGATCGCAGATCATGTCCGCCTTGATCGACGTCTGGGGCTGGCGCGCCAGGCTCAGGCTGGCCCGCGGCCAGACGATCAACGACGTCATCGCGAAGGTTCCCGCCATCGAATCCGGACTCGGCACCTTCCGCGGCGCCGTCCGCGTCTACCCGACCCCCGACGACCTGGCCAACCGATGCGAGCTGAGAGTCCTCGACATCGACCCCACGCCGACGCCATCCCATGGCCTGGCCCTGCCACGACCACGATCACCGAACCAATCGACCTTGGCCCGTTCGAAGACGCCGAATCGTGCCGCGTCCTCTTCCTGCGCCGGCACGTCCTGTTCGGCGGAACGACCGGAGCAGGCAAGAGCGGAGCGCTCAACGTACTGATGGGCAACCTGGCCGCGTGCCGAGACGTTGTCATCTGGGCCGTCGACCTCAAGAAGGGCATGGAACTCGGCCCCTGGGCATCCTGCATCGACCGTCTCGCCACCACGCCCGACGAAGCCCGCGCTCTTCTTGCCGACGCGGTCAAGATCCTCGAAGCCAGAGCCGCTCTCCTCGCCGAACGCGGTCAGCGCGTCTGGGAACCATCCCCAGACTTGCCCGCGCTGGTCATCATCATCGACGAGTACGCCGAGCTGGCCGATGATGCCCCGGACGCCATCAGGCACGCCGACTCCGTCGCCCGCCGCGGCCGCGCGGTCGCCGTCAACCTTGTCGCCGCAACCCAGCGCCCGACTCAGAAGGCCATGGGCCAAGGCGCCGTCCGCTCACAGATGGACGTGCGGATCAGCTTCCGCGTCCGCGAACGCAAGGACGTCGACCTCATCCTCGGCCAGGGCATGCTCGCCGCGGGCTGGCACGCCCACACGCTCAACGCCCCCGGCAAGTTCCTCATCGCCGCAGCCGAGCACGACACCCCCAAACGCGCCCGTGCCTACCTAGTCACCGACCAGGCCGTCGAAGCCACCGCGAACCACTACGCCGATTTCCGCCCGCGGCTCGATGCCGTCTCTCAGCGGGCGGCAGAAGAAAATCTCTATCCCGATCGGACCGTGGTGTCACCCGACGCTGACACCATGAGCACCGACGTGGCAGACGCCCCGGACGCCATGCTGTGGGTCGCCCTAGTGCTCGCCCCGGAGGAAGGGACCACCGTCCCCGACCTGATGACCGCGACCGGCATGAGTCGCCCATGGATCTACCTACGCCTACGCGACCTCGCCGGACAAGGTCGCGTGATCCAAGTCAGCCACGGACGCTGGCGCGCAATAGCCGATGACACTGCGTGATTGTCTACGTCTACGTCTACCCGCGCGTCTGCACGTTATAGCGGCGAACACACCCGTTAGACAAAGACATAAACAATCACACTAAGTAACCAACGAAGGGAGCCGCCAGGGAATCAACCCCCACAACCCGAGGAGGTGATGCCGAACTTGCAGGCATACACAGTCGAGCAGGTCGCGGAGATGCTCCACATCGGCCGCGACAAGGTCTACTACCTGCTGCGCACTCGCCAGCTACGAAGCATCAAGATCGGCAAGTCCCGCCGAATCACCGAGCAACAGCTAGCCGCGTTTGTCGCCTCCCTGGAGGGCGACGACGCGGCATGACGTCACAGCAGTGCGCGAAACTCGTCCGGAGTCATGCCGACGATGGCCAGGATGTTCCTCAAGGTGCCCTTGGGAGTGTTCCGGCCCGCGTGGACTGGGACCGGGACTGTGCGTCCGTCAGGGTGTTGCATCACGTGGTGGCTGCCATTGATCCGCACGACAGCGAATCCAGCGCCTTGCAGCGCCTTGACTACCTTCGCTCCCGGTACGTCCGGGATGCTGCTCGGCACAAGGTCGCAAGCTATCAGAAATCAGGCAACATTGAGCGTTAGGGTCAACTCGTCTGGTGGCCCAACAACATCGAGCAGTGCTTCGAGCGCAGAGCGCAGGTCGGCGACTGCCTCTTCCTGCGTCGGGCCGTCGCCAACCGCGCCAACGCCAGGGCGGAGCTGTGCAGACGCGCACCAGACACCGTCCTCGTCCTGCTCGACGACGTAGGGCACATGAACGACCCGAGTCACACGCTCATTATGCCGCAATGGGGCTGGCACCTACATACGCATGGGTATGCATGCTTACATAGGGACGTCAAGGGACGTCTTGAGGTACAGTCAGAGGAAGGAGCAGGTCAACCCGGAAAGGAGCTGACGCCCTATGGTCAACCCGCCACCGCCGTCGGAGCCGAAGAAGCGTTACCGCGCTCATGGCGACGACGGCATCTCGTGGGACAAGATCAACAAGTGCTACGTCGGCACAATCTCCCTTGGCTTTACTGTCGACGGCAAGCGCGTTCGCCGTACCGCGCGTGGCAGGACAAAGGCCGAAGTGAAGAACAAGCTCGACGAACTCCACACGGAGATCAAGGCCGGTATTCACACGCCGGCCACGTACACCATCGAGCAGTGCGTCAAGGACTGGCTCGACTCGATCGAGCGCGACCCGCACACCATGGCCACGTTCCACAGCCAGGCAGGGAAGTGGATCTATCCGAAGATCGGCGCGACCAAGCTCAAGGACTTCAACGCCACGGACGCCGATCGGTTCTTCAGGGAACTCGCCAAATCGCTCAGCAAGCGCTCGCTGATGATGATCAAGAGCACACTCCGCAGGTCCATCCGCAGGGCGCAAGTTCACGACCTCATCGGCAGGAACGTCGTCGAGCTGATCGACCTCCCGACCGGCCAGCCGGGCCACCCATCCCGGGCCATGACCGAAGACCAGGCCGCGAAGGTGCTCACGACGGCGAGCGGCATGGGAACCGGCTACGTCAAGGTGGTGAAGGCCAGCAAGGGCCGCTACGGCGCGACCCACGCGGCTACCGAGGCCGGCGAACTGGCGTGCGGCACCAAGCCGCACCCGGACGCGCTGATCACCGAAATGAGCCGAGAGCCAAAGGAGACAACGTGCCGTACATGCCGCGCGCAACTCGGCATCGACGACATCGACGACCCTAACCTTCGGCTCGAAGCGCTCTTCGTCCTGTCGGTCACGCTCGGCCTACGCCCCGGCGAGCTGCGCAAGCTCACCTGGGATCACGTAGACCTCACTAGGGGAGTGGCCCACATATGGCGCTCGGCGAGCAAGAGCGGCGACACCAAGACCCCCAAGTCGAAGCGCTCGCTCACCCTCCCGAAGCGCGCCATCGTCGCACTCAAGGCGCACAAGGCTAGGCAAGATCACGAACGCCTGCGAGCCGGCGAAGCCTGGCACGACAACAACCTCGTGTTCTGCCACGAGAACGGAACCCCGTACACGTCCGACCAACTCAACTGGCGCTTCTCCAAGATGACGCGCCGAGCAGGGATCGGCCACTGGCACGCCCACGAAGGCCGTCACACCGCGGTCTCGATCATGAGCAGCAACGGCGTTTCGATCCAGGACATCAGCGACACCGTGGGCCACAAGTCAACCCACGTCACCGAGACCGTCTACCGCCACGTGATTGTGCCCGCGATCCGCGGGGGAGCGACGGTCATGGACGACATCTTCGACGACAACGACGACACGCAGACCGCGTAGCCATTGTCACTTGGATTGTCACTTACAATCGAACAGAGGTCCGGAAAACAAGTGGAGCTAAGGGGATTCGAACCCCTGACCTTCTGCATGCCATGCAGACGCGCTACCAGCTGCGCCATAGCCCCGCAGCCCACCAGGAGGCACCAGGCACACGCAGGTGGAACGCAGACAGCATACCGGTTCTTGGCGCATGTGTCGTACCCGCAGCGGGCGCGGAACAGCGCGAGGTCCCGCCAGGCCTCCGCACGCCACAGCCACCGCAGACATCTTGAGACCGCAGTTCGAACGCCGAACAACCGTGACCGCCGCCAAGCCCGGGCAAGCCCCGCCAAGCCCGGGCAACCCAGGCGACCCCGGGCGATCCCGGCACCGCACACGCCTGACCTCTGCGACCATGGCCGTGAGGAGCAACGCTTAGTAACCCCTGCGTTGACATGTGTCGATCTTCTCGCCTACTGTCGTTCATTCGGCGTCAATGTCTGATGGGGAGCTAGCTTGGCCATGCACGCACCCGCGGTATCCCGCCCTGCCTGGATAAATGCCATCTCGGGCAGCGGCGCAAACCGGAAGTCGCCGGTGGAGATCGTCGCGACCGCGGCGTCCGTCGTCACCCGGAGCCCCTACGCCGAAGTCTCCGGGCTCCGCGGCGGAAAGTTCGGCCGCTGGACCGACGGCGTGGCCGCCATGCGTCAGGACTGCGCGACGTTCGCCTCCTACTGGCGGGCGCACAACGAGCAGGTGCTCGCCCACCGCGAATTTGCAACCGAACCAGCGCCGCTCTGGGTCGTCCTCGGCGACTCGACCGCACAGGGCCTTGGCGCCCCGGGCCCGGAGGGCGGCTATGTCGGCCAGGCGCTGCAGCAACTGCGCCGCAAGACCGGGCAGCACTGGCAAGTGCTCAACCTTTCCGTCTCCGGTGCGCTGATCCGCGACGTGCTGACGGAGCAGGTACCGAAGGTACCGCAGCTCCCGCAGGCCCCCGACCTGGTGACCGTCGGCATCGGCGCGAACGACATCTTCTATAGCGCCCCGGCGAAGCTTTTCGCTGACATGCGGTCGCTGCTTGCCGCGATCCCCAAAGGGACGGTCGTTCTCGACCTGCCACTGCCCGCCGGAGGGTTCTTGGGGATCGTCGGCCGGGTGAGCGTGCCGTACGTCAACCGCATCAACCGGGTCATCCGCGAGGTCGCCAGCGAGCGCGACCTGCCGGTCGCCGCGGTGTCCACGCACTTCACGCCCCCGTGGCCGGGCAAGTTCTCCTGCGACAGCTTTCACCCTAGCCAGGATGGCTATCGCGACTGGACCCGCGCCCTGCTCGCCGCGATCCCCGTCGCCTGACCCCCGCGGTCGCGCGCCCGGGCCAAGATAGGACCCCAGCGGCATGGACAAAATATGATAAAACGGGACATCGACGCTGCGTCCCGGGTCCCAAGTTGAAAACAAGGTCCCTTCGTACGAGGCGGCGCCCGGCCGGGAACGCGGTCGCGACCGGACCAGGCGAACCCAGCCCGGGCCGCCGCCGCGGCAGAGCGGCAGAGCGGCAGAGCGGCAGAGCAGCCTCACCCGCCGCTGCCGGGCTGCACCACGCCGACCGACAGCAAGTTCACCGCGGTCGACGAGCACCCCGTCGACGTATAGGCCACGTACACGGGCGTGGTCTGGTTCGGCGGATAGATCTGCAGGTAGGTCGAGGCGACCGGGTCGCACTCGGACGTCGGGTAGTTGCCCGCATCGGTGATCCGCAGCAGGGCGTTCGCGGTCCCGCCGGCGGCCAGCGTGACCAGCGTGGCCGCGGTCGCCGTCGAGCGCGAGGCCGCCGCGCCGATCTGGGTGACCGGGGCGCCGCCCGCGAGCGCGACCCCCGGGTAGCCGAACAGCGTGCATGGCTCGCCTGACAGGTTCGTGAAATCGATGACCTGGTAGGCAGAGCCGGCCGCCCCCTCGGCGAGGCCGGGGGTGACCTTGAGGATGTCGGTGGCGCAGGCGGGGGCGGCGCCCGCGGCCCTCGCCGGGCTGGTGGCGCTGGCGGAGGAACTCGGCGCAGGAGTAGCGGAAGTAGGCGACGGCGCCGCGGTGGTCGCCGGCGCTGACGTGGGCGCCGCGGGCGTGGTCGCCGGCGCAGGGACCGGCGCTGAGCTCGAGGACGAGGCCGCGGAGGTGCACCCCGCCGCCAGGGCCATAACGGCGGCGGCGACGGCGGTTACCGCCCCGCCCGCGATCCGGCGGCGAGCTCGCGCAACTGATGTCATCCGGCCAATCCTCTCTGCAAGTACGGCCCACCCACGTCCGGCCCACCCAACTCCGGCTCACCCTTACCCGGCATAGCCTGCCCAAACGGGTACAACCGCCTAAGACGCCGTCCGGCTGGTGACGGTTGGCGTGGATTATGTCAGCTCCCCGCCAGCGCGCGGGCGAGATCGAGGAGGCCACGATGACCGTTCCGCTGCCCGACCTCTTCCGCCGAACAACCGTAAGAACCGACGGCATCCGGATAAACACGCTGGTCGGCGGCGACGGCAGCCCGGTGCTGCTGTTGCACGGCTACCCGCAGACCCACGTCATGTGGCATCACGTCGCCCCCCGCCTCGCCGAACACCACACGGTTATCCTCACCGACCTCCGCGGCTACGGCGACAGGGGCAAGCCCTCCGGCAGCGCGAACCACGAGGCATACGGCAAGCGCGCGATGGCGGCCGACCAGGTCCAGGTGATGGCCGAACTGGGGTTCCCGGTCTTCGCCGTGGTCGGACACGACCGGGGCGGCCGGGTCGCCCACCGGATGGCGCTGGACTATCCTCAGGCCGTAACACAACTGTCCGTTCTGGACATCGTTCCCACCAGGCACGCCCTGCGGACAGCGGATATGACGTTCGGGCTCGGCTACTGGCACTGGTTCTTCCTCGCCCAGCCAGAGCCACTCCCTGAGCACCTGCTCGGCGCCGACCCCGACGGCTGGATCCGCGGCCGGCTGAGCATGCTGCGCCGCGGCGGCCACCCGTTCGACCCGCAGGCCCTGGCCGAGTACGTCAGGTGCTTCCGCGACCCGGCGGCGATCCACGCCTCCTGTGAGGACTACCGCGCGGCGACCGGCCCCGACCTCGCCGACGACGACGCGTCGGCGGCACGCGGCGAGAAGGTCACGGCGCCGCTGCTCGCCCTGTGGGGCCAGCACGGATTCGTCGGCCGGCACTATCCCGACGTGCTCGCCATCTGGCGGCAGTACGCGACCACGGTCGACGGTCAGGCGCTGCCCTGCGGGCATTACCTTCCGGAGGAGGCACCGGAGGAGACCACCGCCGCTCTCCTGAAGTTCCTTTCGTAAACCCAATTCCCCTATCCCGAACGATCCCGGCTTCCTCTCACCGCCCAACCTCCTCGCCAGGACTTCGTGAACCGGCAGTGGGCCGCCGCACGTGTCACGGAGTATGGGGACCACGATCCTTACCCGCCTGCGGTGGCCGCTTCGCGTGGCCGGGGCGGGCCTGCTCGGCGCGACCGCGGCGATCCACCTCGACCTGTACCTGACCGGCTACCGGACCATCCCGGTGATCGGCTGGCTCTTCCTGCTGCAGGTGATTGCCGCCTTCGCGCTCGCGCTCGCGGCGGTGATCACGCCGCTGCTCGCCCGGTCGTCGTGGCTGCCGGCCGCGGCGTCCGCCACGGCCGGCGCCCTTTTCGCGCTCGCCACCCTCGGCGGTTACCTGCTGTCGCTGTGGGTGGGCCTGTTCGGCTTCCGCGAGGTGAGAACCACGGCCGGCGTGGTCGCGGGCGTGGTCGAGGTAGCCGCCTTCGCGATCCTCGCGCTCCTCGCCGCAACCAGCATCCTCGCCCCGAGCAGCGCCGCACCGAGCGCCCCCGCCCCGAGCAGTGCCGCACCGAGCAGCGCCGCCTCTGCAGCAACCGCGGTCCGGCAGGAGAGCGCCAGCCTGCTGCAGAGCGGCAGCCCCTGGCGGAGCGCCGACCCCTTGGAGACCGGCAGCCCCCTGGGGTGCGCCAGTCCCACCTCAAGCACCGTCCCCGCGGGGCGTCCCGTCCCCGCGGGGGCGGGCACCAGCCCCGCTGCGGGAACCCCTGCCGCCAGCGGGGCCCTCGCCGGCGCGCGTCGGGGTGGCGGCGCGCGCTGGCCCGGCGGCCTGCGCCAGGGTGACGGCCTGCGCCGGGCGGCGGTGGCGTCCATCGCCGCGGTCGGCGTCGCCGCCCTCGCCGTGCTCGGCGTCTCGGTGGCGCAAGCCAGCGGCGGGACGTCCGCGCCCGCCAGCGCCAGCGGCCGCGCGCTGCTGCGGACCATCTCCATCGGCGGTGTCCTCGTGCTGACCAACTCAAGCGGCCGCACGCTGTACTGGTTCGTGCCGGACACCCCGACGAGTTCGGCCTGCTCCGGGACCTGCGCCGCCTACTGGCCCCCGGTCTACGGGTCGCCGGTCGTCGGCGCCGGCGTCAGCGGCGTGACCGGCAGCCTGGGCACAATTCACCGCGCGAACGGCACCATCCAGGCGACCTACGACGGCCACCCGCTGTACACCTACATCGGCGACACCGCCCCTGGCCAGGCCAGCGGCAACAACCTGAACCTCAACGGCGGCCTCTGGCACGAAATGACCGCGGCCGGCTAACGGCGGCTCGAGCGTCGCGCCCCGCCCCGCCCACCTCTGCCCTCAACTAGGAACCCGATGCCGGGAAGCTAACGGGTTGCGTCGCCGCTCGCTCGGGTGCGTGTCACCTGGTCAGGTGAAAGGCGATGTGCGAGTGAGCGGTGCGGCCGGGACGTGGCAGGCTGGCTGAGGCCCAGACGGCTGCCCGGCGGCGGTCTCGGACGGGCTAAGCGCGCTTGGCGGAGCAGGTAGGCGAAGCCGGCCTGCAACTGCCCCGCGGACCACACGTCGCCGCGCTTGGCAACCGTGTCCGCCTCGTCGCCCCAGCTCCGCAGGTGCCCGGCCGCCATCGCGGTGAGCTGGGTCCGGCAGGCGCGGTCCAGCAGCACCGCGGTCATGACCGCGGCGGGCAGGTCCGGACCGCATGCGACGATGCCGTGCTGCGGCATCAGGCAGGCCACCGCGTCGCCGAGCGCCGCGGCCAGCAGCCGGCCCAGTTCCCTCGTCTTGATCAGCCCGCCTGTCAGGCCGAACCGGGGGATCTGCGGGTAACAGAACAGCGCGCCGGCGTGGTCAAGCGGGCGCAGTTGGACGTCAAGCGCGGCGAAGGCGCAGGCCGCCGCCGGATGCGTGTGCACCACCGCTCCGACATCCGGCCGGGCAGCCATGATCTCGGTATGGATCGGGTACTCGATGTGCCGGGGCCCGTCGCCCGCGAGCACCGCGCCGTCCGGGCCGACCAGTACGATCCGGCTGGCGTCGACCTCTTCGAAACCCCACCCAGAGCACTTCATCCACGCTCCGCGCCCGTCGGGGTCGCGGACGCTGGGATGTCCCCACACGATGTCCGACTGCCCGGCGGCGGCGAGCGCCCGGCAGCCGTCCACGGCGAGCGTGACGGCTTCGGCTGAGGTCGCGGGGATGTACGTCATGACCGCCACTTATACCGCCTCGGGCCCGGGACCCTGCAGTCGCCGCCGTCAGCGCGAAGGCGGCTGCGGGCCCCGCAGCGAATCAAGGAAACCGCGGGCAGCGGCGATCGTCTCATCCACTCGCTTCTTGACGGCGTCCGCGGTCGGTGGCTCGGGCGGTTCCCCTTCCACCCGCGTCCCGGCCGGAGCCTCGAATCCGAAATCGCCCTCCCCGGCGGGAGCGACGTCGCGGAGTTCGTTCCGCGACACGGGCTTTCCCCGCTTGTACAGCGTGAGCCGGTGCAGCCGGCCTGACTCCGCGTCCACCACCGCGACGGCGGGGAACATGAAGGCGAAGAACGGCGTCGCGTGCCGGGTACGCGCGCCGGTGGCGGCGACGCGGTACGCGGGGCGGGCCGCGGCCACGACCTCCTCGCCGCCGGACAGGTCACACCCGAGCAGCCAGGAACCGTCCAGCAGGCCGGTGAGTTCGTCCGGGGGCGGACCGGCGGGCCCGACGACGACCCGGTCCTCGTACACCTGCCAGCGCTGCTGGCCGTCGCACGCGAGGGTCAGCAGCTCGTGCCGGGGGCGGCCGTGCCGCTTACCGCCGTCGGGCGGCTGGTCGTCCCAGCGCCGCTTGATGAGGTCGATCCGGTATCGCTGCCAGCCGCCCATCCGGACGCGGCGCACGGTGTGGCTGGTGCCGCCAGATTCCGACTCGCGGGCGGCGTCACGGAGCGCGTCGGCGAGGAAGCCGACGCCGCCGAACCCGGTCCTGCGTGCCGCCTCAGGCACCGCCTCGATCAGCGCGGCGACATCGACCCACTGGTGCAGCGTCCCGGTGAACTCGGGAATGCCGGCGCCGCCCCGGTAGAGCAGATGCAGGATCTCGTCGCTGACAGGCCGGCCCGCCGCACCAGGCTCACCCGCCCTACTCGCGCCGCCCGCCTCACCGGCGCCGCCCGCCTCGGCCGGCGGGGGATCGTCCCCCGGCATCGAGCCTTCCGGATCGTCGTCCACCGTGGCACGCCCCCACGCCTGCGACGAGCCGAATGGGTGGCGGATCGACGACGAGTACCTGATCGCGGCCCCGAGCCCGCCCGCGGCCAGCCCCACAGCTGCCTTGGCAGCCTCCGTGGCGACCCCGCCCAACGGCCCGCCAGGGGGCCCGGTCCGGAACGACCACCACCCGGAGTCCCTCGCGTCGGCCGTGACGCTTCCCGGCGGCGCGGTGAACCGCGCCGGGTCAGCCGCCTCGCCCACCTCAAGGCTCGTGAACTCGGCCACGTCCGGCGGGCGAGCCCCCCGCTGCCGCTCGCAGCGCAACAGGATGCCGAGCTCGGCGTCGACAACGGCGGTGACCCGGTCGCTGGTGACCGATGTCGGCCAGCCGAACAGCGACGGTCCCAGCGCCCGGCCGCGGCCTCGTCCCCGGCCTCCCCGCCGGCTCGCGTCGCGCCGCGGCACCGCCACGACGCGGACGCCGGCCCGCCCGCACAAGGCGGCCTCGCCCTCAATCGACAGTTCGTATCCGCTGAGCAGCCAGGACGGGGCGAGCAGCGAGGGGAAGGGCGGCTGAGGGGCGCCGGCGAGGCGCACCTTCGTGTCCGGCGGCAGGTCCGCGAGCCACAGCCAGATTCGCTCGCCGTCGCAGCCGCGAACATGCCGCCCGCCTGAGTTCTCCACCCGGTACCGCCTGCCCGGCGCGACGAGCAGCGTCGGCTCAGGGTCGTCAAGCAAAGGCCCGGGCCCGAACGAGAACGGCGGATACGGCGGAAACCCGTGCTCCCGCCACGCCCGCCACGCCCGGCGCTCCTCCGTGACCGTGGTCACCATGAAGTCCGGGTCGTCGACGCCGCGCACCGTGCCCGACAGGGACAGCCGCGTCCAGTCCGCGCGGTGCAGCAGCGCGACGAGATCCCGCTCACCGACCATAACGATCCGCCCATCCGGGCGGCGACCGCGCGCAGCGTGTCGCCGAGCGGCGCGTCCAGGGTGGCTGCCGCCAGCGCGTCGCCGCGCGTCGCGCCCTGGTTCACGATCACCACGGGGATGCCGCGCGCCGCGGCGTGCCGCACGTACCGGTAGCCGGACATGACGGTCAGCGACGACCCGAGGACGACCAGGGACGACGCGGCCGAGACCAGGTCGTAGCAGGCCGCCACCCGGATCCCCGGCACGTTCTCGCCGAAGAAGACGACGTCCGGCTTCAGCACCCCGCCGCAGCCCTCGCAGTCCGCGATCACGAAGCCGGAGGTGTCCTGCACCGCCGCGTCCCCGTCCGGGTTGATCTCCGTGTCCCGGTCGCGCCAGGCGGGATTCGCCGCCTGCAGCCGGTCGTCGAGCGACAGCCGGGGGGTGCGCTCCCAGCACGACAGGCACACGACCCGGTGCAGGCTGCCGTGCAGTTCGGTGACGTTGCGGGCGCCCGCCGCCTGATGCAGTCCGTCCACGTTCTGCGTGATGATCCCGCGCACCAGCCCACGCCGCTCAAGCGCCGCCACCGCGCGGTGCCCGGCGTTCGGCCGCGCGGTCGCGATGTGCCGCCAGCCGAGGTGGCTGCGCGCCCAGTATCGCTGACGCGCCGCCTCACTTCCGGTGAACGTCTGGTACGTCATGGGCTCGGCGCGCCTGGCCCGCCCCGTCGCTCCCCGGTAATCGGGGATTCCGGACTCGGTCGAAAGCCCCGCTCCGGTCAGCACGACCACGCCACCGCCGCGGAACAGACCGGTCAGCAGCTCGAACGAATCCCGCTGCCCGGCCGGACTCTGCGTCCCGGCCTCGTCAGGCGCGTCGGTTGTCAGCGTCACACTCCTATGCTGCCCGACAACCGGACCAGACCCTAACCCCTCATGTCATCGGGGATGAGGAGATGATAGGCACATGTGCACCGTGGTCCTCAGCTTCGAACCGGGGGATCGGGTCCCGCTGCTGGTGCTCGGCGTCCGCGACGAGCTGACCGACCGGCCCTGGCTGCCCCCCGCGCGGCACTGGCCCGGTTCGCCGCTGCTCGGCGGGCTCGATGAGCAGGCGGGCGGCACCTGGCTGGCGGTCCAGCCGGAACTGCCGCGCTTGTCCTGCCTGCTGAACGGCCGTGGCGTGCTCGCCGATCCGGTCGGCCGCCGGAGCAGGGGAGAGCTGCCGCTGCGCGCCGCCGCCGACGGCACCGTCGTGCTGAAGGACCTCGCCGAAGCCCCGGACGCCCTCGCGGCCTACGACCCGTGCTACCTGGTGTGCGCCGACCTGGCGTCGGTATGGCTGCTGAGCTGGGACGGCGAGCGGCCGTCCCTGGCGCAACTGGAACCGGGCACGCACGTGCTGACCAATGCAGGCCACGCCTACCCGGGGGAGCCCGCGGATGAAAAGGCTGCCTACTTCGGGCCGAAGTTCGCGGCCACCCGCCCGTCCGGCGACCCCGCGCTCTCGCCGGAGGCGGCCTGGGGCGACTGGCTCACGCTGGCGGCTGGCGACGGGCTTGCCGCGGGCGACCCGCGCGCGATCATCGCCCGCCGCGAGCTGCCGGGCGGCCGGATCTGGGGCACGACGTCGCTGACCCTGGTCGCGCTCGCCGCCGACGGCCTGCGCTACGACTTTCAGCCGCGCCCGGGAAGCCGCACGGGCTGGTATCCGGTCGTTGTTCAATAGTGGGGCGACAGTTCCGGCTATGTTCGACGCAGTCGACCCGAGGAGTTCGCATGCGCAAGGCCAGGATCGCCGGGCTGGCGGCAGGCGCGGCGGCGCTCACCCTCACGATTCTGGCGGCGACGGCGCCGGCCGTCCCGGCGGCTTCTGCCGCACGCCCCGGGTCAGCAAACCAGGCCAGCCTGCCGCGAATAATGATCAAGCCGGGTGTCATCCCCCTCGCCCGCACGGACCGGCAGGCGCCGCCGACGACGGCGGAATGCGAACAGGACGATGACATCGCCTGCTACGACCCGGCCCAGCTCCGCGCGGCGTACGGCCTGAACACCCTCTACGCCAGGGGCGTCACCGGCAAGGGCGAGACGATCGTGATCGTCGACTCGTTCGGCTCCCCGACGATCAAGCACGACCTGACCGTGTTCGACCGGCAGTTCGGCCTCGCGGCGCCGCCCTCGTTCAAGATCATCACGCCGGCGGGCAAGATTCCCGCGTACAGCACGGGCTACCAGAATGGGACCATGGTGGGCTGGGCGGACGAGACCACGCTGGACGTGGAGTATGCGCACGCCCTGGCGCCGGGCGCGAACATCCTGCTCGTCGAGACGCCCGTCTCAGAGACAGAGGGCGTGACCGGCTTCCCGCAGATCGTCACCGCCGAGGAATACGTGATCAACCACGGCCTCGGCGACGTGATCAGCCAGAGTTTCAGCGCCACCGAGGAGACCTTCCCGAGCTACAAGGTGCTGGCGCCGCTGCGTGCCGCGTACCTGGACGCGCAGGCCCACGACGTGACCGTGCTCGCCGCCTCAGGGGACACCGGCGCCGCGGGTGTCAAGCTGAACGGGTCGACCTATTACGCCGGGCCGGTGACGTCGTGGCCGGCCAGCGACCCGCTGGTGACCGCGGTGGGCGGCACGCGGCTCGAGCTCAGCGGCGGCAAGTACACCTCCGTGGTCTGGAACGACACCTACAACGCGCCGGCGAACGACTACTTCGCCGGCGACGCGGGCCCGAACCCGTTCGCGAGCGGCGGCGGCAAGTCCGCGTTCTTCACCCGTCCGTCGTGGCAGGACGCCGTGGAGTCCGTGGTCGGCGCCCGCCGCGGCGTGCCGGACATCGCGATGAGCGCGTCCTGCGACGGCGCGGTGAACGTCTACAGCACGTTCGCCGGGCAGCCGGCCGGCTGGTGGCTGATCTGCGGCACAAGCGAGGCGACGCCGGAGTTCGCGGCCATCGTGGCGCTGGCCGACCAGGTCGCCGGGCGCCCGCTCGGGGTGATCAACCCCACGCTGTACGCGCTGTCGGCCGAGCACGCGCCCGGCATCGTCAACGTGACCTCTGGCAACAACACCGTGTCGTTCTACCAGGGGCCGACGGACAAGGAGTACACGGTCAAGGGCTACTCCGCCAACCCCCATGGCGGCTACAACCTGGCGACGGGAGTGGGCACGGTCTACGCGCCGGACTTCGTCTACGAACTCGCGGGTGTCAGCGTCCCGTGACGGGACGCTGACACCCGCGCAGGCCGGGCTAGCCGGCGGTCCTGGACAGGGTGACCCGGTCCAGTTCCACACCGTCCTCGTTGAGGCCGCGGACGAGCAGCGTGGAGGTGCCGCCCGGCCAGCCAGCCGGGCTGCTGTCGATGACAAGCAGGCAGTAGCCGGTGTACCGGACCTGCGAGTAGTCGACGCTCTCGTCGACCTTCGTTTCGCCCGCCTCGTTGACGTAGCTGGCGATCGCGGTGTTGGTGTTCACGTCGCCTTCGTAGCTGTCCTTGGCGCCGAACTTGTACAGGCTCACGCCGCCGCCGCCGCAGACCACGTACGTGGTGCCCTGCGTCGCCGGGGTGATCGTGGCGCCGGACGGCGCGGTCACCGTCTGCGTGCCGCCGATCAGCGGGTTGTTGCGCTCGTAGATGTGGTTGTGGCCGTTGATCACCAGGTCCACGCCGTACTTGTCGAACAGCGGGACGAAGAACTGCCTGGCGCCGCCCTCGGAGGCGTGCGTCGTGCAGGTGCTGTAGGCGCAGTGGTGGAAGTACGCGACGATGAAGTCGATGCCCGGCTGCTGGCGGAGGCCGGCCAGGGTGGTCTCCAGCCACGCGACCTGCGCGCCGCCCGAGTAGCCGAAGTTCGCCGGGATCTCGTACGACACGTCGTTCGCGTCGAGGCTGACCACGCCCACGTTGCCGTAGGTGAACGAATAGTAGGTGGGGCCGGACACGCCGCCCGGGAAGTCCCAGCGGGCGTGCTCCGCGCCGTAGCCGTCCGGCGCGTACCAGGCTTCCATCTCGTGGTTGCCCACCGCGAGCTGCCAGGGGATGTTGCCGGCCGCGGGCGCGACCTCGTTGAACCAGGTGTCCCAGACCCGCGGGTCGTAGGGGTCGGTGATCAGGCCGTCGCCGCCGTCTTCGGCGTAGGAGACGTCGCCGGCGTGCAGGTGGAACGCCGGGTTCTGGGAGCGGATCAGGCTGGTGGTGGCGAGCGAGTCGTAGGTGGTGCCCTCGTCGCCGAAGGCGGTGAAGGTGAACGGCTGGTTCCCGCGCGGGGCGGTGGTGAACGACCCGACCACGTTGAGCGCCGAGTCCCAGCCGTCCTGCCCGACCGTGTAGTAGTACGTCGAGCCCGGGGACAGGTTGTCCAGCTGGACGTGCAGGTAGTACTGCTCGATGACGGTGGGCGAGACCAGCGGCACCGAGTCGACAGGGGATGTGTCGGTAACCGGAGTCGACACCGTCCGGACCTCGGCCGGGATCTGCTGGCCCCAGCCACCTGGCTGGTCGCTGAAGCGCAGGAACGGGTTGCTGACCGGGTTGCGGACCTGCCACGCTACGGCGATCTGCGTCCTGGGATCGGGTCCGAAGGCCACGTGCTGCCCGAACGGGACCGCGGAGGTGCCCGCCGTGAAGCCGGTCTTGGACAGCAGGGTCGGGCCGGCTGCCCGCCTGGTGGCGGCGCTCGCCGAGCCCGAAAGGAGGACGGGCCCGGCGGCGATGGCGCCGGCGCCGACGAGTCCGCCCCGCAGGAGCGAGCGTCGCGAGGTCGCGCGGCGGTACCAGTCGTGCTGCTCTGCAAGGCTGAGTTTCCTGGCCTGCTCAGGGTTCATGGGCGATGAGCTCATAGCCAGGAACGCTAGGATTCCGGAATTGACAAGTAACAACATGGAGATTAACGGGATCAATACGGCGCGTGTCAGAATCGCGCGCCGCTTCCTCAGGAACGCACGGGCACGGCCTAGCTGGCCACCGCCCGGACCAGGTCCGCGAGCCCGGCGGGCCACACGGCCTCGGTAGTCGCGTCAAGCTCGGCGAGCGTCCACCAGCGCGTGGCGCGGATCCCGTCGTGGACGTGCATGGCCGCGACGTCGCCGAGCGGGCGCCGCTCGACCGACACGCGCGCCAGGAAGAACAGCTCGTGCTGGCGGACGACGCGGTCGCCGTACCCCATCGTCAGCCACTGCTCGAACACCTCGCCTGGCGCCACCGCCACGTCATCCCAGCCGGTCTCCTCGGCGAGCTCGCGCTGCGCGCCGGAGTGGTGGTCCTCGCCCGCCTCGAGCCCGCCGCCCGGCGTGGCCCAGTGCCGCCCGTTGGGCGGCGGGTCGTCGTAGCGGAAGAGCAGCACCCGCCCGGCGGGGTCGAGCACGATCACCCGCCCCGCCAGGCGCACGGGAAGGTCTGATCCGGGCACGCTCACCATTGTCGCGTCAGGCAAGGGCCGCGCCCAGCCCCCAGCCCCCAGCCCTCTAACCCCTGGCCCGTGCCCGGTTGCCGCGGTGTGCGATGCTCAATGCGTGCAGCAGGCGACCGGAAGCCCTGCCGCCGGGAGCAGGTCGCGCCCGCGTCCGGCGAGCATTCGTGACGTCGCGCGGCTCGCCGGAGTCTCGCACCAGACGGTCTCGCGCGTGCTGAACGGGCACCCGAGCATCCGCGACGTGACGAAGTCGCGCGTGCTCGCCGCGATGGACCAGCTGCAGTTCCGGCCCAGCCGGGCGGCGCGGATGCTGTCGATGCGCCGATCGCAGACGATCGGGGTGCTGGCCGCCGCGGTGGGCTCGCACTACGGCCCGGCGAGCAGCGTGGGCGCGGTCGAGGACGCGGCGCGCGGGCGCGGCTACTACGCGACCGTCGCCCATCTGGCGTCGGTCGCCCCTGGCTCGATCTCGGCGGCGATCGAGGATCTGCTGACCCAGGAGGTCGAGGGGATCGTCATCGTCGCGCCGCGGACCACGGTGCTGTCCCACCTGGCCGGCCTGTCGATGAACGTGCCGATCGTGGCCGCCCAGGGCGAGCAGCGCGGCGCCGGCGGCATCCCGGTCGTCTCGGTGAACCAGGAGGCGGGCGTCCGGCTGCTGCTCGGCTACCTGATCGGGCAGGGGCACCGGCGCATCCTGCACGTGGCCGGGCCGCCGGACTGGAACGACGCGCAGTCACGGCTGCGCGCGTACAAGGCGGAGCTGTCGGCGGTCGGCCTGCCCTGGGCGCCGCCGCTGTTCGGCGACTGGACCGCGGACTCGGGCTTCGAGATCGGCCGCGCCCTCGCCGGGGAGGCCGGGACGGCCTCCTCCGGCCGCGCGGACCTGCCGTTCACCGCGGTGTTCTCCTCCAACGACCAGATGGCGCTCGGGCTCATCCACGCGTTCCGCGCGGCCGGGCTTGACGTGCCGCGCGACGTCAGCGTCGTCGGCTTCGACGACATCCCCGAGTCCGCGCACTTCTGGCCGCCGCTGACGACGGTGCGCCAGGACTTCGGCGAGCTCGGCGTGCGGTGCGTCGCGACGCTGATCGACGCGATCCGCCAGTCAGAAGACGGCCGGGCGTCGCCGGACCCGCCCGCCAGCGCTCCGGTGGTGGAACCGCAGCTGGTCATCAGGGAATCGGTCGCACCGGTCGAGCGGCCGCCGCACCGCTGACCCGGCCGCCGAACTCGGCAGGCCGTTCCCCGCTGTTGTCCCTTTATCCCGAACGAACCGTTGCGACTGTCCATGACCAGCCGCCTGCCTGGGAAGATCGACGACGTGGTCGTCATGGCGTCTCAGGTGCGCAGGCTGGTCGCCGGCTACCCCGAACTGGCCGCGGTGCTCGCCGCCGCGATCCTCGGCCTGTCCGTGCGGCCGCCGCTCGCCTGGCTGGCCGCCAGGCAGGGCATCGACGTGCTGCTCGCGGTGCTGGTCTTCGCCACCGCGGTGACGATCGAGCCCGCGGCGCTGCGCCGCCTCGGCGGGGCCTGGCGCCCGCTGCTCGCCGCGCTCGCCGCCGGGGTCACCGTGCTGCCCGCGCTGTCGTGGGCCGTGTCCTGGCTGGTGGCTCCCGGCCCGCTCCGCGACGGGGTGCTGGCAGTCGGCCTGGCGCCCTGCGAGATCGCCTCGGTCGCCACCACCGCGATGGCCGGCGGCGAGGCGGCCGTCTCCGCCGGCGTGCTCATCGGCTCCACCGTGGCCACGGTCGCCCTCGCCGGGCCGATCCTCACCATCGAAGCCGGGCACGCCGGCGTGCGCCCGGCCGGCATCATCGCCAGCCTCGCCCTCGTGGTCGGGCTGCCGCTGGCCGCCGGCATCGTGCTGCGCGCCCGCGTGCCCGGCTTCGA
>NZ_JASIAL010000113.1:0-6652 GCF_030042015.1 Trebonia sp. | reverse complement strand
GCGGTTACATGCCCGCGATGAGCTTTTCCACGCGCTCGTCCACCGAGCGGAACGGGTCTTTGCACAGCACGGTGCGCTGCGCCTGGTCGTTCAGCTTCAGGTGCACCCAGTCCACCGTGAAGTCCCTGCGCTTTTCCTGCGCGCGGCGGATGAACTCCCCGCGCAGCTTGGCCCGGGTCGTCTGCGGCGGGATCGACTTGGCCTCGAAGATGTCCAGGTCCCTGGTGACCCGGTCCACCGCGCCGTTGCGCTGGAGCAGGTAGTACAGGCCGCGGCCGCGGTGCACGTCGTGGTAGGCCAGGTCGAGCTGGGCGACGCGCGGCGCCGACAGCGGCAGGTCGTGCTTGGCCCGGTAGCGCTCGATCAGCTGGTACTTCGTCACCCAGTCGATCTCCCTGGCGATCTTGTCCAGGTCACCGCTCTCGATCGCGCCCAGCGCCCGCTCCCACATCTCGAGCACGCGGGCGGCGATCGCGTCGAGCCCGTTCTTGTCGGTGAAATCCCGCGCCCTGGACAGGTACTCGTACTGGATCTCCAGGGCGCTCATCTCGCGGCCGTTGGCGAGCCGCACCCGGCTGCGGCCGGTCATGTCGTGGCTGACCTCGCGGATTGCCCGGATCGGGTTGTCGAGCGTCATGTCGCGCAGCACGACGCCGGCCTCGACCATGCGCAGCACCAGGTCGGTCGCGCCGACCTTGAGCAGCATCGTGGTCTCGCTCATGTTGGAGTCGCCGACGATGACGTGCAGCCGCCGGAATCGCTCCGCGTCGGCGTGCGGCTCGTCGCGCGTGTTGATGATCGGCCGGGACCGGGTGGTCGCCGAGGACACGCCCTCCCAGATGTGCTCGGCCCGCTGGCTGACGCAGTAGACCGCGCCGCGCGGCGTCTGCAGGACCTTGCCCGCGCCGCAGATGATCTGCCTGGTGACCAGGAAGGGGATCAGGATGTCCGCCAGCCTGCCGAACTCCCCGTGCCTGCCCACCAGGTAGTTCTCGTGGCACCCGTAGGAGTTGCCCGCCGAGTCTGTGTTGTTCTTGAACAGGTAGATGTCCCCCGCGATGCCTTCCTCGCGCAACCGCCGGTCGGCGTCGACGAGCAGGCCCTCCAGGATCCGCTCGCCCGCCTTGTCGTGCGCCACGAGGTCTACGACGTTGTCGCACTCCGGGGTGGCGTACTCCGGGTGGCTGCCCACGTCGAGGTAGAGCCGCGCACCGTTGCGGAGGAAGACATTGCTGCTGCGGCCCCACGAGACGACGCGACGGAAGAGGTAGCGGGCCACCTCGTCCGGCGACAGCCGCCGCTGTCCCCGGAAAGTGCACGTCACGCCGTACTCGTTCTCGAGCCCGAAGATTCGCCTGTCCACGCCTCTAGGCTACGTTCACTTACGCGCGCAGGTCACTATGGCTCGCCGAACCCGAGTCTGCCTGGCTCGGTCAGATCGTGCCGTTCTCGACGGCCTGGGCGATCCAGGGGATCACCTCGTCGAGCATCTCGTCCAGCGAGGTGGTCGCCTCGAAGCCGAGCACCTGCCTGGCCTTGTCTATGGCCGGGACGCGGCGCTGCACGTCGTACTCGAACGGCTCGTCGCTCACCACGCGCAGCGGGACGTCCGTGCCCTTGACCTTCTTCCAGATCGCCCCGGCGAGTTCGAGCACCGTGGTGGACTGCGCGGTGGACAGGTTGAAGTCCTCGTTCAGCGCGTCCGGGTGCTCCATGGCGATGACCACGCCGCGGGCCAGGTCGCCGCCGTAGGTGTAATGCCGCACCTGGTCGCCCGAGCCGAGGATGTGCAGCGGGTCCTGCCCCTTGAGCACCTTCTGCACCAGGTCGGGCACCACGTGGCTCATCGCGAGCTTGACGTTGCCTGACAGGATCTCCTGATCGCCCAGGGCGCGGGACTCGCCGATGCCCACGCAGTTGAACGGCCGCACGATCGTGTAGGGCAGCTTGTACTGGTCCCACGCCGCGCGGGCGAAGTACTCCACGGCGAGCTTCTGGAAGCCGTACGAGGACAGCGGCGGCGGCACCGAGCGCTCCTGGCCCTCGTAGGAGGGCCACTCGGGGGTGGACTCGAACACCATCGAGGAGGACAGGAACGTGACCTTGCCCAGCCCGCCCGATTTGTGCGCGGCGATCGCGGCGTCGCAGGACGCCGCGATGATCCGCTCGTTGGTGGCGAGCAGGTCGTAAGCGTACGTGTGGAAGTAGGAGATGCCGCCGATCATCGCGGCGCCCGCGATGAAGTGATCGCAGTCCTCGAGCAGCCGCGTCAGCAGGTCGACGTCACGGCAGTCGCCCTCGATCAGCTCGTAGTTGGGGTTGTTGTCGTAGGACTTGGCGACCTTCCCGTACTTGGAGAAGTTGTCGACGCCGACGACGGAATAGCCCTTCGCGAGCAGTTCCTCGACCACGTAGCCGCCGATGAACCCGGCCGACCCGCTGATCAGAACCTTCTTTCCATGGTGGCGCGAACCAGCCGACTGCATTACTGCTCGTCTCCCTTTCGTATTTTCTTCCCGTATGCCCGGATCCGCTCGGCGGTCAGCCGCCGCCCGAACGCGAATCGGTACCACCGCAGGTAGCCGGGTATCCACTTGGCAACCTTGAAGTTCGACACCCCGGCCTGGCGGTCCAGCCAGATCGTGGGGATCTCCGCCACGGGCATCCGCATCCGCTTGGCCTTGGCGGTGAGCTCGATGCCGATCTCGAACCCGTCCCGCGAGTCGATGCCGACCGCCCGGACGAAGTCGGTGGAGTACGCCTTGAACGAGTTCGTGGCGTCCCTGGTCCCGATGTGGGCGAGCAGCTTCAGCGACCGGCCGGCCAGCTTCGACAGCAGTCCCTTGAGGATGGGACCGCCGACCTGCTGGCCCCCGGGCATGTACCGGGAGGCGGCGGCGACCGCGACACCGCGGTCCACCAGCCTGGCCAGGTCGTCGATCTGCCGCGGGTCGTCACACCCGTCGGCCATCGTCACCACCGCCACCGGGGCGGCGGCAGCGGCGATGCCGAACCTGATCGCGTTGGCCGGGCCGCGGCCGTAGGTGTTGATCAGGCACCGGATCCGCGGCTCCTTGGCCGAGTAGTCGGTCACGACGGGGATCGTCGTGTCGTCCGCGGTGTCGACGACCACGAGCACTTCGCATGGCAGCCGCACCGACTCGAACAGCCGGTCAAGGACGGGGACGATGTGCTCGCTCTCGTTGTACGCAGGCACTACCACGGAGACCCGTGGCGTGTCAGCCGTCATACCCGCACACCCGTCCCGAGAACGTTCCAGATGTCAGCGACCGGCTTGTCGGTCACCAGGCCCCGGTACTCCGGGTGCGGCGCGGCGATCACCAGCAGGTCGGACCGCGCGATGACCTCGTCCTGCGGCAGCAGGTTCTCATCGACGGTGACGTACGGGTCGGCGCAAAGCACCCGGTGCGCCTTGAACGCGAGGATCCGCTTGAGCTTGTAGGACAGGCTGGAGCGGATGTCGTCCGAGCCGCCCTTGAACGCCATGCCCAGGATCCCGACGGTCATCGACGCGAGGTCGAACCGCTGCTCGAGCCGGTGCACCAGGTACAGCGGCAGCCCCTCGTTGATCGTCATCGCGGTGTGGCCGAGGGCGAACTGGTTGTTGTTGAACGCGGCGAGCTGCATCGTGTCCTTGAACAGGCACGGCCCGGCGGCGAACCCGGCGCCGGGCATGTCCGCGGCCCGCGGGTAGTCCTGGGTGAGCCCCTTGCGGATGCGCTCGAAGTCGAGCCCGCGGTCGTTGGCCATCATGTAGAACTGGTTGGCCGCCGCGAACTTGATGTACCGCCACACGTTCGTGAACAGCTTGGCCAGCTCGGCCTCTTCTGGCGACAGCTCCACGATCGTGTCGGTCAGCCGGCCGAACAGCTTCTTCGCGCGCTCCAGGCCCTGCGGCGAGCGGGCGGAGACGATCTGCGGCAGCTCGAACAGCTCGGTCATCGCCTTGCCCTCGGCGATCCGCTCCGGGCAGAACGCCACCTCGATCTCGGTGCCGCGGCCGGCGATCATCTTCTCCACAAGCGCCGTGACCCCGGGGAAGACAGTGGACCGCAGCACGAGCAGCTGGCCGGCGCGCAGGTAGTCCGCGCAGCCGCCAAGCGCGGCCGGGATCGCCTGCTGGTCGGGGTTGAGGTGCTCATCGACTGGCGTTCCGATCACCACGACGACGTGCTCGGCGGAGCCCACGATCGACGGGTCGGACGAGGCCTGGAGCCGGCCGGCGGAAACCACCCGCGCCAGCACCCCGGCGGCCCCGGGCTCGTCGAACGGCAGCGTGCCGGCGTTCACCGTGGCGACGGCGGCCTCGCTCACGTCGTAGATGCCGACCCGGGCGCCGCGATCGGCGAACGCGATCGCGAGCGGCAGGCCCACGTGGCCACATCCACCGATGACAACCACATCGCGGTCGAACTGGTCGCCTGCAGGCGATCCCGCCATCGCTCCTACCTCCGCTTGTCATAACGCGCGTCCCGGCTGACAGCCCGGGCACCTACCATACCGGGATTACCGCCCGTATTCGGTCATTCTTCGCTCGGACCGGCTGGCAGATTCTCGTCCCGTCAAGATGATGAACGTCTTGTCATGGTAGATACGCGCGGGGGGCGGTGAACCCCCGGGGCCATGGTTGGCCGCGCGCCCGGCTACGGGCGTATCCGGTCGCACGGGAGGGTCCAGGTTTGCGCCGCCGTATGCACGGTGATCTCGCCGGATGCGGACAGCGCGCAGTCGTGCAGCCACGTGGCGGCGATGGGACCCCAATTCCAGGACGCCTCGCTGCGGTAGCCCGGGTACCTGAAGTCGGCTATCCAGGCGGCTCCCAGGACGGCGACCAGCGCCGAGACCGCCGCCACGGCGCGCAGGCTCGTCCCGCGCCGGCTCGTCCCGCGCCGGCCGCGGGCCTCGCGGCGCCGTCGCAGGACGTGGTCGACCCCGACGACCGCGACGCACTCGAACAGGAAGATGGGCAGGTCCGTATAGCGGGAGCCGGATTCGTAGTCGGGGAACGCGGGATAGTGCACACGGGGGTTCAGGGACGCGTCGAACAGGTAAAAGAGAAGTCCGGTCGCCACCGCGGCCACCACGAACGGCCTGCTCGCGGGCTGGGCGAGGAGGATCGAGCCGATGATGACGGCCAGGATGGCGGCCACGATCACGATGGCCATGGTGCTTCCGGCCAGCGACTGCAGCCGCTCCGCCAGGTGCCAGCTGATCGATGTCAGCACCACGTCGTGGGCGTAGAGGGCGAGTGCGCGGCCGACCTCCGGCCGGCCGGCCAGCCGGGACTGACCGGAGGTGCCCAGCAGGACCACGGGCAGCTGCACCAGCAGGCCCGCCACCCAGCCCGCGGTCACCGCGTGCTCACGAGGGCGGCGCAGCGCGAACAGGCGCGCCGCCACCAGCGGCGCGAACAGGACCATCGTCACTTCGCTCGAGGTCGCCGCGAACGCCACCAGCGCCGCCGCGGCCATCCCCGCACGCGTTCGCGGGCGCCAGAGCAGCGCCCAGAACAGGGCGAGCATCAGGTACCACAGGGCATCGACGGCGCTGTCGGCTATCTCCATCGGCGCGACAGGCAACAGCACCACGGCGGCGCCGAGCAAAGCCCGCAGCGGCTTAGAGCGGATGTGCCCCGCGCTCGCGTGAAAGACGAACAGACCGCAGGCGGCCGCGATCGCGGCTCCGCACACCGCGTCCCAGCGGGACACCTGCGGCAACGGAAGGTAGGTCGCCAGCTGCGCTATCACCCGCGGCAGGAGCTCCTCATAACCGCCGTAAGGGATGAACAGCTGCCATGGCCGCTGCAGCGCCTGCGGGAAGAACTTCCAGTAGTCCTCCGCGTAAATCGTGTCCCAGGGCGGAAGTCCCGGAATGCGCTCAAGCAGCACCACGGCGCCGAGGGCGACCGCCGCGACCTGCGCCACGACACCGATCACCCGGCGGCTCAGCGGTCGCCGCGGGGCGGGCGCCGATGCCGGGAACAAGTCGCCGAGCACGCCGGAGGCGGACCGACGCCCCGCTGGCGCTCCCTGAGCCGCTTCATCGAGGCGCATCGTCTCGGGCACGGCATCGAAGCTACCGCATTCGGGTCGGAAGCCGGAGCAGATGGCGCCCGATCCGGCCCGCTCCCCGTGCCGCGTCACCAGTTCGTGGCGATGTACTTCGTTTCCGTGTACTCAAGCAGCCCCTCGTGCGCGCCCTCGCGGCCGATGCCGGATTGCTTGACGCCGCCGAAGGGCGCGGCCGGGTCGGAGACCAGGCCGCGGTTGAGCCCGACCATGCCTGCTTCCAGGGCCTCCGACACCCGCAGCCCGCGGCTCAGGTCGCGGGTGTACACGTAGGAGACCAGGCCGAATTCGGTGGCGTTGGCCCACCGGATCGCGTCGGCCTCGTCGGTGAACCGGACCACGGGCGCGACGGGGCCGAAGATCTCGGTGCCCAGGATCGCCGCCTCGGCGGGCACCTCGTCGATCAGCGTCGGCTCGTAGAAGTACCCGCGCCGCGCCGGCGCCCGGCCGCCGGTGACGACCGTGCCGCCGGAGTCCGCCGCGTCGGTCACCAGCTCGGCGACCTTGGACCTGGTGGGCTGGTTGACCAGCGGCCCGACCTCCGTGGACTCCTCGAGGCCCGG
>NZ_JASIAL010000551.1:0-26633 GCF_030042015.1 Trebonia sp. | reverse complement strand
GAGGAGTTCGCGAAGCTGGCATTGGCGGCGAGCTTCGCCGGCTACCTGGTCGCCAAGCGCGACGTGCTGTCGCTGGCCGGCCGCCGGGTGCTCGGCATCGACCTGCCGCGGGGCCGCGACCTCGGCCCTATCGCAGTGGTCTGGCTGGTCAGCCTGATGCTGCTCGTCGCGGAAAGCGACATCGGCACGAGCGCGGTGTTCATGGGCCTGTTCGTCGCGATGATCTACATCGCGACGTCGCGGACCTCCTGGCTGCTGATCGGGTTCGTCAGCTTCGTCGGGGGCGCCTTCCTCGCCGCCGAGCTGTTCTCCCACGTCGGCACCCGGTTCAGCATCTGGCTGCACCCGTTCAGCCAGCAGAACCTGATCGACTACCCGCAGGCGTCCTACCAGCTGGTGCAGGGACTGTACGGGATGGCCAACGGCGGCCTGCTCGGCCGGGGCCTCGGAAACGGGCTGCCGTACTGGACCCCGCTCGTGCAGAGCGACCTCATCTTCACCGCGTTCGGCGAGGAGCTCGGGCTGGCCGGGGTGATGGCGCTGCTGCTGATATACGGCCTGATCGTGCAGCGCGGGCTGCGCACCGCGCTGATGATCAAGGACCCCTACTCGAAACTGCTCGCGGGCGGGCTGTCGTTCATGCTCGCGCTGCAGGTCTTCGTGATCGTCGGCGGGGTGACCCGGCTCATCCCGCTCACCGGCATCACCACCCCCTTCCTCTCCCAGGGGGGGTCCTCGCTGGTGGCGAGCTGGATCCTGATCGCGGTGCTGGCGCGGCTGTCCGATACCGCGCGCCGCCCGCCGCCGCGCCCGATTCAGGAGGAGGGGCTGACTCAGGTGGTGTCCGTCAGGTGAACCGAGCGCTCAAGCGGATCTCGATCGCGGTCCTGGTCATGTTCCTGCTCCTCATGATCAACGTGAACTACCTGCAGGGGTTCGAGGCGTCGAGCCTGTCAACCAGGCCCGACAATATCCGTGCGGTCTCGGAGGCCAACCAGTACGAGCGCGGCGACATCGTGACCGCCGACGGCGTGCTGATCGCGGGCACCACGCCGTCCGACGACTTCTACAAGTACCAGCGGTACTACACCGACGGCCCCGTCTACGCGCCGGTCACCGGCTACGACACGATCTACAGCACCAGCGGGGTCGAGGAGGCGGAGGACGCGCTGCTGTCGGGCAACGGATCGCAGCTCGCCTTCCGCAACTTCATCGACATGATCACGAACAAGCCGCAGAAGGGCGCCACGGTCTACCTCACGATCAACTCCAAGGCGCAGCAAGCCGCCTACGAGGGGCTGGCGAAGATCCTCGCGGGCAAGGGCCGGGTCGGCGGCGTGGTCGCGCTCAACCCGGCCACCGGGGCGATCCTCGCGATGGCCTCCTACCCCAGCTACAACCCGAACGTGCTGGCGTCCCACGACGGCACCACGGTGAACAACTACGACGAGGCTCTTCTCCGGGAGAACCCCAGCCCGCTGATCAACAACGCCACCCAGACCACCCTGCCGCCCGGCTCCACGTTCAAGATCGTCACCAGCTCGGCCTGGTTCACCCAGGACACCACGCGCAACACCAGCAGCATGGTCTACTCCCCGCAGGTGCTGACGCTGCCGCAGACCGTCAACAAGCTGCACAACGACGACGGCGAGGTGTGCGGCTCGGCGGGCGCCAACGGCCAGACGACGATCCTGTGGGCGTTCTCGCAATCCTGCGACACCACGTTCGGCAACCTCGGCATCGACCTCGGCGGCCAGACGCTGAACACCATGGCCGAGCGGTTCGGGATGAACGACCCGAACCTGAACATTCCCGGGGTCACGGTGGCGCCGAGCCAGTACGTCATCCCTGACAGCCCGCCGCTGGCCGCGTTCTCCGCCATCGGCCAGTTCAGCGACACCGTGACGCCGCTGCAGGAGGCGATGTTCGCCGCCGCGATCGCCGACAACGGCACGCTCATGAAGCCGTACCTCATCCAGCAGGTCACGGCCTCCGACCTGACCGTCGTCCAGGCGACCACGCCGTCCGTGCTGACCCAGCAGGTGGTGAGCCCGACGATCGCCGGCTACCTCAAGCAGATGATGATCGCGGTCGTGCAGGACCCGCAGGGCACCGCGTTCGCCTACAACGCGGCCAACGAGGGCGGCCTGGTCATCGCGGGCAAGACCGGTACCGCGCAGAACCTGCTCAACGGCTCGAGCCCGAACCCGGACGCGGTCTTCACCGCATTCGCGCCCGCGAACAACCCGAAGATCGCCGTCGGCGTCATGGTTCAAGGCGGTGGATATGGCGCTGCCGCGGCCGCGCCGATCGCCGTCGCGGTCATTCAGGCCTACCTGGCGACACTGGGGATACGGTGAGCGAGTACCTCCTCGACGGCCGGTACGAGCTGGTCGAGCGGATCGCGTCCGGCGGCATGGGCGAGGTCTGGCGCGGCGTCGACCGGGTTCTCGGCCGTCCGGTGGCGGTGAAGCTGCTGTCGGCCGTGCACGCCAACGACGATCTGTTCCGCGCCAGGTTCCGCGCCGAGGCGCGGTACGCGGCGTCGCTGTCCCACCCGGGCATCGCGCGGGTCTTCGACTACGGCGAGTCGAGTCCGCTCGGCGGTCCCTACCTGGTGATGGAGCTGGTGAACGGCGAGCCGCTGTCGGCGATCCTCGAGCGGGTCGGCAGGCTGCCGCCCGAGACGACCCTGGATATCGTCAGCCAGGCGGCCCGCGCGCTCGACGCGGCGCACCAGGCCGGCATCGTGCACAGGGACATCAAGCCGGGGAACCTGCTGATCACGGCCGACGGCACGACGAAGATCACCGACTTCGGCATCGCGAAGGCACGTGAGGCGCAGGCCGCGCAGCTGACCGCGACCGGGATCGTCATGGGCACCGCGCTGTACGTCTCGCCAGAGCAGGCGACCGGCGCGGAGGTCACCGGAGCCTCTGACGTGTACTCGCTTGGCATCGTCGCGTACGAATGCCTGGCCGGCGAGCCGCCGTTCATCGCCGACCAGCCGCTGACGATCGCGATCATGCACAAGCACGACCCGGTGCCGCCGCTGCCCGCGAACGTGCCGAGGCCAGTGTGCGAGCTGGTGTTCGCGATGCTCGCGAAGACTCCCGAGGGCCGCCCCGAGTCCGCGCGGCACGTGGCCGACCGCGCGGACGTGATCCTGGCCGCCCGCGCGGGGTCCGGCGCCGGGGTCGCGACCACCGCCGGGCTGCCCGTGGTGCCCGGCTATCCGACCGCGCCCACGAATCAATTCCATCATTCCGAACGGACAGCCGGTTCCCCCCTCAGCCGGCACCGCCTCGCGGCGGCCGGAGTGGGCGTGGCGGTGTGCGGCGTGGCCGCGATCGTCGCGCTGCTGCTCACGTCCGGCGGCCACCACATGTCGATGACGAGCTCCACCTCGCCGGCCCCGAGCGCCAGCCAGGTGGTGCCCCCGGCTACGGCGTCGGTCCGGACAACACGGGCCGGTAGCACTGCCTCAGGCACTACTCTAGAGACGGCGCCGCAGACGACGGCGGCCGGGTCGCCGACGCCGAGCCGCCCGTCTCCGACGCCAACGCAAGACGCGCCGCCGACGACCGAGGCGCCAACGGCGTCCGCGTCGCAGTCGGCGTCGCCCTCGGTGACGCCGACGACCCCGGCGTCCAGTTCGCCGAGCGTGACTCCGTCTGGGTCTGCCACACCGACGTCGACGGCCACGGATGCGGCGGCAAGCGAGGGATGACAGTTACGATGCAGGGTGGTTTGGAAAAGTGCGAGACGTGACACAGCCCCGGCTGCTCGGTGACCGGTACGAGCTAGAAGGCATCGTCGGGCGGGGCGGCATGGCAGAGGTCTACCGCGCCCGCGACATCCGGCTCGACCGGATCGTCGCGATCAAGACACTCCGCGCCGATCTCGCCAGGGACCAGACCTTCCAGGCACGGTTCCGCCGCGAGGCCCAGTCGGCGGCGTCGCTGAACAACCCGTCGATCGTGGCCGTCTACGACACGGGCGAGGACCTGTCGACCGGCGTGCCTGTCCCGTACATCGTGATGGAGTACGTGGACGGGCGCACCGTGCGCGACCTGCTGATCGAGGGACACCGGCTGCTGCCCGAGCGCTCGCTCGAGATCATCAGCGGGGTGCTGCGCGCCCTGGAGTACAGCCACCAGGCGGGGATCGTGCACCGGGACATCAAGCCGGGGAACGTGATGGTCACCCGCAACGGCGACATCAAGGTCATGGACTTCGGCATCGCCCGCGCGATGAGCGACGCGCAGGCCACCATGACGCAGACCGCCCAGGTGATCGGAACCGCCCAGTACCTGTCGCCTGAGCAGGCCAGGGGCGAGCGGGTGGACGCGCGCAGCGACCTGTACTCCACCGGCTGCCTGCTGTACGAGCTGCTCACCGGACGGCCGCCGTTCACCGGCGACTCCCCGGTGGCGATCGCCTATCAGCACGTGCGGGAGAACCCGATCCCGCCGTCCCGGCTGGACCCGGACATCCCGCTGTGGGCGGACGCGATCGTGCTCAAGGCGATGGCGAAGTCCCCGAACGACCGCTACCAGACCGCGGCGGAGATGCAGGCCGACATCCAGCGCGCGGCCTCTGGCATGCAGGTGGCCGCGATGGCGCCGCCGCCGATGCGGGCCGACTACTACGGGTACCCCGACCGCACCCAGCGAATGGGCCCGCAGACGATGATGGGCGTGGACCCGACCGGGGCCCCGCCCTATCAGCAGGCCGGGTACGGCGGCTACGACGACGGCGACATGGAGCCGCGGCGCAGCTGGGCACGCCGCTGGCTGCCCTGGCTCATTCCCGCGCTCGTCGTGGTGGCCGCGATCGCCGTGGCCGCCATGATGCTGACAAGCAACGGCAAGACCTACCTGGTCCCCTCGGTGAACGGGCTTCCCGAGGCACAGGCCATCTCCCAGATCAAGGCCGCGGGCCTGGTCCCCGCCGTGGTGGACGAGAACAGCGCGAACGTGCAAAAGGGCGTGGTGATCAACACGATCCCGGCCAACGGCGACAGCGTCGGCAAGGGCGGCACGGTCACCGTCTACGTGTCGGCGGGGACGGCCGACTTGCTGCTGCCGGACGTCGTAGGCGACCAGCAGCAGCCAGCGGTGCAGAAGCTGACGAGCGCGGGCTTCAACAACGTCGACATCGAGACCGACGCGCAGTCCGTCCTTCCGTCGGGCGAGGTCGACCACATGAGCCCGTCGCCCGGCGCCAAGTACCCGCCGGGCACCGCGATCACGCTGTACATCTCGGGCGGCGGCATCCAGGTGCCGCAGGTCACCGGTCTCCAGGTCGCCAGTGCCGAGAGTGAGCTGACGTCCTACGGCTTCCTGTACACGACCCAGTACATCGCGGGCCCGTCCGGCACGCCGCCTGGAATCGTCTGGAACCAGGATCCGCAGGAGGGCGCGACCGAGCCGAAGGGCTACCGCGTGACGCTTTTCGTGCAGCCGACGGCGACGGCGAGCCCATCGCCGAGCGCCTCGGTGAGCCCGACGTCCTCGCCCACGGGCACAGGCAGTCCCACGCCGACCGCCCCGTCGAGCCCGACCCCGTCGGGCCCGACTCCGACTCCCGGCGGCCCCTGAGCCCCGCGGAGGTAACCCTTGACCAGCGCGGACGCGAAGAGGGACGGCGTGCACTACGCTTACCCGGAAGTGGTCGCAGTCCCCGAGCAGGAGGTGCGCGGTGCCTAAGTCCCGCGTCCGGAAGAAGCCGGTGTACACGCCGCCGGCGGCGAAGTCGCGGCGGCGGGCGGTCAGCCCGCCCTGGCTCGCCCCGACGATGGTCGCCTGCTTCCTCGTCGGGCTGGCCTGGATCGCGCTGTACTACGTCACCGAGGCGGACATGCCCGTGCTTTCCGCGCTCGGCGGGTGGAACCTGGTCTGCGCGTTCACGCTGATCGTCGCCGGGGTGGTGCTTGCCACCAGGTGGCGCTGAGCGCTACGGGCGCTACGGGTTGAGCTGGCCGTTCCTGATCACGATGGCGACAGCCAGGATGGCAACCACCGCGACGCTCGCCGACAGCTGGACCGCGAGCCGGTTCTTGCGCGGCGCGTACGCGTAGGCGGCGGTGATCAGCGCACCGACGATCAGCCCGCCCACGTGGTCCTGCCAGGCGATCGTGCTGCGGTAGATGAAGCTGAGCGCGAGGTTGATCGCGATCAGCATGACGATCCCGCGGCTGTCCAGGTTCAGCCGCCTGGAGACCACGAACCACGCGCCGAACAGGCCGAAGATCGCGCCCGAGGCGCCGAGCGCCGGCTGGTTCGGCGCCGCCAGGTAGTAGAACAGCACGCTGCCGCCGACCGCGCTGAGCAGGTACACGGCCAGGAAGCGGACACGGCCGAGCAACTGCTCGAGCCCCGGGCCAACGATCCACAGCGCCCACATGTTGAAGGCGATGTCCAGGAGGCCGAGGCTGCCTGTGCCGGGCAGGAAGGCGGACGTGAGCAGCCGGTACCACTGGCCGTCGGCGACGCCCTGCAGCGGGGGGCCGGCGTATCCGATCATCCACCAGTCCTCGGCGAGGCTGGGGTGCGCCAGCTCGACCAGGTACAGCAGGACGTTGAGGCCGAGTATGGTCCACGTGACGACCGCCGTCCGGCTTGGCCTGCCGCCGAACACGGTCCTGGCCTGCCGCGCGCCATGGCCGGCGCCGCGCACGCACTCGACGCACTGCTGCCCGACCGCCGCCTGGCGCAGGCAGTCCGGGCAGGCGTGGCGACCGCATCGGACGCAGGAGACCCACGTCTCCCTGTCGGGATGCCGGTAACAGGTGGGCGGGCTGTCCTGCCCGGGGTGGCTGGCCTGGTCCGACGCGGTCATGGGGGGTTACCGTCGCCTAGCCGCGTTCGATCGTGACCGACTGCAGCACCACGTCGGTGGCCGGCCGGTCGCCGGGGACGGTCTGCACCCGGCTGATCTCGTCCACGACGTTGGCGCCACCGATGACCTCACCGAAGATCGTGTGCTTGCCGTTGAGCCACGGCGTGGGCGCCACGGTGATGAAGAACTGAGATCCGTTGGTCCCCGGGCCGGCGTTCGCCATCGCCAGCAGGTACGGCTTGTCGAAGCGCAGGTCGGGGTGGATCTCGTCGGCGAACCGGTAGCCGGGACCTCCGGTGCCGGTGCCGAGGGGGTCCCCGCCCTGGACCATGAACCCCGCGATCACCCGGTGGAAGACGGTGCCGTCGTAGAGCTTGTCCTTGCTCTTCGCCCGCGTCCGCGGGTCCGTCCACTCCCGGCCGCCCTCGGCGAGCTCGACGAAGTTCCGCACGGTCTTCGGCGCGTGGTCGGGGAACAGCCGGATGGTGACCGTCCCCTGCGTCGTCGTCAGCGTCGCGGTCAGCTTTTCGGTCATGCTAATGACTCCGGTTCGGCTTCGCAGGCCGGGCTTTCCGGCCACTGTGCACACCTGGGTGTCGTGTACTAATCACGGTACCGGCTCCACCGTACTGGCTGCCTGCCGCGCGCCGGCGATGATTGAACCCGGCCTCGCAGGGAACCTTGAGGTTGCGAGAGCAGGATGGGGAGGGTGAATCGTGTTCTACGCAAAGGTAAACGGCCAGGCCAGCGATCCAGGCAGTTTCGCCGCACGGGCTAGGGGCTTTGGCGCCAGCGCCGCCCAGGGGGTAGGCGGCGCGGCCCAGACGGCGGCCATGGGGGTCAGCAAGGGCGTCCGCCAGGGCGTATACAGCGTGCGCGTCTGGGCCGCGCCGCGCCTGGAGAGCGCCGCCGGGTATTGCACGACGACCGCCGCGCCCAAGGTCTCCTCGGCGCTGCTGGTCACCGCCAGGCAGCTGCGTCCCGAGGACGTGACCAGGAAGAAGGGGCACTCGGTCCTCACCTGGTCGATCCTCGCCGCGTCCGTCCTCGCGGCGGCGGGTGCCGTGGCCGCGATCGTGCGGTACCGGTACCGCGCGACGGCGGATGTCGAGGCCGAAGAGGACTTCGAGGTCGTCAGCCCGGCCGGGGGCGGGACAGCCGGCATGCCGGCGGAAGGCGCGGCGGGCGAGTCCCGTGCCGCCGATTCCACCGCGACCGGCACCGATGCCGAAGTGAACGGGCGGGTTTCTGCGTCTGGCTGGTGACACCGGGCCGCAGGTGGTCTCTTGACACCGTGCGGATGCACGTTCATGTTGAATACGGAATCCGTGTCCCACTCCGGGAGGAACGTCATGACTGGGTGGGACGTGGAGCTTGCGGAGCTTAAGGCGGAATTTCCCGGATGGCACGTCTGGCGTAGCAATGCCGGGCGCTGGTGGGCCACTCGCACCGGGACCGTGCTGCGCCGCGACGAACTCGGTGCCGGGCGAGTGATGACAGTGGACGCGGATGACGCCGCCGCACTCCGCGATGAGCTTCTCCTGCAGGCCCGGCTCGATCAGGAGATCGCCGGATAACCGTCACGCCTTAACGGGTTCTGAGTTTTGCCTTAACACGTTCTGAAGAGCCAATCGGATACGGTCAGTCAGTCCGTCAGGACGACAAAGGGAAAGCACTTCCGTCGATATCGGGACTACATCGATCAACGGAGTGAATACCGTGAGTGACCGGAACATACGGACCGCCGGCCGAACCCGGTGGCTCGTCTGGACCGCGGCGGCCTGCATCACCGTTTCGCTTGTCGTGATGATCGCGATCTCCGTCGCGGGTCCGTCTATCAGCGTGCCGGCGATGGCGCACACCACCGGGGCGCCGCCGTGGTGGGTGTCGCTTGGCCTGCCGGGCGATGTGGTCCTGTTCACCTTGTGGGGCGCGGCCGTGGTGGCCGCGGTGGGCGTCGGTGCCGGGCTGCTCGCGGTGGCGCGGGGCGCACGACCGCGGGTCCGCCCGCTGCTGGCGGTTTCGTTCATCGCGGTCGCCGCGTTCGTGGTGCTGCCGCCGGCCGGCACCACCGATACGCAGTCCTACGCGATCGACGGCAACATGGTGGTCCTCGGGCACAGCCCCTACGTCGACACGCCCAGGCAGATGGTCAAGCTGGGCGACGTCATGGCGGTGAACAGCCCGGTCACCTGGCAGCACTCGCTGTCGGACTACGGCCCGCTTGCCACCGCGGAGGAGTGGGTGTCGGCCGAGCTCGGCGGCTCCTCGATCGCGCAGATCACGTTCTGGCTGAAGCTGTGGGTGGCGGCGGCGTTCGCCGGCGTGACGCTGCTGCTGGACACGCTGCTCCGCGGCGATCCGGCCAGACGGCTGCGCGCCCACCTGCTGTGGTCGCTGAACCCGCTGGTGATCTGGGAGATAGTGGCCAGCGGGCACATCGACGGCCTGGCTGTCGCAGTCGGCGTCGCCGGGCTGGTGGTGTTGCGGTTCGGCCCGCACGAGAAAGCCCCGTCGATGGCGCGCTGCGTGGGTGCCGGGGCGCTGATCGGTGCCGCCGTTGCCGTCAAGTCGCCGTTCGTGCTGTTCGCGCTTGGCGCCGCGTGGGCGCTGCGGCGTTCACCCGCCGCGATAGCGTGGCTGGCGGCTGGCTTCGTGGCGGTGATCGTCCCGTCGTACGCGATCGCCGGAGCGCCCGCGGTGAAGGTGCTCTTCCAGCGCGGGAACCAGGTGACGTGGGACAACCTCTACCAGGTCTTCTACCGGCCGTTCGGAGTGGAGAGGTTCGGCTCGGACCAGACACCGGCGCACCTGGTGACGATCGCCTTGCTCTTGTTCATCGCCGTGGCGCTGCTCGCGCTGTTCCGGATGCCGAACGCGGTCCCAGAGTTGCCCGCCGTGACCCCGGCGCTCGCGCTGAGCCTGGGCTGGATCTTCTTCTGGCCGTACCAGCGCCCGTGGTACGACGTCATGATCATCGCCCTGCTTGCGCTCTACCCGCCTTCGTGGCTCGACGGGGTGGTTCTCGTCCGGCTGTGTTTCGGCGCCATCACCTACATGGAAGCCACGGCATTGTCACACCATCTATGGCTGCAGCGCGTGCAACTCTTCGAGGGCGAGTGGATAACGTCGAGCGTGCGCATGCTGTGCGCGGCGGCGCTGCTGTGGATGTGCATATCCGGGCGCTGGGGACTGCGTCCGAGCAAGCCGTCCGCGGACGTCCGGCCGCCGGTGCTGCAACCGCAGACCTAGTGTTGCTGTGGATAACCGTGTGCACACCGGTGTGTACAACTCTGTGGATAAGCAGTATCCGCGCTAAGCTTTCCCTCAGTTCTGGCGCGCATCGTTGTGTTGATATGGGTTGGCTGGGCGCCGGGGAGGCGATCGCGGATGAACCCCCATGACGGCTTCGGCGAAGACTTCGGGCGGGACGAAGACCTCGACGCCGACATGATCACGATGAACCCGCCGCGCTGGCAGCGCTGGCGGCCCCGCCGGCCGGTCGCGATCGCGGGCGTGGCGATCGTGGCACTGGCCGGCGGTGCGGGCGTCGGCTACGCGGCCACGCACACGCTCACCGCGAAGGGCGCCACGGACACCGTGGCGGTCGGCGCGGCGAACTCGGCTGCCTCCCCAGGCCCGGCCGCGAGCGCGCCGGCGTCTGGTCCTGGCGCCCGCCCGGGCCGGCGCGGGTTGGGCGGCGAGTTCTTCTTCGGCGGCGGGGCACTCGCCCTCGGCGGACTCGGCGGCGTGCTGCACGGCGAAGTCACCGTGCCCAAGTCGGGCGGCGGCTATCAGACCATGGACGTGCAGGACGGCACGGTCACCGCGGTGAGCTCAACTTCGGTGACCGTGAAGAGCGCCGACGGGTTCACCGCGAGCTACGCGGTGACCAGCAAGACCGTGGTCGACGCGCAGGCGGCGGGGATCGGGTCGGTGAAGAAGGGCGACACGGTCTTCGTGGTGGCGACCGTCAGCGGCTCGACGGCCACCGCGGCCAGCATCACCGACGTGACCGCGGTTAAGGCGGGCCGTGCGTCGTTCAAGTTCCCGACGCCGCCGGCCCAGCCGCCGAGCGCGTGAGGTAGCGCGCCGGCCACTGGCAGTCGATGAACGCGCCGAGCAGCGCGGTCAGCGGTCCTGCCGCCTCGATGGCCGACGGGCGGGCCACGCCGAAGGCCACCGCCTCCGTCACGGGCCCGGCCAGCCGCCACTGCGGCTCGTCGGGTGCGCACAGCCACTGATCCCGGTCGGCCCGCGCCCGTATCGCGGCGCATGCGTGGGCGGCCAGGGCGCCCGGGCTGATCCCGGAATCGATCACGGCCGCCCGCACGGCGACGGCCCCGTCCACCGCGTGCGCCGTCGCGCACTGGCTCACCCGGGCAGGAAGCTCCCTGAACCGGGCGAGCCGGGCCGGGGTTGGCACCGGGACCGGCCAGCCCGCCAGGTGCGCGAGCACCGCCAGTTCCGCCCACGCGCGCACCCAGGGGAGTTCGTCAAGCGCGCGCTGCGCGATCCGCATGTCCCGAAGCGTGCACGGACGGCCGGTGCATTCGCCGCCGCAGGTGGCCGAACGCGGGTTCACCACGGTCCGCGCGTCGACCGTGCGCGGGTCAGTCGCCGCCTCCCGTTCGGTGCCGTCATTGATTTTCACCAGGACCGGGAAGTCCATCCCGTCGGCAAACACAGCGGCCTGCCCAGGCGGCAGCGTGACGATGAAGCGGGACTGCTCCGGCGTCGCGTTCATCGTCGCGCCGACCGCGTCGCGATCGTCGGCCGCGGGGAGGCGGTGGGTGATCTTCACGGCGGTGTTCTTGATCACGTCGGGGAGCAGGCGGGCCGGGATCTGCTCGGCGATGACCAGGCCCTCGCCGTAGGCGCGGATCTCCGCGAGCAGCCCGGCGAACATCTCGACGGCATACCCGGCCGCCCCCGGCGCCCCCGGCGCCCCCGGCGCCTCGGACCGGCGCAGCAGGCGGTGCGCCTCCTCGATCACGGTCAGGTGGCTGAGGACGGAACCGCCGGCCGCGGCTGGCGCCGCGGCACGGTGCGTCAGCCGCAGGTGCTCGGCAAGCCGGATGATCAGCGCGCCCATCAGGAACGCCTTGTCCCTGTCGTCTCCGACGTCCTCGATCTCCAGCACGACGTTCGTTCGCAGCAGCAGGCGGAAGTCGATCTGGTGCCCGCCTTCGAGAAACCGGCCCGCGGTGCCATGCCGCAAGCTCGCCAGCCGGACCCGGATGAAGCCGAGCACGTCGTCGGTCACCCGCTGGCTGTAGCCGATCTCGGTGACCACCCGCTCGGCCGCGCGCTGCAGGTCGGTGAGCGCCGGATAGCCGGCCGGCGCGCCTCTCGGCTCCCCAAGCGCGAGATCCCAGCCGGCATCCTCATAGACCCGGGTGAGCGCGGCGCTGACCACCTGGGGGAACGGTTCCTCGGACCGGAATGACGCGATGAACAGCGCCTTGACCAGGTCCGCGTGGGTCTGCAGCGGGAACCTGGCACCGCCCGGGCCGGCGGCCGGTTCCAGCGGGTTCAGGCCCGCGGCGACGGCGTCCGCCTCGCCGAGCCTGATCCGGACCACCTCGGCGCCGGGTATCCGGTTCGCCATCAGGCGGTACTCGGCCTTGGCCGGCTCCACGACGAGCCACGGGATGTGCTGCCTGGTCGCCGCCTCGAGCAGGGACCGGACGGTCTGCGACTTGCCGGCGCCGGTGGCGCCGCATACGAACACGTGCCTGTTCAGCGAGCCGAGCGGCAACCTGAACGGTCCCGCGGGCATCCGGTTGCGATCGAGGATGTCGCCAAGGTGGACGGCGGCTCCGGTGATTTCCTGATTGACGTCGAAGTCGGAACCGAGCGCGAGCCGCAGGCCGGGAATCTCGGACTGCGGCGGCCGCGCGAGCACGGCAAGCAGCTCGGTGGACCCGCAGAACGGCGCGGTGGGGACGGCGTCGCCGCCGGGATGGCAGCCGGGTTCGCCGCCGGGTTCGCCGCTGCCCGGCGCGGGTTCGCGCGGCGGCGCGGGGCTCAGCGCGTACGGCAGCCCGTCCAGCTGAGCGGATGCGCACAGCAGGCCGGCCACGCGCGCGGCGCGCGCTTCATCGGACCCGCCGGCGAGCAGCTGAATGCGCCAGAAACCGGAAGAGACGCCCCGGTGCAGTTCGGCGTGGCGCTCCCTGAGGCGCCGCGCCTGGACCGCCTGCTCGGGGAACCGGTCGGCCGCGGCCTCGGCCAGCCGCTGGCGCACTGCCACCTCGCCGGCCAGCGAGCGCAGCGCCTCCGGCGGCAGGGGCTCGGCTACCACGATCCATCCGAACGGCCCGGTCCAGCTCGCGAGCAGCCCCTCCTCCAGTGACGGCGCGGCGCGGCTCGCGGCCAGCGGCCGGGAAACGTCGGCGGGCGCGAGCAGCCCGTCACTGATGCCGGCGATCTCCCGCCAGCAGGGGACGCGGCCGAGCAACTCGGCCAGCGCGCCCGGTCGCAGGACCGCTGCGCGCGCGCCGCCTGGCAGCGACAAGAGCACACCGTCGCCGTCGCCGTCAATGCTGCTGCCGGCGGATGCGGCCCGCTCGCTCCCGGCCAGCTCGCTCCCCGCGGCGATGACGTGCACCGCCCCGCCCTGTGCCGTCCTGACCCACCCGAACGCAACGATGCCGCGGGTGTGGAGTCCGCCATGGTAGGCGGCTGCCAGCGCCGCCACCCGCTGCGGCCTGCCCGCATCGGTCTCGTCGCGGCGGCCAGAGTCCGGCGCGGCGGCGTCGCGGCGGCGCGGGATCTCGGTGATGCGGAACGCGCCGATGCCCGTCAGTCGCGTCAGCGCCGGGCACGCCGACCCGGGGACCCTGCCCGACCCGCCGACCGCCATCCGCCACCGCGCTCACGAAGTTACTTAACGGATAATTATAGATACGTAACGTAATGTCCGTCGCGACGGTTCACCGGGGAAACCGAGAAGCCCCCTAAGGCGTCCAAGGTGTAGACGATCCCGGCCTGAGATCGCTGGATTCGCGGAGCTGCCATGCGCGCCGACCGGTACACCCGCCACGGATTCACGCTCGCCACCACCGCGGCCTTGCTGACCATGACCGCGTACGCGTCCGCATCCGCGGCTCCGGCTAGCCTCGGGCGGCCGACCGGGGCCGCGGCGCCGGCGGCGACGCCCGGATGGCGGGTGGTCAAGACGATCGGACCAGCCAAAGGCAGCGTGTATGGCCTGCTCACGGCGAGCTCGGCGACAGACGCGTGGTCGATCTGGACGGCGCGGCGGCTGACGGCCGTGGAGCGCTGGACGGGCAAGGCCTGGCAGCGGGTGCCGCTGCCGGCGAAGCTGGACGGCTACGTGAACTCGGCCGTGGACAGGGGGTTGATCAGCGCCAGCTCGGCGGGCAATGCCTGGCTGTTCGACGGCAGCGGCAGGGCGCTGCGCTGGACCGGGGCGAAGTGGCTGGTCCAGGCGCTCCCGTCCTGGATGTCGTCGCCCACCGGCGCCGCCGCGTTCAGCCCGGGCGACGTGTGGGTCTTCGGGACCGCCGACTACGCGGCCCGCTACAACGGCCGCGCCTGGGCGAAGGTGAAGCTGCCCGAGCCCGCGGCCGACGTGAGCGCGGCCGGGCCCGACGACATCTGGGCACTCGGACCGAGCCTCGGCTTCGTCATGCACTGGAACGGAAAAACGTGGGGGACCGTCGCCCTCCCCGCACCACCCCCGCTGCCGACGGGCGCCACCCTCTACTACTCGTACATGACGGCGGTCGGACCGCAGAACGCCTTGCTGGTCCGGTCGATATCGTTCTCGTCGACCCCCGTCCCGGATACCGTCATGATGCACTGGACCGGCAAGGCGTGGCGTACCGTCGCAAGCAGCCCGGTCGACGTGCTCGGGTCCCTGGTGCCTGACGGGCACGGCGGGCTGTGGGTGGCGGGCACCGACCTCAACTTCAGCGGATTCTGGCTCGTCTACCACCTGACCGGCGGCCACTGGACCGACTACGGCTCGCTCCCCGGCGTGATCCCGCAGTCGGGGGCATCCCTGACCTGGATTCCGGGGACGCGCTCGCTGTGGGCGATCAGCCTCAGCCCCGCGAGCCCGAGCGGCTACTACGGCGCGATCCTCAAGTACGGCCCCTGACCGGTCAGGGGCCGAGGACCTGATCCAGGTAGGGGTTCGCGAACCGGCGATCCGGGTCCGTCTCATCGCGGACCCGGAGGAAGTCGGCGAATCGCGGGTACAGCACGGCGAGGCGTTCGGCGTGCAGAGTGTGCATCTTCCCCCAGTGCGGGCGGCCGCCGACACTCGCGGTGATCGACTCGAACAGCCGGAAGTACTCCTGGTACGGCAGCCCGGCGTACTGGTGGATCGCGATGTAGGCGCTGTCCCGGCCGTAGGCCGTGGACAGCCAGATGTCGTCGGCGGCCGCCACGCGCACCTCGACGGGGAACATCACGGGGTCGGCCAGGCGCGGCAGTTCGGCGCGCAGTTCGGCGAGGACGTCGAGCACGGACTCGCGGGGCACCGCGTACTCCGACTCGACGAACCGGACCCGGCGCGGAGTCACGAATACCTGGTGCGAGGGGGCGGAGTACGCGCGCTTGGAGAGCGTGGCGGCGGCGAGCCGGTTCAGCGGCTTGATCAGCCGGGGCACCGCGCGCCCGGTCCGGCACAGCGCGCCGAACGCCGCGTTCTCCATCACCTCGTACTCCCAGAACCGCCGCCAGTCGGGCATGGCGGGAGGGATGGGCTTCGCGTCCGGGCCTGCGGCGATCCTATTATTCCGCTTGACGAGCGCGTTGCGGCCGTAGGGGAACCAGTAGAACTCGAAGTGGTCGCTGTTCGCCGCGAACTCGTCGAACCGCGCCGTGACCTCGGCCAGCGGCAGCGGGCCCTCCTCGGCCGCCAGCGTGAACGCCGGGACGCAGGCCAGCGTCACCGTGGAGATCACGCCGAGCGCGCCGAGACTGACCCGTGCCGCGGTGAACAGGTCCGGCCGCTCCCGCGCCGAGCAGGACACCACGGACCCGTCGGCGAGCACGAGCTCGAGGGCCGCGACCTGGGCAGCGAGTCCGCCGAGCCGGGCTCCGGTGCCGTGCGTGCCGGTCGAGATCGCCCCCGCGATCGTCTGCGCGTCGATGTCGCCCAGGTTCGCCATCGCCAGGCCGAGCATGTCAAGCGCGGCGTTGAGTGCGCGCAGCGAGGTGCCAGAGCGCACGGTGACCAGCCCGGAGTTCACGTCCGCGGCCACGACGCCGGTCCAGGAGGAAAGATCAAGCGCGGCGCCCGAGGTGGCCGCCGCCGGGGTGAACGAGTGCCCGCTGCCGAGGGCCCGCACGGTCAGCCCGGCCAGCGCCGCCTCCCGGACCGCGTCGGCGATCGCCGCCACGGTCCGCGGCAGGTAGCGCCGGGCCGGGTCCGCCGACACCGTGCCCGCCCAGTTACGCCAAGTCATTTGTCCGGGTGTTCCCTGAGGGTGTCTGGTTGTCCCGCCGACCGGTTAGTGTTTCAGCATGTCGGGCACTCTCGCAAGGCCGGGCGGGGGCCACGATCTGCATGAGCGGGCGACCGCTCACCTGGACCCGCCGTTCGCCGTCGTCGACCTGGCGGCCTTCGACGCCAACGCCGCGGACCTGGTACGCCGGGCAGGCGGCGTGCCCATCCGCGTGGCCAGCAAGTCGCTGCGGTGCAGGTACCTGATCGAACGCGCCCTGGCCAGGCCGGGATACCGGGGGGTGATGTGCTATTCGCTGGCCGAGGCGCTGTGGCTGCACGCGACGGCGAGCGGCGATGACCTGCTTGTCGCCTACCCGACCGCGGACCGGGGGGCGCTGCGCGCGCTGGCCGCGGATGCCGCCGCACGCGCGCACATCACGGTGACCGTCGACTCCGTCGCCCACCTCGACCTCATCGACGCCGCCCTCGGCGCAGGCCACCCGGAGATCAGGGTCTGCCTGGAACTCGACGTGTCCTGGCGGCCGCTGGCACGCGGGCCGCACATCGGGACGCTGCGGTCTCCCCTGCACACCCCCGCGCAGGCGGCGCGGTTCGCCGAGACGATCCTCGCCAGGCCCGGGTTCTCGCTCGTCGGCGTCATGGGCTACGAGGGCCAGATCGCCGGCCTTGGCGACGCGCCGCCAGGCCACCCGGTGCGGGCGGCGGTGCTCCGCCTGATCCAGGCGCGCTCGGCAGTGGAGCTGCGGCAGCGGCGTGCGGAAACTGTCCGCCGCATCCGGGGCCTGACCGCGCTCGAGTTCGTCAACGGGGGCGGCACCGGGTCGCTTGAGTCCACCTCGGGCGACAAGTCGGTCACCGAGCTGGCGGCTGGATCGGGCCTGGTCGGACCCACGCTGTTCGACGCGTACCGCGCGTTCCGGCCAAGGCCCGCCGTGTTGTACGCGCTGCCGGTGGTTCGCCGGCCGGGACCTGGCGTAGCCACCTTGTTCAGCGGCGGTTACGTCGCGTCGGGAACCGGGACCCCGGACCGGCTGCCGTCGCCGTTCCGGCCCGCGGGCCTGCGCCTTACCCGCACCGAGGGCGCCGGCGAGGTACAGACTCCGGTGCGCGGTGCGGCGGCCGGCCGGCTGGGCGTGGGCGACCGGGTCTGGCTGCGGCACGCCAAGGCCGGCGAACTCGCGGAGCGGTTCACCGAATACCACCTGATCAACGAGGGTCATGAGCGGGCGGAGCCTGTTGCCGTGCCCACCTACCGCGGGGAAGGACAGTGCTTTGGATGAAGCGATCGCGGCGGGGACCGAAACCGCGCTGCCAACCGCCCTCGCCGAGCCCACGCAGCCGGTGCGGGCCGGCTGGATAACGCTGCTGTTCCTGGCCAACATCGGCCTGTGGCTGGCGATCTACGCGCCGATTCAGGTGCTGCTGCCCGAGCAGGTCGCCTCGCTCCACCAGCATCTGGCCAGCAGCAGCGCCGTGCCGAGCGGGGGCGACGCCGTGCTGCTTTCTGTGGTGATGGGCGTCGGGGCGCTCGCCTCGCTGCTCGCCAACCCGGTCGTCGGCGCGCTGTCGGACCGGACGACCTCATCCCGTGGGCGCCGTCATCCGTGGACGGTGGCGTGCGCGCTCACCGGCGCCGCGGGCATCCTCGTGGTCGCCGCTGCCCCATCCGTCGCGGTGATGGCGATCGGCTGGTTCATCGCGGAACTAGGGCTCGGCGGCATGCTCGCCACGCTCACCGCGGCGCTGCCAGACCGGGTGCCCGCGACACAGCGCGGCACGCTCGGCGGCCTCATCGGGATCAGCCAGATGCTGGGCACCGTGCTCGGCGCGCTGATCGTGATCGTGATCGTGACAAGGATGTCGGCGGGCTACGCGACCTGCGCCGCGATCGTTGTCGCGGGCGCGGTGCTGTTCGTGGCGCGCACCCCGGACGAGCCGCTGCCCAGGGAGTTCAAGCCGCGTGTCCCGGTGCGCACGGCACTGCGGCGGCTGTGGGTGTCACCGCGGCAGCATCCGGACTTCGGCTGGGCGTGGGGGACGCACTTCATGGTGAACCTCGGCAACGACCTCGGCACCTTGTACCTGCTGTACTTCCTGAACGACCGCGTGCACTACCACGATCCGCAGACCGGCCTGCTGATCCTGATGGCGCTGTACGCGGTCGCGCTGCTGATCGCCGGCGCGGTGTGCGGGACGGCGTCGGACCGGTCGGGAAAGCGCAAGCCGTTCGTCATCGGGTCCGCGGCGATCATGGCGACCGCCGCGGTGATACTGGCCGTATCGCCCACCTGGAGCATGGCCCTGGTGGCGGCGCCGCTGCTCGGCTTCGGTTTCGGCACCTACTGGGCGGCAGCTCCCGCGCTGCTCACCCAGGTGCTCCCCGCCGCGGCGGACCGCGCCAAGGACTTGGGGATCATCAATATCGCCTATAGCCTGCCTCTCGTGGTGGCTCCGCTGCTCGCCGGGGTAGTACTCGGACTAATGAACAGCTACCCGGCCCTGTTCGCGCTGGCCGGCGTGGTGACAGTCGGCGCAGTCGTGACAGTCACCCGTGTCCGTTCGGTGCCTTGACCGCCTATACCAAATCGAAATGAAGCGGCATACTTGTCTGCAGACGACAAATCGTGGAGGTCTCCCCTTTGGCGAACAAGGCCTTCCGTCCAACAAGAGGCCTCGTCAGGGGGTTGGTGCCCCTCCTCGTGGTCATCCTCAGCTCGGTTGGGCTCAGTGCCTGTGGCGCCCCGCAGTACACCTACGTGGCGGACTCAGCGGCGGGGACGTACTACAAGGTGCCTTACGGCTGGCATCAGATATCCCAGCAGTCGCTCAACCAGGCGCTGGCGGCGGCGGGGGGCTCGGGGGTTGGCATCTGGTCCACCGCGTTCGACGCCGAGAGCGACCCGTCGGCCAGCCACTTCCTCGCGGGGGACGTCACCGAGCCCTTCGTGTTCGCGGAGGTCGGGCAGCTTTCGTCGACGGCGAGCAACGAGCTGTCCTACAACATGCTGCGCGACTTCATGCTCCCGGTGACCTCGAGCACGCGGGAGCAGGACGACGAGGACGGCTTCCCGCTCACCGACTTCAAGTCGCTGCGGGACGAGACGATCACCGCCAACCAGGGCGTGCACGGAGTCAGGGAGACGTTCCAGTACACGTACCCCGGGGGGATCTCAGATACATTCGACGAAGACGTGCTGACCAACGCCGATCAGACTGTCGTTTACTTCCTCATGGTGCACTGCACCAACGCTTGTTACGCCCAGAATGAAAACGACATAAACACCATTATGACGTCATTTACCGTTGGGAGCCCGACATGAAGAAGGCCCAACGGCCAGGGCAGGCACTCGGCTACGAAGGCGGACGCCCGCGAGAGGGGGACATCCTGACCCGCCGGCCGCTTCCCGTCTGGGACCGGATCCGGTGGCTGGTGCTGCTGGCCATCATCTGGCTGCTCCTCACCTTCACGGTCATGGGCGACAACCCGCTCATCGGGTTCCTCGACGCCTGCCGCATCGAGGCGCGCGTGGGCTGGTGGGTGTTCGTCCTGGCCGGCCTCGAGGTCGTGCACCAGGTCCACCTCCTGATCTGCGAGCACTCGGCCGCGTACAACCAGTTCTGGCTCAACAGGGTCTGGGGCGGGCTGCAACGGACGAACCACCGCAGGTTCTCGGACTGGACCCGGTTCCGGCTCGGCAGGGCGCTCTTCTGGGTGCTCCTGGTCGTCGTCGTCGCGATCGTCACCGGCAAGATCATCCACTCCCCGCCGGCGCTGGCGCTCGCCTCGCTGCCCGGCATCATCTGGCACGAGATACCGTTCGTGATCCAGATCGCGTTCTACCTCATCTTCGTAGTCGCCCAGTTCGCGCTGCTGTTCTGGTTCCTGTCCCGGGGCGGCGTGGACGTCTACTACCCGGATGACATCAAGACCAGGTTCTCCGACGTCTGGGGCCAGGACCACGTTCTCGAGCGGGTCAAGGAGAACATGATCTTCCTGGAAAACCCGGAGGTCGTGGAGGACCGCGGCGGCTACGTGCCTGGCGGGATCCTGCTCTGGGGGCCGCCTGGCACCGGGAAGACGCTGATGGCCGAGGCGGTGGCCGGCGAGACCGGCAAGCCGTACGTGTTCGTCGACCCGGGCGCGTTCATCAACATGTTCTTCGGCGTCGGCGTGCTGAAGGTGAAGGGATTGTTCCGCAAGCTGCGCAAGCTCGCGCTGCGGTACGGCGGCGTGATCGTGTTCTTCGACGAGGCCGACTCGCTCGGCAACCGCGGCACGGTCACCCAGGGCGGCGCGCCTGGCGGAGGCCGGGGAACCGCGACGCCCGCGTTCTCCCGGGCCGGCTGCCACGGCTTCTCCTACCTGTCCGCGGACACCCAGTGGATGCTGGCCCGCGAGGCGATGGCCTCGGGCCTGGCCGGGCCTGCCGAGCCGGGGGCCGGGCGGAACAAGCAGATCATCGGGGCCGGGATGAACGGCGGCGGCATGGGCGGCGGCATGGGCACGCTGCAGGCGCTGCTCACCGAGCTGTCCGGGCTGAACAAGCCGCGCGGCTTCGTCAACCGGGTGATCAGGCGGGCGCTTGGCATGCGGCCGAAGCCGCCGCCCAAGTACCGCATCCTGGTGATGATGGCGACCAACATGCCGTCCGCGCTGGACGAGGCGCTGCTGCGCCCTGGCCGCATCGACCGCATCTACAAGGTCGGCTACCCGTCGAAGGCGGGCCGCATCCGCACCTACGAGGGGTACTTCGCCAAAGTCCAGCACGAGCTGACCGAGGAGCAGATCGACAAGCTCGCCACGATCACCCCGTACGCGACCGGCGCTGGCATCAAGGACCTGGTCAACGAGGCGCTGATCACCGCGATCAGGGATGGCCGGGACGTCATCACCTGGCCCGACGTGCTCAAGGCCAAGCAGCTCAAGGAGCTCGGGCCGCCGGAGGACGTCGAGTACATCGAGCGGGAGCGGCATGCGGTGGCGATTCACGAGGCCTGCCACGCGCTGGTCGCGTACCGGACCCGGCAGCACATGGAGATCGACATCGCCACGATCGAGAAGGGCAGCGACTACCTCGGGATGGTCGCCAGCGTCAAGCCGGAAGACCAGTTCACCCGGTGGCGCAGCGAGTACCAGGCGGACATCCTCGTGTCGCTCGCCTCGCTGGCCGGCGAGCGGATGTTCTTCGACAGCGACAGCTCCTCCGGCGTGTCCAGCGACCTCGAGCAGGCGACCACGGTGGCCTCCTACATGGAAGGCTTCTGGGGCATGGGTACCACGGTCTCGTCGTACTCCTCGGCCCGTCGCCTCGAGGTGGGCTCGCCCGGCGGCGGCGGGCGCCCCGGCGGCGAAGACTCCTCCATGCGGGCAAGGCACGCGCTGGCTGACCGGATCGAGGACAACCTGTCCTCGCTGCTCGGCCTGACCGAGACGATCCTGCGCGACAACGAGCGGCATGTGCTGGCGCTGGCACACGCGCTCGAGACGCACAAGACGCTCAGCGGCGAGGACGTCACGGCCGTCTTCGAGCATCAGCGCGGTCCGCTGGTAGACGGAGCTCCGTACGCCGACGACGAGTTCATCGCCCAGCTCCGTGCCTACCATCATGCCGCGGCTCACGCGCACCGCGAGCACAGCCAGCCTCAGCTGCCGCTACCTGTGGCGGCCCCGGCCTGGGCGATCGGCGGGGTGATCGCAGACGGGTACGGCAGCCCGGCCATCGGGTCGTCCAACGGGGACGGATCGGGCTCCGGGCCGGCGGTCTACGGTCCGCCGTCCTCCCCGGCGCCATCCCCGCCGGATGGATCACCGGACGGGCGAGCCTGACGGGGGCGCGCGGACGGCACCGCCTGCGGTCCGCCGTCAACCTGGCCAACGGCTCCACGCTGGCCGGCCTCGGTATCGCGCTGGCCGGCCGCGCCCGCCTCGCGCGGGCCCCGTGCGGCCTGCTGACCGGCACTGGCTACCGGCTGCCAGTGCCCGCGGTCCCGGCGTTCACCGTGGGCAGCGTGATCGTGACCCGCCAGGACTCGCTGCTACCGGACACCGCGCTGTTTCGGCACGAGGCGCGTCACGCCACCCAGTACGCCTGGTGCGGCGGGCTGGTCATGCTCCCGCTTTATTTCGCCGCGGCGGGGGCGTCCTGGGTGCTGAGCGGCGACTTCGGCGCATGGAACGTGTTCGAGCGCCTGGCCGGGCTCGCCGACGGCGGGTACGCCGACCGTCCGCTGCGTACGGCGCCCCGGCGCGTTCCTGCCTCCGCACCGCGGCCTGGCGGGGCCCGCGCCGGACCTGGCGGGGCCCGCGTCGGACCTGGCGCGGCTAGTGAGACAGGCCGGCCAGCAGCCGTTCCCGGTGACCGCGGTCCCGGTCAGGAACCAGCCGGACATGCCGGATCGACCGCCACCGCTTGCCCGTAAGCAGGAACTCGCCACCGGCGGCAAGCGCGGCGATCCCGTTCATGATCGCCTGCGGATCCGTCCGGTGCCGTTCGGCGGCGGCGCGGGCGTCCACCACGTCGGTCACCTCGCCGGTCGCCAGGTCAATGCCGGCGAGGCACGCGGTGCCTGCCACGTTAGACCAGACCTGGCCGCCAGACCAGGCGAGATCGTTCATCCCGCGGACCCGGGCGCCCTCGCACCGCACGTGCACGAGCGCGACCGGTTCAAGCGTGGCCGGGTCACGGCGGACCAGCTCGCTCGTGCCGTCGCTTGTCACGACCTCGTCGCCGGCCGCGCACATCCCCCAGCCCGCACGGTTGTAGCGGACTCGTTCGCGCAGCGTCAGCGTGGCCGCGTCCCAGCGCAGCGCCACCCGGTCCTGCCAGGTCAGCTGCCAGATGCCGTCGCCGACCGCGCAGATCCCCTCGCCGAAGAGCTGATCGGGCAGCAGCACCTGCGCCGCCGGCCTGTCCGCGCCGAACCGGTACCGCCGCAGCGCCGATTCGCCGGACAGCCCGGTGGACTCCCACACCGCGTCGCCGGCCACGATCAACCCCTGGGTGAACCCGCGCTGCGGATGGGGCGCTCGCCGCACAACCTGCACCCGGTGAAACCGCACCTAGCGATTATCCAGGCACGCCTGGCCGCCCGGCACCTTGTGGCTTACCCCAACGGAATTGTCTGGCCAGCTATTCGGCTAACACCTTGGTCAGCGAGCCAGCTGCGGTCTTGACTTCAAGGCCGGCCGTCACGAAGGTTGGAGATCATGAGCGCGGAGGAACGCACAGGCCTGGAGTTCATCCTGACCCTGTCCTGCCCGGACAAGCCGGGCATCGTGTACGCGGTATCCAGCTTCCTTGTGCAGCATTCGGCGAACATCGTGGCCAGCCAGCAGTACGGCACGCCAGACGACGGCCGGTTCTTCATGCGGGTGCACTTCTCCGTGCCCCCGCCCGGCCGCACCGCCGCCGAACTCGAGCGCGACTTCTCATGGGTCGCCGAGGCGTTCCACATGGCCTGGCGGCTGCACGACACGACGGTCCGGATCCGGACGCTGCTCATGGTCTCCAGGCTCGGGCACTGCCTCAACGACCTGCTGTTCCGCTGGAAGAGCGGCTCGCTTCCCGTCGAGCTCGTCGGCGTGGTCTCCAACCACGATGACTTCCGCGACCTGACCGAGTCCTACCGGCTCCCGTTCCATCACATCCCGGTGACGTCGCAGACCAAGCCGGCCGCAGAGGCCGCGCTGCTTTCGCTCATCGACGAGACGCAGACCGAGCTGATCGTGCTCGCCCGCTACATGCAGATCCTCTCGCCCGAGGTGTGCAAGCGGGTGGAGGGCCGGATGATCAACATCCACCATTCGTTCCTGCCGAGCTTCAAGGGCGCCCAGCCGTATCACCAGGCGTATGCCAAGGGCGTCAAGCTGGTGGGCGCGACCGCGCACTACGTGACGCCGGACCTGGACGAAGGGCCGATCATCGAGCAGGACGTGATGCGCGTCGATCACACCTACCCGCCGCAGCGGCTCGCCGAGGCCGGCCGTGACGTCGAGGCGCAGGTCCTTGCGCGCGCGGTCACCTGGCACGCCGAGCACCGGGTGCTCCTCAACGGCAACCGGACCGTCATCTTGCACTAATCGCGCATCTTGCACTAATCGCGGAACTGGCCAGCCGCGCCACCGCTTCGGCGCAGCGCGGCCCTGATCGCGCCGTACTGGCTGCAGGCGACGAGCAGCAGCACGAAGGGCAGGATCAGGCTCGGCGTTGACTTGCTCCCGGCGTGGGCGCTGGCGGCCGTGACCGCCGTGATCACGAAGATGACTGCCCCGGTCGCCGCCCAGATGACGAGGCCCGTACTTTTTGACACCCAGTTGTTATAGCCACCGATCCCATGGTGGACGGGGATCTGGGCGTCAGGCGGCAGCGTGCGTGCCGCGTAGACCGACATCCCGATGATCGCCAACAGCACGACAGCGCCGCCGGCAACCGCTGCGATTTCCACTGGCGCCTCCCGCCGAGCCCATGACCGCGGTGGTCACTGGGGCACCACTTTGCGATATTACTTCTTCGGCAGAAGACTAGTCCCCGGTCTCCCGCGGGTGGGTGCAGGCGCGCTGGCGACGGCCGGGCTACCCCTGCGCAGGCGAAGACGAGGCCTCTGTGAAGCCTGGCGGCACGCTGACGCGCAAGCGGGCGAGATTGGCCTGGGTTGGACTGAGAAACGCGTACTGTTCGGTTTCTGTCCACGTCCGGCCAGGGTTCGGATCACCGGTCGGCCCGGTGGTCACCGATCGCACCGGCAGGTAGGTACTGGCATTGACCCACAGGCGGAGGGTCAGGATCCCGCCCGTGGTCGACTGGAACTCGATTGTCTGCTGCCCGTTGAGCGTCTGGTGGCCGACAACCCGCAGGAGTCCGTCGGAGATCATCGTGCGGATGTCCGATACCGGGCCCCCGCCCGACGGGCTGGGCAGTCCGGCGGGTGCGTCCAGGCCGGGGGCCAGCGGGAAGCACGACGTCACCGTCGGCTGCCAGGTTTCGCTTGAGAAATCGATCGTGACGCCCGTAGCGGTGACGGCCGGCGCCGTGACGGCCGGAACCTTGGCGGTGGTCGCCTTGACGTCCGATCGCCCCGGGATGCTTCGCAGCGGCGTAACGGTCACCTGGCAGCTCGATTCCGAGTCGTCCCCGGCCGGGATCGTGAAGGACTGGTCCCACAGGATCTTGCTTGCGGGCTGGCCATCGATCCAGGAGGAGCCTGCATCGCGCACCACGCCTGGCTGGCCGTCCCAGGGGTAATACCACGCCTGGCTCGTGATCGTGGCCTCGCCGGGTGTTGTCGTCGCTGACTGCACCAGGAGCACCGTGTTCGCGCTCGCGGCAAGCGCGTCGACGACATGGGCTCGGATGTCAGCGGACGTGGGCGGCCGTCCGGGGCGTCCGCCCACGGCATCGCGATGCGCAGGGCCGGCGCTGTGCCCGGTGCTGGTGAGCACGAGTGCCGCCGCCGTGATAAGCACCGTCGCTGCCGCGGCGCTTGCCGGCAGGCGACCGCGGCGTGGGCCGCGGCTGCGCCCGGGTGTCGACGGCCTGGGGCGTTCCGCGACCGCCATGGCGGCGCGCAGGGTCTGTTCGGCCCTGTCGAGCGCCTCGGCTGGCAAGGGCTCCACGTCGCCGAAGCGGCCGACCAACTCCATCTCGTCCACGGTCACTCGACCTCCCGCACCATGCATTCGTTGCAGTCGTTCAATAGGGCGACGATCTCTGGCGTACTTCGCAAGGTGACGCGGGCTTGGTGCAGGCGGCGCCGCGCGGTGCCAGGCGGGATGGCCAGCGCACGCGCGGCGTCCGCGACGGTCAACTGCTCCCATACCACCAGCAGCAGGACCTCCCGTTCGCCGGGAGAAAGCCGCACGAGTGCCTGGCGCACAATCGCCGCGCCGTCGATCCACTCATCGACCGCAGGCCAGGGATCGACGGGCGGGGCGACCTCGTCCGTCCCCAGGGCCGCCTCCCCATGCGGTCGCATTCGCCAGTGCCGCCGCAACACGTTCCTGGCGATCCCGAGCAGCCACGGGCGGGCGTCCGGAACCCCCGGGTCGTAGCCGGACCTGGCGCCGAACGCGGCGACCCACACCTCGCCCAGCAGGTCTTCGGCCGCTTCGCGGCCCGCACGGCGGAGAAGGTATGCCGAGACAGTGGCGGAGTGGCGGCGAACCACTTCAACGAATGCCTCGCCGTCGCCCGCGAGTGAGCGGCTGATCAGCGACCCATCCGATGTCACGGCTCTCCCTCCTGCCGTCCCTTACACCTACTACTTGCCGATCGGGCCGTACAGTGTTCAGCAGACCAGGGTCGTGTCCCGCTTCGCCTGGTATTCATCAACCCCCCAAGGGGGG
>NZ_JASIAL010000550.1:0-26613 GCF_030042015.1 Trebonia sp. | reverse complement strand
CCCCGTTTGGCCCCACGTTCTCTTTTGATTTGGCTCCGTCTGGGAGAAGGCGGGAGGCTGGGGGGTTCTACTTTGGTCTGGCCCCGTTTCGCGTGGGTGCGGAGGGCTCCTGGCCGTTGCCGGTGATGTGGCTGGTGAGCTGGCGGCGGTCGGCTCGTTCGGTTTCGAGCTGGGCTTCGGCTCGTTCGGCGCGGGCTCGTTCGGCTTCGGTGAGGTCTTTTTGCGTTTCGAGCTGTGCGCTGTGGCTTTCGCGGAGGGCGTCGCGTTCGCGGGCGGCGTCGTCGCGGACGCGCCTGGTTTCGTCGCGTGCGTCGGCTTCGGCCTGGCGGGTGCGGGCGGTCTCGGTGTCGGCGGTGGCGCGTGCGTCGCGTGCCGTGGTGAGTGCGTCGTCGCGCTCGCGCTGGGAGCGGGCGGCGTCGTCGCGGGCGGCGTCGGCCTGCTGGCGGGCTTTGTCCTCGGCGGCTGCGATCCGGGCGGCGGTGTCGCGGCGGAGCTGGTCCAGTTCGGCGGTGAGGCCGGCTGCGGTTCTGGCGGCCTGGCGGGCGTTTTCCTCGGCTGCGGCCTGGTCGTCGCGGGCGGCCTGGAGGGCCTCGGCGAGTGCCCGGGCCTCGGCTTCGGCTTCGGCCTGGCGGGCCTGGGCGGTGACGGCGGCGGCTTCGGCGCGGCGGCGGGCTGCTTCGGTGTCGGCGATGCCGGCGCGGACGCGGGCGGGGTCGAGGGCCGCGGCCTGGTCGCGTGCTGCCCGGGCGAGGACGGCGGCCTGGCGCAGAGCCTGCTCGAGTGCTGCGAGCGGGCCGGTGTCCTGGCTGCCGGAGGCGGCGGGGACGGGGAGGCGTGCGTCGTTGTGGTAGCGGCGGGCGCATTCGTCGCTGCAGAACACGCGGCTCCGGCCGCGGCCGGAGCCGGGAGGGACCGTGTTCTGGCAGCCGGGTCTCTTGCATTCCTGCGCGCCGGCGGCGGTGTCCGCCGTGTCCTGGGTGCTGGTCATGGCCGCTGCTTCCTTTCTTTTCCTTTTCTGATCAGAGGCGAAATGAAAAGGAGCCCCGGGCGTGCCGGCGCCCGGGGTTCCTCAGGTTCCGGGAATGCCGCCCGGCATGCCGGCGAGGGCGTCGCGGACCGCGCGCACCAGCCGGCCCTCGGTCTCGGCGACCGCGCCGGCAAGGCTCTGGAGGGTATAGGGGCTGTCGGCGTCGTCGAGAGCTGCGGCGGCTCCCCGGGCAGCGGACGGCGGCGCATCGCCGGAGGCGAGCCAGTCCAGGACGGCGCGGGCGTCGGCGAGCATGAGCGCGGTGTCGCGGGCGATGCCGGCGTCGAGGCAGGCCAGGGCCGCCTGCTGGTAGCTGCCGGGATGATTGATCAGCATCACGGGGTGCCTTTCTTCTCCTTGGCGCCGGGGCCGGCGCTCGCGGCGGCCCGGTGGGCGGCGGTCGCGCGGAGCCGGTAGGAGCCGGTCCCGGTGGTGATGATGTGGGCGTCGTAGGTGAGCCGGTCGACGATCGCGGCGCAGAGCCTGGGGTCGGTGAACGCCTGGGCCCACTCGCTGAACGGGGCGTTGGACGCGATCGCGATGGAGGATTTCTCTTCTCTTTCGGTGAAAACCTGGAACGGCAGCTCGGCGCCGCGCCGGTCCAGCTCGATGTAGCCGAGCTCGTCCAGGCAGAGCAGGTCGATCCGCCCGTAGCGGGCGATCACCTTGCCGAGCATCCGGTCGTCGGCGGCCTCGGCGAGCTCGTTGACCAGCGCGGCGGCGGTGACATAGCGGACCCGGTAGCCATGCTCGGCCGCAGCGGTGCCCAGGCCGATCAGCAGGTGCGACTTGCCGGTCCCCGAGTCGCCGATCAGGCAGAGCGGCTGCCCTGCGGCGACCCACTGGCAGCGGCCCAGCGTGCCGACGAGCGCCGCCGGGACGTCGGGGTTGGCCGTGAAGTCGAAGTCCTCCAGCCGCTTGGGCCGGGGGAAGCCGGCCTCGCGGACCAGGCGGGCGCGGCGGCGGGCCTCCCGGTCGTCGCATTCGAGGGACAGCAGTTCGGTGAGGAACCCCTTGTAGCTGGCCTGCTGGCGGGCCGCGATCCCGGCGACCTCGCCGTAGCGGCCCCGGACCGTCGGCAGCCGCAGGATCACGCAGGCCCGCTCGATCGCCGCGTCCATCGCCGGCTCGGTCAGCTCGTCCCTGCGCGCGCCCATCACGCGCCTCCTCTCTCCGCGCGCGGCGGGAACGCCAGCAGCTGGTCATAGGCGGAGACGTCTGCTAGCGGCCACGAAAAAATGCGGGTGTGCGGCCAGTTAGCTCCAGATTGGTGGCCATCATTTCTCCAGTCCTGCGGCCATTGACGGCCCCGGGTTGCTGGCCATGTTCTCTTCCGGTGTCCGGCGTGTCGCGATGCTGGTGGTCCCTTCGGTGTGGATGGGTTTGAGGTGATTCGTCTTACCCATCGGTGTCCGGAGGGACCCATGACCAAGTCTGGCAGGGAGATCATGGAGATTTTCGAGGCGTTTGACCTCACGGGGACGGCCTGGTCGGCGGCGCAGCTGACTGGGTGCGACGCGAAGACGGTCGGCCGGTATGTGGCGATCCGGGAGGCAGGGGGCGACCTGCTGGCCCGGGCTGCGCGGCCGAAGCTGATTGATGCGTTCATGCCGAAGATCGAGGAGTTCGTCGACCGGTCCAAGGGCAAGATCCGCGCCGACGTGGCGCACCGCAAGATCACCGCGATGGGCTATGGCGGGTCGGAGCGGTCGACCCGGCGGGCAGTCGCAGAGGTGAAAGCGGCCTGGCATGCGGGCCGGCGCCGGCGGTATAGGCCGTGGGTGCCGGAGCCGGGGATGTGGCTGCAGTGGGACTGGGGCGACGGGCCGCGGATCGCCGGGCGTAAGACGCAGCTGTTCGCGGCGTGGCTGGCCTGGTCGCGGTTCCGGGTGGTGATCCCGGCCTGGGACCAGCAGCTCGGCACGCTGACCTGGTGCCTGGACCAGGCGCTGCGCGCGGTGGGCGGGGCGCCGACGTACCTGCTGACCGACAACGCGCGCACCGTCACCATGGACCACGTGGCCGGCATCCCGGTCCGTCATCCGGAGATGGTCGCGCTTGGCCGGCACTACGGGTGCACGGTGGCCACGTGCGTGCCGTTCGACCCCGAGTCCAAGGGCGGGGTGGAGGCGACGGTGAAGATCGCCAAGGCGGACCTGGTGCCGTCGGACGCGAACCTGCTGCCGGCCTACGCCAGCTTCGCCGGGCTCGAGGAGGCCTGCCGTCAGTTCTGCGGCCGGGTCAATGCCCGGGTGCACCGGGAGACAGCGGCCGTCCCGGCGGGCCGGCTGGCCGCCGAGCGGGAGATGCTGCACCCGCTGCCGGACGAGCCCTACGCCCTGGCCCTGGGCGAGGAGCGGCTAGTCGGCGACGACCAGACCATCCGGTTCGGGTCGGTCCGCTACTCCACCCCGCCCGGCCATGCCGGCACCAGGGTGTGGTGCCGGGCCGCCGGGGAGGAGCTGGTGATCACCGCCCGTACCGGCCGCGGGGCGGGCGAGATCGCCCGGCACCGGCTGTCGGTCCCGGGCAGCCCGCAGATCTGCGACGAGCATTACCCGCATCACCCGGGCGGGAACGGGCCGCGCCAGCCCAGGCCGCGGCCGCGGACGCAGGCGGAAGCGGAGTTCCTGGCCATCGGCGACGGCGCGCAGCGGTGGCTGGCCGAGGCCGCCGCGTCCGGCGCGGCGCGGATCCGGTCGAAGATGGCCCGCGCGGTCGAGCTGGCCGCCGTGGTCGGCGCCGGCAAAGTGGACGCGGCGCTGGGGCTGGCGGCGATCGCCGGCCGGTTCGCCGACGGCGACCTGGCCTCGATCATCGATCACCTGGCCGCCGAGCGGGAGACCGTCGGGGTCGTGCGGGCCGACGAGGCCCACTCCGCCCAGCCCGGCACCTCCGGCTGGGCCCGCCTGGGCATGAAGGAGGCGGGACGATGACCGGACTGCGCGAGCCGCATGAGGACGCCGTCCTGCCCGCCGCGGACGCGGCGATGATCCGCCAGGTCCTGGGCGCCTGCGCGGACCTGACCGGCTGGGCGGAGCGGCACTGCGGGCCGCAGTTCGCCGCGGCGGCCGGCGACGCAGCCGGGGCCGCCGGCTTCAGCCGCGCTCCCGGCGCCCTGGCCGGCCAGGCCAGCCTGGCCATCGACGTCCCGGACTTCTCCGACGCCGCAGGCAGGACCCGGTGACCGGCCCCGCGGCCCCGCCGCTCCCGCCCGAGCTCGACACGCTGGTCCGCCGGATGCGGCTGCCCTACCTGCGCAAAGCCGCTCCCGACGTGCTCGCCACCGCCCGCGCCCAAAGGTGGGAACCCGGCGAGGTACTCCGCGTCCTGCTCGCCGAGGAAGTCACCGGCCGCGACGCCGCCACCCGCCGGATGCGCCGCAAGACCGCCGGATTCCCCTCCGGCAAGACCTTCTCCTCCTGGCGGGCAGAAGAATCCTCCATCCCCGAGGCCACCCAGAACGCGCTGGCCACCCTGGAATGGATCGGCCGCGCGGAGAACCTGGTGATCGCCGGGCCGTCCGGGACCGGGAAGTCACACCTGGTCGAGGCCCTGGCCCACGCCGCGATCGAAAAGGACCTGCGGGTGGCCTGGTTCACCCTGGAGACCCTCACCGCCGCGATCGGCCGGGCCAAGGCCGACGGGTCGGTCGCCCGCACCGTCACCCGGATCTGCCGCGCCGACCTGATCGTCGTCGACGACATCGGCATGCTCCCGGCCGGGCAGGACGCCGCCGAGGCGTTCTACCGCATCACCGACGCCGCCTACGAACGCCGCTCCGTCGCCGTGACCAGCAATATTCACCCGTCAGGATTCGATTCGATCATGCCGAAAACCCTGGCGACGGCGACCGTGGACCGGCTGCTGCACCACGCCCACCTGGTCCTGACCAAGGGCGACTCGCACCGGCTCGCCGAAGCCCTCGCAGGCAAGGGGGTGATCCCGCTGGCAACCTAACCCCGCCCGCCGGGAGAACACGCGGCCACCAGCCTGGAAAACTGGTGGCCGCCAGCCCGGAGAAGACAAGACCGCCCAACCGGATTTCCCAATGGCCGTTGACAGAATACCAAGGCAACTGGGACATAACGGTCCAGTTCCCAAGCTGACAGTCGTACAGCAGCGGAGTACAGCAACCTACCCCTCCAATCACGGGCATCAGCCACCCGGTACATGCGGCCTGGGCTGGACTTGCACCAGTCGGGCAGGAACGTGCCGGTAGCTACGGATCAAAAGGTTGGGGGTTCGAGTCCCTCCGAGCGCGCCCAGCTCAGACACTAGGCCGGATGCCTTATCAGGTGTCCGGGCTCGCTCGTACAGCAGCAAAGTAAAGCAGTAGCTCATTCGGCCTCGCCCTGGTCTATCTCATCGCTCAGCCGCCTGAGGGCAGCGCGCGTCGCGGCGTCCGGCACCTGAGTGTAGATCTCCATCGTGATGTCAATCCGGCTATGCCGGAGGATCTGCATGTGCCGACTGACCAGCTGTCCGATAGCAGCGCGAATGGCCTCCGACCTGGGCACGTGCAGGTCGACCCCCTGCCTGAAACGACCGCCTGAGCAACCGCTCACATGCCCGTTGCGCGCCCGGTGGGGGAGTCGAAGCCAGTACCGACGGACACGGTCGGATAACTGAAGAGAGCTGCTGGCCCGAACGCCGTGGTCAGCAAGGGCACGCCAGTTCCGGAGCTGATAGTGGCGGGTTTGAGTCGGTTCGCCGTCGTAGTGAGTGCTTACCCTGTCGGCTGATGCTCACACGGCGCTACCATCCAGGGAACAAGGAGGGCGGGCCGATGACAGAAACACCGTTCGCAATCGGGGCCAGCGCGAGCTGTGCCGATGGAGACTGCGGCCAGGTGGTCCGGGTGATCGTCAACCCGGTCGGCCGCGCGATCACCTACCTGGTGGTCGGCCCCAAGCACGAGCATGGCCACGACATTGACCGGCTCGTCCCGGTGGACCTCGCCGAGGCGACAGCGGATGGGATCCGGCTGAGCTGTAGCAAAGCGGAGTTCGACAGGCTCGACCCGGCCGAAGAAACGCACTTCGTGGCGGGCGGCGACCACCCGGGTTACGAACCGGATCAGGTCTTGTGCCTGCCTTATCACGGCCTGAGCGGGGTCTGGACCGAAGGACAGGGGTGGGATGCGGAGGGAAGCCACGGCCCGCGTCGGCGGACGGTGACCTACGACTCGGTGCCCCTCGGCGAGGTGCAGGTCCGCCGCTGTGAGCATGTACACGCTACGGACGGGGAGATCGGGCTGGTCGAGGGCCTGGTCATCGACCCGGACGACCATCGGGTGACGCACGTGCTCTTGCAGGAGGGGCACCTGTGGGGACGCAGGCAAGTAGCCATCCCGATCAGCGCGGTCACCGGGGTCGAGGCCGGGATCCGGCTCGACCTCTCCAGGCGCCAGGTCGAAGAACTGCCGCCAGTAGCGATCGATTCGCTAACGCCACGCTAAGCCAAATGGCGGCTCCCGTACTAACGCGACTCAATCCAATGGTCTCCGGTGGTCCCGATCGGGCACGCCTTCACGGGAGACTAGCGGCCACTCAGCGGTACCCTGCGGCGCCGCAGAGAGGCTCTGGCCTGCAGCGAAGCGGCAGTGGACGAGACTTCGCAAGCTCGGCTCGCATCGCTGGTTACTCGCGCCTGAGGGGGATCGCCAGGGATGGCACGACAAAGGATGCGAGAAAGATTGGCAGGATCCTTTTTTCGCCGCATCGGAAGGCGACGACTTGGCCCTCGGCCGCGTCGAAGGCCGCAGTTCGGCTCGAATATCGGCCGTAGCGGAGCTGCAGGGTGTGATGTCCGGGTTCGACTGGCGTCTCGATGGTCTCATGGGCGTCGATCGACGCGACGCCCGTGCCGTCGATCAGGACGTCGAACTTGCCACGACGGATCTGCACGCCGATGAGGTGTCGCGTCAGCCTGACCGTTGCCGGCATCTTGAGGCTCCCTTCGCTGGGTTTCGTCCGTTGCCACTAAGTGGAAGGCTCAGCTCCGCGTGCCGGTGATGAGCCGTTCCCGGTCGAACATCGGGGCCACCGCGCGCCATCAGAGAAGGTCGATGATCGGAAGCGCGGCGGCGAGCCCGAGCGCCAGTCCGAGGGTCGGCACGATCACGTTGACGGACATTAGCGCGACGATACCTAGCGGGGGAAGGCTGGCGAACATGGCGAGCTGCTGAGCGGTTCGCACGTCGGCTACGTGCATGAGCACTGGCCGGCCGAGTTCGTCGGCCTGATGCTTCCCCGGGTCCTGCCGACCTTGGATGCCCGGCTGGCCGACGGGATCACCGTCCAGATACAGGTGACCCGCCGGAACTGGCCCCCGGCCGGTGCCGCGGCAGCGGCAGAAGGCGACCTGTCGTTGTCCGCGGTGCCGCATCCGCCGTCCTTTGCTGGCTGACCGGGCGCCCGGTTCCTGCAGGGGCTGATCTCACCGCCAGCCGGTCCGGCCGGAACTGGCCGCTGCCGCGGCTGCGCCCCTGGTCCTGAGGCTGCACGGGCGATGGCGAGGGTGGGGGCGAACGACAGGGACGTCTATAAAGTCATCCGGGGCAGTAGGATCTTCTATAGATCTCATATGTCTGTAGGCGGGGACACAGTACCTTGCCCCCCTGACGGCTTCACTTCGCTGAGTGTAGCGTTGGAGGTTTGTTGATTACCTTTTTTCCGCTGTTTGAGTGGATGCAGGACACCAACCACCCGAACACGCTTAAGGGGCGGATGGCTGAGGCGATCCCGCTGTATAGGGGGCGCTCGCCGACTGCGAGCGGGTGCGGGGCACCGACCACCCGGACACTCTTAGGTCGCGGAATAACCTCGCGATGGCCTACCGGGCTGCGGGGCGGACGGCCGACGCGATCCCGCTGCTTGAGCGGACGCTCGCCGGCTGCGAGCGGGTGCGGGGCACCGACCACCCGGACACCCTGACAACGCGGAACAATCTCGCGATGGCCTACCGGGCTGCGGGGCGGACGGCGGACGCGATCCCGCTGTATGAGCGGACGCTTGCCGGCTGCGGGCGGGTGCTGGGCGCCGACCACCCGTGGACGAAAGCGGCGCGAAAGGGCCTGGCTACCTTGACGAGCGAGCCGAGAAGGCACAGGCACGTATAGGCGGACGTCAGCGTGTCCGACACGTCGTCGCGCCATGCGCGATCGCCAGCTTCTCTTGCGCTGCCCTCATCTCCAGCGTGATGCTCGGTACATGCGTCATGCAACGCAGGAGGATCTTGACCAGCTGGAGGCGCTGCTCGCCGAGTTGCGTAAGCTCCCTCGGTTGCAGGCGCGCAGACGCGGCTACTTCTCGCGGGGCGGCCGGGCGTTCCTTCACTTCCACGAGGACGCTGGCGACTACTACGTCGATGTCAAATTCGACGGCAAGTTCCAGCGCATGAAGGTCACCAGCCGCAGCGACCAGGCCCTCTCCCTCACACGGGTGAAAGAAGCGCTCAGGTCAAACGGGCGGCCCGCTGCTAATCCGGAAGTCTGGGACTTTCCCCCCGGAACGGGCATCGCGCCGCGGATATCAGAGCCCCAGAGGGCAGGCGAACGTGACTGACGTCGATGCTCTCGCCACCTTCGATTTCGCCGCGTTCTTCGCGGCGGTCGACGTTGCGCGCCGCGACCGGGATATCGGCTGGTACGACCTGGCCGCCGAGCTGTGGGATCAGTCCGCGCAGCTGAACGCCGAACGCGACGATCACCCGCTCTGCGGCGGCGCGGTATCGCGGCTGGGTGGGCGAGGCGAGACGTCGTGCCAGTACGCGCTTTACCTGCTGCGCTGGCTCGGGCAGGCACCGGAGGAGTTCCTTACCGGTCCGGCTCCGGATGTTGGGGACGTGCGGCTCCCGGACCCGGGCCCGGATTGCCGGCTCCGCTGGGATCTCGCCCAGCTCCACGCCGCGCTCAACGAGGAGCGGCAACGCCAGGGGCTGACCTGGGCGGTACTGGCCGGGCAGATCGGCTGCACCCCAAGCCGGCTGACCAACCTGCGCACCGCGCGCATGGCCGACATGGCCCTCACGATGCGCGTGACTCAGTGGCTGCGCAGACCGGCAGCCGAATTCATCCATCCCGCCAGCAGCCGGCGCCGAGCCGAACTGCTCTAGGCACACCCTGAGATTGCGGCTGCGCTATCGGACCTGGCTGCCCATGGCGACAGGTCATTCTCAGCTAGCCGGGAAGAGATTCCGGTTGATACATTCCAGTCCATGAACCGGCCGGGCAAAGCTGCCTGCCTTATTGCCCTGGGGCTCACGCTCACTTACGCGATCGCTGGTTGCGGAAAATCGGCTGGCGAAGGGACGCCAGGAAAGTCCCTGCAGATGATCAACGACACATCCGTGACCGTGACCATGCAGTCGTGCCCTGGCAACGCAGCACAGGCGCAACAGTGCTCTGCCGCCGCGAAGATTGCGCCAAACGGCTCGGCCGATTTTCCGCTATCAAGCCCCGGCTCGGGCGTAAGGCTCGTGGTGATCACGGGTTACGACGGGCGGCGCTGTTTCGTCGTTCCCACAACCAACCTGCCGGAAGATGCCATAGCAGATGTGACCGACGCGAATTCAGGTAATTGCGTTGGTCCGTTCGGCGGACCAGCGTCCCTGCGATAGCGGTTCCGTGCCGATTCCGCGCCCGATCGGGCATCACGTGCGGCTAGATGGCTCGACCAGAGCGCGGGCGGCAGCCGTCTTTTCGGGCATCCTGTATGGCCGCTACACTGCCGCCAGAGGGCGGCGGGAGGCGTGATGGCCCGGCTTGGTGGCCCGCGAAGACGCCACGTTAGGGGCCTAGCTAGCGATGAGCTGGGCGAAGTGACTTGGGGCGGTTGATACGGCCTTGTTACACGGTTACAGGGAGGTGCAGAGGTTGTCTGGGCCGGCTGATCGCCGACGACTGCCGCTACTGGAGGATGAGGATCTGACCGGTGAGGCGGTCATCGAGCCGAGTCGGCTGATCCGTCCGGTCGACGCCCCGACGGTCGCTGTAGCGTGCTTCTTCCGTGACGTCGTCGAAGAACTCTCCGGCCGTCAAGACGCGAGGTCAGTGTGCCGCCTGCACAGCGAGATGGGTCCGGCATCGTTGTGGGAGATCGAGCACCGGGGTGTACGGCTGGGCGTGTTCCATCCCGGAGTCGGGGCGCCGCTGGCCGGTGCCATGCTCGAGCAGGTCATTGCCCGCGGAGTTCGCGGAGTCATCGCCTGCGGTGGGGCAGGGGCGCTGGTACCGGAACTGGTGATGGGGCACGCGGTGATCTTGACCGGCGCTGTGCGCGACGAGGGCACGTCCTTCCACTACCTGTCGGCCGGCCGGGTCGTCTCGGCTGACCCAGGTCCGGCTGAGAGCCTGGCCGACGCGCTCAGCGCCGCCGGCGTGGAGACGACGCACGGCCTGAGTTGGTCGATGGACGCCATCTACCGCGAGACCAGGGCCCGAGTCTCGCGCCGGGTGGAGGAAGGGTGTCTAGTCGTCGAGATGGAAGCGTCCGCGCTGATGGCGATCGCCCGCTACCGCTCCATCCCGTTCGGCGAGGTGGTGATGGCCGGAGACTCGCTGGCCGGCCGGGAGTGGCAGCACCGTGGGTGGATGACGGCCAAGTCGGCGCGCCGGCAGTTGTTCGACTCGGCCGCGGACGCCGCCGTAGCGTTGACGAGACCGGGTTCCGGTGAACGGACAGGCGTTCCCCCGCGTGCAGATGATCACCGACTGCAGCAAGGGCGCGGCCCTGCGTCAAGCTGACTGGTCCCCCGGGCCGCGGCTACCCGGTGCACTGCGGGCTGACGTAGACCAGGCCGACCGCCAGCGGGCCGTCGATCGCGGTCAGCAGCGGGGGGATGGAGGGGTGGGGCGCCGGCGGAGTTCCGAGCGCCGGCGTAGTTCCCGACAGGACAGGCGTGCCCGCGCCGGGTTCGTCGAAGATGGCCAGGCCAGCGCCGCTGGGCAGCGCAGACGGGTCGATGACGAGGTCGTCGCCGCGGATCTGGGTGACGGCGCTTAGCGTGCCCGTCTGGTCCGGCTGGCAGGAGGCGCTCAACACAGAGCCGGAGAAGGTCACGTTGACAGGAAGCCCGTCAGCGCGCAGCGTGGCTTGCAGCCCGGCCGGGTCTTCGAGCTGGTTGATGGTGACGTCGATGTCGCCGTTGGGCTCTTTGGATGCTCACGGTGTGCCAGGACGCCCAGGCGCGGGCGAATGCCTCATCCACCAGTTCCCGCGCGGTGTCCTGGTCACCGATGCTGGCGAGGACAGCCCGCAGGCAGTCATCGGCGGCGCTGCGATAGAACTCCGCGAAGTCCGGCTGCTCGGTCCCCACGCCCATCCAACGCACGACCGGGGCGTCCCCATTACCTGCCGGCTCGCAGATCTTGCTACGGATGAGGCACCGGTCGCGTCGTAGGCGATGGCGATGGCGGTCCGCGTGCCGTGTTTGTTTGAGTTCGGTGGTCGCGGGCAAACGCAGGGTATGCGCGCTCACCGGCCAGACCAGGCTGTCCTCAGGTCGGTCCGGCCGGAGGACATCGACTGGGAGCCGTTCGCGGCGTTCCCGGCTCAGGCGCGGCTGGCCGTCGTCGTGGGTCATCCGGCAGAGCCCGGTCCGTACGTGGTCCGGGTCAACGTGCCCTCCGGCGTCAAGCTCATGCCGCACTGGCATCAGGAGGACCGGGTCTACATGGTCGTGTCCGGCGTTTTCCACATCGGCCGGGGTGACCGGACGTCACGCAGGTGACGGCGATCGGGCCGATTAGCCTTGAATACGTCAACCCCCACGACGATCCGCGCAACAAGTGAGCCGTTTCCTGACGACACGCGAACCGGCGAGGTTTGGAGCCGACGGTGATCATTACCGGCATTCAGGCGCTTCCGCTGCGCATTCCGTTCAAGCCAGGTGACAGGGTCGCCGCCCCCGCGTGGGGCCCGGAGGACCTCAATGTTGTGGACTCGCTGCTCGTCAAGGTGACGACCGATCAGGGATTGGAAGGCTGGGGCGAGGCCTTCGGATACAGGGGCGTCCCCGTGACACAGCGGGCGATCGACGAAGTCATCGCGCCGCTGTGCATAGGCCAGGACGCCACGCGCATCGCCGGGCTGATGCGCGAAGTCCAAGGGCAACTGGATGTCCTCGGACGCGGAGGGCCGCTGACCCACGCCCTGTCCGCGGTGGATATCGCCCTGTGGGATATCGCGGGCAAGGCCGCCAGCACCCCGCTGCACCGGCTGCTGGGCGGCGGCCGCACCGATCTCGTCTGCTACGCGAGCCTGGAGGCCTATTCCGATCCCGCGCTTGTCCGCGCTGCCGTCAGGCGGGCGCTCGACGACGGATTCGGCAGCCTCAAACTGCACGAAAAGGAGCTTCCCGCGGTACGTGCCGCCCGCGAAGAGGCCGGGCCTGACGTGGCCATCATGATCGACGTGAACTGCGCCTGGACGGTGAACCAGGCGCGGGCGAGGGCGGCAGAACTGGGGGAAATCGGGCTGGCGTGGCTGGAGGAACCCGTCTGGCCGCCCGAGAACTACGCAGGCCTCGCGGAGGTGCGCGCCGCGGGCGGCATCCCCATCGCCGCCGGAGAGAACGTGCCGACCCTGCTGGAGTTCGGTCGCCTCCTGGACGCCAGGGCCGTGGACTTCGTCCAGCCCAGCCCGGCCAAGATGGGCGGCGTAACCGAGTTGTGCAAGGTCTTCACGCTCGCGGCCATCCACAACGTGACCGTGATGCCGCACTCTTTCTACGACGGCCCGGGTCTGCTTGCGGCTATCCACGCGCTCGCCGTGCTGGGCTCGGACGACTCGATGATCGAATGGCGCTATTTCGACCTCGAGGCACAGATCTACGGGGACGCACTCGCCGTGAAGCACGGCCGGGTCCAGGTACCGCAGGGTCCCGGGCTGGGAGTCGATCCCGATCCCGACGTGATCCACGCCTACCTGAAAACCTAGCGACCGGGGCCTGCAGTCAGTCCTCTCCGGAGAACCGCTCCCACGCGGCCTGCTTCGACACGCCGAGGGCCTGCCCGATGCGGGTCCAGCTGATGCCCCGCTCGCGCAGGACGGCGACGTGGTCGTGCACGGCGGCATCGACCTGCGCAACGACAGCTTGGACCCGTCCCAGGCTCGCGAGCAGTTCGTCGTCTGGCCGCTCATGCCACGAGCCGAAGTCGCGCACCTGCTCCTCAGCGAGGATCAGATCGCAAAGGTGCACGCATTCGTCGCAGATGTAGACGCCAGGACCGGCGATGAGCTTGGCGACGGCGTCCTTGTCCTTGTTGCAGAACGAGCAGCACAGGGTCTCAAGCCGGCCGGCACCTGGCGCGGCACTCCGTGGAATCGCCATGGCGTCAGGTTATCCTTGACGACTCCTAGCGTCAAGGTGGCCTTGACATCAGCCGTGCTTCCCGGCTTGAGGCGTTACACGGCGCCGTAGCGGTGCCGATGCGGGGGTCTTCTGGCGCGGCCTCAGCCACCCGGGCGGCAACACGACTGCGCGCCCGTACCTCGAGGTACGGGGCACGCTGCAGGAACGGTTACTGCGCTGCTGCCGCCCGGCGGGTGTCATAGCCCCAGGACGGCTTGCAGAAGATGAGCGCCAGCGCGGCGAAGCCGATGGCCCACGTCACCGCGCAGGCGATCGTGGCGGCAGGGGCATAGCGAGCGATGCCCGTGCCGAGCCCGGCGAGCAGCGTGATCGTGTTGAGGGCGAAGCAGCTGATGCACACGAGCCGGGCCCAGTCGTGTCCCCGGCCATTCGCCCAGGCCATCCACAGCCAGAACCCGATGGCGATGGAGAGCCCGACCCAGTCCCCAACCATGTGCGCGTTGACCTGCTGGAGCTGCGCCGCCGTGACAAGCGGATGATTCAGGAGGAAATCCGCACGAGCGGCGGTCAGCGCGAAGATGACCAGGGCGGCCACCTCCGCCATCGCGCCGGCGTACATGAGCCGGACGGCGTAGAGCACGGCCCGCGGTGAGCGGGACAGCCCCACGCGCATCCGCACGGCGCCCTGACCAGGTCCGCGGACTCCGCGATGGGGCCGCCGCTGGCCATCCCTGGCGGTAGCCAGCAGCACCCCTGCGATCTCTTCCTCGTTCTCGCGGCTGAACGACCGGGGTAGCAGGCCACGAGCCGCCGGTACCCGCGCTCGAGTTCGGTCGTGTCGTTCACCTAGATCACCCCAAGTGCAGGGTTCAGCCGCTTGAGCGCGGCGTTGGCGTTGGCCTGCAGCCGGGCCGCTTCCGCGGCCAGCCGCAGCCCGCCCTCGGGCGTGAGCCGGTAGTAGCGCCGAAGCCGGTTGTCCACGACCTCTTCCCGGTCCACGTCGATCAGCCCGTCCGCCCGGAGGCGGTCCAGGGCCGTGTAGAGGGTGCCGGCCCGCAGCCGGACCCTCTTGCCGGAGATGTCGGCGACTTCGCTGATGATCCCGTAGCCGTGCTGGCTGCCGGCCGCCAGCGCGGTCAGGATCAGGAACGTCGCCTCCTGCATCGGACGAATGCTCATACCCTCGGCATATATCGGTGAACTACATATGTCAGGGCGCGATGCATGAAAACGCGCCGGGCCGGCTGCCCAGCCGGCCCGGCGCGCTGTCAACCAGGGGTTACTCGGACTCTTTCCAGGCCGAAACGTCTTCCCGGTAGGTGTACGGGTTCGCGAGCGTCTCGTGCTCGGGGATCTCCGGGTGCATGCCGTTCTCCCATTCCTCCTGCCCGTGCTCGGCCTTGAGGTAGGAGATCGTCTCGTCAATCGCCGCCCTGGCGTGGCCAAGGTCCACGCCGACGAGCTTGTGGTCGTGCTTGACGACCTTGCCGTTGACCACGACGGTATGCACGTCGCCGCGCTGCGCCTGGTAGACCAGGTGGCCATACGGGTGCAGGATCGGGAAGCCGACCGGCGAGTTGACGTTCTTCACGAGCACCAGGTCGGCCTTCTTCCCGGCCGCCACGCTGCCGACGACCGAGTCCAGGCCCAGGGCCTTCGACCCGCCGCGAGTCGCGTAGTGGACGACATCCTCGGCCCGCAGGATGTGGTTGGTGACGGTCTTGTCCTCCGCGTGCGCCTCGAAGTGCTCCATCACGCGGTCGGCGTTGAGCGTGGCCCGCATCGCGGCGAAGATGTCGCCGCTCCACCAGACGCTGGTGTCCTGGGACAGCGAGACGGGGATACCGTACTTGCGCAGCCGCCAGGTGGGCGGATAGCCCTGTCCGGCGTTGCACTCGCTCTCCGTGGAGACCGAGGCGAAGCCGCCGGTCGCGGCGATCTTGTGGTAGGAGTCGGGGGACAGCGTCGAGGCGTGCACGTAGATCGTCCCGGGCGTCATGTACCCGTTGTCGTACATCTGGTTGATGCCGACGTCGCTGGTCACCTTCCATACGCCGGCGTGCGTCGTCACCGGCACCCCGAGCTCGCGGGCCACCTCGAACGTCGCCTTCTCCGGGAATCCCTCGACACCGGGCAGGTCGAAGGCGAGCTGGAAGCCGAGCATGTCGCCCTTGCCCGCGAACCGGCGCGCGTAGAAGTCGCGGAACTCAGGCGTGGTGGACCACTCCCACGACCCCTGGTGGATGTTCCCGTAAGCGAGGACGAACCGGCCAGGCACCTCTTCCAGGGCGTCGGTCGCGGCCTCGGCGTGGTCGATCGTCCGCAGCCCGTGCGACCAGTCCACGGTGGTCGTCACGCCCGCGTCGATCGACTCGATCGCGGACAGCAGGTTGCCCGCGTAGACGTCCTGCGGGCGGAACTTCTTGCCCCAGGTCAGGTAGTAGTAGACGAAATACTGCGTGAGGGTCCAGTCGGCCCCGTACCCCCGCATGGCCGTCTGCCACATGTGCCTGTGGGTGTCGATCATCCCCGGCATGAGGATGCCGCCGGCCGCGTCGATCTCCAGGGTGCCGTCGGGCACCGCCAGGCTGGTGCCGATCTCCGCTATCCGCTCGCCGGAGACCAGGACATCCGTGCCGGTGAGAATGGTGTGCGCGTCGTCCATCGTGAGCACGGTCGCATTCCGGAACACGACCGGCTGGCCCGGCTGCGGTCCCGCTGATGTCATGAGGAAACCTCCACTGTGAGGTGGCTGTGCGGACGATCGTCCGATAGTCGGTCGGCTGAAACCTGATCGGAACACTGTCCCTTTCTCAGCACGGTGTCAAGACACCTGAACTGCCAGAGTTGTCTGGCTAACAGCTGGCCGCGTGCGTTCCTGTGTCCGGCATGCGGACAACCAGGCCGGAAAGCGCTACAGTGCGGGGGACGCTCCGCAAGCCGGCACCAAACCCGCGCCGGCCGGCATGAACCAAGCACGCACCGAGCATGAGCACGAAGCACCAGCAGGAGGCCGACCGTGGCTCGTCGGGACAACAGCCCTGACTTCATCGAGGCGATCGCCCGCGGCCTCGATGTCATCCGCGCCTTCGGGCCGGGCCAGCCCGTCATGTCACTGGCCGCGGTAGCGGCGGCGAGCGACCTGCCCAGGCCGACTGCCCGAAGGATCCTGCTCACGCTTGAGCAACTGGGCTACGTCAGGCAGGTTGGCGGCCAGCTGGGGCATGCCGGGCCAGGCACCGGTCAGCTGGGGCAGGCGACCGGAGGCTACGAGCTGACCCCGCGGGTGCTCGACCTTGGCATGTCGTACGTGCTGTCCCGCGGCCTGTGGGAGGTGGCGCGGCCGCACATGGCGGCGCTAGTCGCCCGTACCGGGGAGTCAACGTCGATCGCGCAGCTCGACGGATCGGACATCGTCTACGTCGCCAGGGTCGCGGTGCCGAAGATCGTGACGCTTGCCGTGACGATCGGCACTCGTTTCCCGGCGATGCAGACGTCGCTCGGCAAGGTGCTGCTCGCATCCCTGCCGCCCGATGAAGCAGAACGCGTCCTCGCCGAGCCCAGCCGGTCGGGCATTGCCCCGCGGTGGCAGCCGGACGCAACCGAGCGCGCCGCGGTGCTGCGCGAGGTCCGGGCACGCGGCTGGGCGCTCACCGACGAGCAGCTCGCCCCCGGCATCCGTTCTGTCGCGGTGCCCTTGCGGGACGGCGACGGGCGGGTGATCGCGGCGCTGAACGTCAACTCGCACGCGGCCGAGACGCCCCTTGAGGTACTGACGGGCAAGCACCTCCCGCTGCTGCTCCAGACGGCGGGCGCCATCAGCGCCGACTGGGCGGTGCTGCAGAGTGTTCCGCAGGTCACGGCGGGTGCCGCCACCGAGGAGGTGTCTTGACAGCGGCCGGCGGGAGTCCCCATACTCGGCAGACGGACACATGTCCGTTATGCGGACAGAAGGCCAGATGGAAGGGTACTGCATGAGCGATCCTGACCGGCCCGGTCCGCTTGCCGGGCTGCTCGTCGCCGACTTCTCTCGCGTGCTGGCCGGGCCGTACTGCACGATGCTGCTGGCTGACCTGGGTGCGGACGTGATCAAGGTGGAAAGCCCAGCCGGCGACGACACGCGCAGCTGGGTGCCTCCGATCACCGAGGATGGCGTATCCACATATTTCCTGGCCATCAACCGCAACAAGCGGTCGGTCGCGCTCGACCTGAAGAACGAGCGCGACCTTGCTCTCGCCAAGACCCTGGCCCGCCGCGCCGACGTGTTCGTGCAGAACTTCAAGCCGGGTGGCCTGGCCAGGTACGGCCTGGACTTCGACTCGGTCAGCGCGGGGAACCCGGGCATCATCTACGCCTCGATCAGCGGGTTCGGCAGCGGCGGCGGCAAGGATCTGCCCGGCTACGACCTGATGGTTCAGGCGATGTCCGGGCTGATGAGCCTCACCGGATCACCGGACGGACCGCCGTACCGGGCCGGCATCTCGGCGTTCGACGTGATCGCCGGGCTGCACACGACGATCGCGATCCTGGCCGCGCTCAACCACAGGAACGCGACAGGAATGGGGCAGCATCTGGAGGCCAGCCTGATGGCCTCGGCGATGTCCGGCATGGTCAACCAGACCAGCGCGTACGCGGCCGCCGGGGTCGTCCCGTTCCGGATGGGCAACTCCCACCCGAGCCTGTTCCCCTACGAGCCGCTGCCCACCGGCGACGGGGACCTGATCGTGACCGCGGGGAACGACGCGCAGTTCCGCAAGCTCTGCGAGGTGATCGGCGCGCCCGAACTGGCCGACGATCCGATGTTCTCGTCCAACCCGGGCCGCACGGCCAACAGGGACAAGCTGCGGCCGCTGCTCGCCGAGAAGCTCAAGGCCCGCTCGGCGGCCGAATGGTTCGACCTGCTCATCGCGGCCGGGGTGCCGTGCGGGCCGATCAACACCGTGGACAAGGGGGTCGAGTTCGCGCAGAAGATCGGGCTTGACCCGATCGTCATCGCGGGCACGGGGGACAGGACACGGCCAGGGATCAGGCACCCGGTGGGGTTCTCGGCGACGCCTGCCAGCTATCCGCTCGCGCCGCCGGAACTCGACGAGCACGGCGACGAGATCCGCGCCTGGCTGGAGGGACCGGCATGACGCAGGAATACCCGACCTCGCTCGGCACCTCCGACGCCGACACGATCACCCTGCTCGGCCAGAACCTGGCCGACGACCTGATGGGCAAGGTCGGGTTCGGCGAGCTCACGCTGTGGATGGTCACTCAGCGCCGTCCCACGCCTTCGCAGGTGCGCGTGTTCGAGGCCGTGCTCGTCGCGCTCGCCGACCACGGCTTCACGCCGACGGCGATCGCGGCCAGGCTGACCTACCTGAGCGCTCCGGACTCGCTGCAGGGCGCGCTCGCCGCCGGGCTGCTCGGCGGCGGGTCACGGTTCCTCGGCGTCACCGAGGACTGCGGCCAGTTCCTCGCCGGGGTGCTCGCGCAGGCCTCGGCCCTGGGCGAGCCGCTGCCGGCCGATGACAGCGGCTACGACGAGCTCGCCCTGGCGGCCGTCACCAGGGCCCGTGCCGCGAAGAAGTTCGTCCCCGGCCTTGGTCACCCCGTGCACAAGGTTCGCGACCCGCGCACGCCTGTGCTCATTAAGATCGCCGAAGAAGAGGGAGTCCGCGGGCCCCACCTGCGCCTGTTCGAGGCGATCGGCCGGGTCCACCCGCAGGTCCTCGGCCGGACGCTGCCGCTGAACGGCGCCGGCACCTGCGGTGCCGTGCTCGCCGACCTGGGCCTGCCGCTGGCCATGCTGCGCGGGTTCGCGCTGCTCGCCAGGGCCGCCGGCCTGCTCGGCCAGCTGGCCGAAGAGCAGCGCATGCCGATCGCGAACGACATCTATCTGGCGGTGGACCGCAACGCCACCTATGTTGACCCTGAAGCAGAAGCAGCTAGCCCGAAATAACCCCCGAACCAATCCCCACGGCAAGGGAGCCGCCATGGCCACCGTCGCAGCGGTCATCGCCTCGACCCACCACCCGTTCTACTACCGAGCCAGCACTACCACCGGCGAGGACCGCCCGCCGTTCGCCGACGAGTGGGTGGCCAAGATCACCGCGTTCCGCGAGACCCTCACCCGGGCCAACCCCGACGTCCTCGTCCTCGTGGGCAGCGATCATTTCCACCAGATCTGGCTGGACAACATGCCGCAGTTCCTCGTCGGCAAGGCGCCGTTCTACGACGCGAACTGGTACAACGAGGAGCGCGAGTTCGGCCTGCCCCGGATGTTCTTCAAGGGCCAGGAAGACCTGTCCACGCACATCCTCAGGGACGGCCTCGACGCGGGCTTCGACCTGGCGTTCAGCAACGAGCTGCGCATCGACCACAGCGTGACCTGCCCCATGATCACCCTGCGACCGCAGGCCGACCTGCCGATCGTGCCGGTCTACACGAACATCTTCGCGCCGCCGCTGCCGCAGCCGAAACGGTACGTCCAGCTCGGCAAGGCGATCAGGGAGCTCGTCGAATCCTGGCCGAGCGACCAGCGAGTGGCCATCATCGGGACCGGTCACCTGTCGCTCGAGCTCGGCGGCCCCCGCCAGTTCGGCCCGCACGGCCCCGACCCGGAGTTCGACCGCAAGGCCGTCGACTGGATCGCCAACGGCGACATCGAGAAGGCACTCGGCGAGGTCTCGCTGGAGAGCCTGTGGCTGCCGGGCAACGCCACGCACGGCTTCCTGGACTTCATGCTGATGATGGGCGTGGCCGGCGCAGGCGAGAAGGCAGACTACGTGGACACCCTCGACCTCTTCCACACGATGGAGGCCTACTTCACGTGGTACCCGAACGGGGTGGGGTCCTGATGAGCGCCAGCGCACGCGAGCGGGGAGGCGGGGCGGAATGAGCAAGTACCTGCTGGACAAGTTCCTCTACACGGTCGACCGCGACCCCGAGCTGGTCGAGCGGTACCGGGAGGATCCGCGCGGCACCGTGGAATCGTGGGAGGCCGAGCGCGCGAACGCGATCCTGAACGTGCACAGCGGCGAGAACTCGACCTGGCTGAGGTTCGACGACGCCGAGCGCGAGGCGCTGGGCACGCACGACTACCCGAGGCTGTTCGAGCTCGGCGCCCACCCGTTCCTCACGCTGACCTTGTTCATCGCCATGTTCGAGCGCGACTACGCCGAGCCGCTCGGCTTCCAGCTCGAGTACGCCCGGCGGCTGTCGCACTTCTCGATGCCGTACCCCGACATCAGCACCTGATCCTGGTGGTTAATTCTGGTTCATGTGGCGCGCCGGCCGCGGCCGGGGCCGCCCCGTCACGCCCCGGCGCAGTGCCATGCCCGGCGGCACCCGGGCCGGCGATCCCGGCCGGCCGCCGCCGCGATACGTTCCGGGTTCGCGTCGTTATACCAGCACAAACCCCGAACATACCGCGAGGATCACCGCAGACCGGGAACGGCATGTGCTGACGGGGCATCCGGTACGGGCGTGATCCCGTTATCCGCGCCAGAGCCGGGGATTTGGCCACCAGGACCATCCCGCTTCCATAAACTGTGATAAAACGGACAACAATCGCGCGGTTTGTATCCTATGTGGGGAAAACCGTTCCGCTATCTGGGACCGCCAGCGGGCAGCCGTCCGGGCGCCAAGCCAGCCTGCCACGCCCCCGCCACACCGGCACCAAGGGCACGGCCGGAAAGCGGATGCGGTTGAGTCAGGTCCCTGCGACCGGATGCGGGTTCCCTGGACAGCCGCATGTTCCGCAGTGCCATATGCCGCACACCTCGCACGGGATCAGGTTGTGCATGATCGAGTCTGACTTCCTTCTTGCGCCGGGGAGCGACCTGCCTGGCGCCGGCCCGTCCTCGCGCACCCCTGGGGCACCGCCGGGACTCCGGGTCAACCGCGGTCGCGCCGTGAATCGTACAACGTACGGACCGCGTGCCCTATGCCATGCCGCGAGGTGCCTGGTATCTCCTGTGAGCGCGTGGGCGACCTGGTTATTCGCCCGCGTCGGCGGAAGTGCCGCGGATCTGGCGCTCGAGCAGGCGCAGGAACTCGGGGTCGTCGTCCGGTCCGCGTGCCGCGGTCCAGCCGTGCAAGAAAACGTGCCGTCCACGGCTGGCCGGGTGGCGGGCGATCGCCTCGTCGGCCGCGGCTCCCGGGTACCAGGCGAAGCCGGCGTCCCCGGAGGTGGCGAGCGTCACGCGGCCGGGGCGGCCGGGGCGGCCGGTCGCCCACGCCCTGGTCCGCCGCGACCGGTGACGGCTGACAAGCCAGGCGATCGCGCCCCCGATGAACGTCGCGGCGATGATGCCGATCCATGCGGCTTTCCGCAAGCCCCGGTACTCGGCGGCGGGCGTCAGCGCCGCGTCGACGAGGCAGTAAAGCCAGCAGCCATCCAGGAACAAGATCAACAGGACCCCTGACAGCAGCATGGCGAAAGCCTAGCCCCCGGCATGGTACCTCGTATCCGGAATGGTCATCCTTTACCACCAGTACGTCTAGTCACACTCTGTCACCTGGGGTGACGTCCTGGTCATTTCGGAATACTCTGGGCTTTGCTCGCGAAATGCGAAGGAGTACCCATAATGCGGCTGCGCCTATCCGACCGGCTCCGTAGGCTCGTCGGCTGGCGTGCCGGCGCGCGGGCCGGGGGACACAGCCGGACACCGGATTCCCGTGCCCGCGAGGATGCCGGCAGGCACCGCAAGAACGGCGCATTTCCGCACCAGCCCGCCAAGCCCCCCGAGCCGAACCAGCCCCCGCAGCCCCCGCAGCCGCCCTGGCCGCCCCAGGCGCCCTGGCCGCCTGGGTCCGCGTGGCCCCCGGCTGGGGCGGGTCCCGCGTGGCGCCCAGTCGTAACGGGGCCCGCGCGCCCGCCGGCGGGCACGCCGTGGGTTAACGGCGGGTCCAGGCCGCCCGAGCCGAGGAACTACACCCCGCGGGCGGGCGTTGCCGGGGCCGGCACCGGGACCGGAGCCGGGACCGGAGCCGGGGGCGGCGCCGGACGGGCGAGGATCAGGGAGGCGCCGTTCGGCGCGGCGCCCGTGGATTCGGTCGCGGTCGGGCAGGAAGCGCCGCAGGCGGCCGACGCGCGGCCAGCAGGCACCGCGCTGCCTCGCCAGCCCTGGTACCAGGTGGTGGGGGAACCGGCGACAGCCTGGCAGGACCCATCCCCTGCGGCCTTCGGCGCGGCCTGGCGGGCCAGCGCGGGCGAGCTGCGCGCCGCGCGCGACTCGGGGCTGCCGTTCGCGTCCCCGCATCCGCAGGGGCACCCGCCGGCCGGAGACGGCCGCGCGAACTGCGGGGCGCTCGAGGCGATCCTGTGGCGGCAGTGGGACGCCGGCACGATCCCGCCGCCCCAGGTGATCGACGCCATCGAGCGGCTGGCGGAGCTGCCGCGACAGCTCCAGGAGAAGCTGGCGGCGGCGCTCGACGGCATCTACGTGGGCGCCGGCGGGGTTCCCGAGCTCGACGACATGTCCGCGCTGCGCGGCGTTCCGCTGCCCTCCGGCCGGGCAACCTGGGACGCCTGCGCGGGCGCGTACGGTGAGCGCAAGATTGTCGTCGGATCGCGCCCCTCCCCGACGCCCGACGTGATGTGCCACGAGGTCGGGCACGCGCTCGATGACATCGACAGCCCGCAGGGAAAGTGGCAATCGGATTCGGCCGAATTCAGGATGATCTATGATCGGTGCCAGCCGTATCTGGCAAGCGACTTTCACCGCCAGCGCGGCGGCCTTGGCCGCAAGGAGTTTTTCGCCGACTCGTTCGCCGCGATCGCCTCGGCGCAACGGCCGGCACTGGTCGACATGCTGAGCGGCAACACGCGAATGGCGCTTGCGGTGATGCTGTACTTCAACAGGCGTTATGGCATCTAGGGTGATCGCGGATGTTTGTCATTCGGCTACCGAACGGGAACCTGCAGGTTCCGCAGACGGCCATCGGGAACGATGGCCGCGTCATCGGCGACGTATACGTCGAGATCGGACCGCAGGACGCCGACTATGCCCGGCTGGCCGAGCAGGCCCTCACCCCCGATGAGGCGGAGCAGCGCCGCCTGGAATGGCGCGCGGGCGACGCCGCGCTGCAGCGGGAGTTCCTGGAGTTCGCGAGGCTCGTTGGCGACCAGCACTGGCCGGGCCTAGAGCCGGGTACCGACGCCGGCGACCCCGGCTAGGGCTAGGGCTAGGGCTAGGCGGTCGGCCGACCGGAACAGGCGCGCCGCCGGGCGATGGCGGCGCGCCTGAGAAGAGCCCGCGGCGTCAGGCCACCGGGTGACCCTCGGGTGAAGCCTCGCTGTCGCCGCGCAGCAGGGCGCGCACCTCGGATTCGCGGAACCGTCGGTGCCCGCCGGGCGTGCGGATGCTGGTGATCCGTCCTGACGCCGCCCACCGTGTGACGGTCTTCGGATCCACCCGGAACAGGGCGGCTACTTCCCCGGGGGTGAGCAGCCGCTCATTGTTGCCGTCCACGTCCCATCTCCTCGAACTCGGTCGGAGTATGCCCCTAGTTTGGCGACAAACGGGTACTTTCTGCCTAGATTTCGGGAAATTAGGCCAGCGAATCGGCGGTGGCTCAGGGTAACTCGTCAGTAGGTTTGCGCGATGTGGGGTCGCGCGGTGGCCGACGTCACACTCACCGAGTCGCGCGCCCACTAGGCTCAGCTGGAGCTTGACATTCCCAGCCCACTGTGAGGGGGATTCGATGCCGTCCATCCTGACTGACCCGGCACTGCCGGCGGCGGAACTGAGGCAGCGGCTTTACTCGGGGGACCTAGTCGTCTTGACGAGGCTGCGAAAGCTGGCGGAGTTCGTCGGCTACATGCGGGCCGAGCTCACCGAGCTGTTCGCACCCTATGACCCGGAACACGTGCACGAGCACATCGAACCAGCCGAGATGGCGAAGATCCTGGGAGCGTGGAAGCCTCGCTGGATCCACGCCGAACAGTCCAGGAACCTGGTCAGGGAGATCATCGCCGAGGCCGGGTTCGACCCCGAGTACACCCACTACGACGTGCCCAAGCCGCGGACCTCCTTCCCGCAGGGCCACCTGACCACGGGTGTCGCGTTCGCGTTTCCCTGGCACCGCGATGTCTGGTACAGCGCGCCAGCCCAGCAGATCAACTGGTGGCTTCCGGTCTTCCCTGCCAGGGAGACCAACGCGATGAGCTTTGACCTGGCGAGCTTCTCGCGGGAGGTGCCGAACACCTCCGGTGACTTTGACTACTACGAGAACAATGCCCGCCGGTTCGACACCGCTAAGTCGGTGAGCAAGGAGAGCCAGTCACGCCCCGGCGCGATTGGCCACTCCGCGGGCGTCGACGTGATCGTGCTTCCCGCCCCCGGCGAGGTGCTGCTGTTTTCCGGCGCGCAGCTGCACACCTCGATCCCGAACACCTCGGGCCTGGCCAGGTACAGCGTCGATTTCCGCACGGTCGACACCAGGGATGTGCTGGCCCGGCACGGTGCGCCGCTGGTGGACGCCCGGTGCACCGGGACCGCCATCCGCGACTTCGTCAGCGTCAGGGATGAGAGCAGCTTCGACGAGGACACCGTGCAATCCATCTTCGGCCCGCCGCCCTCCGGCGCGCACCTGGTGTTCAGCACGGCCGACGCGGAGCGAGCCGCCGAGCCGAGCTGACCAGCGACGTGGGGGCCGAACTGGTTACGCTCGCGGAGGTGCGGGCGGCCGCGCGCAGGATCGGCGGCGTCATCGTCCGCACCCCGCTGGTCCCGTTGCCTGCCGCCGGGCCGGCCAGCGTGCTGGTCAAGCCCGAGTCACTGCAGCCGACCGGCGCGTTCAAGCTGCGCGGCGCGTACAACGCGATCAGCATGCTGCCCGACGACGCGAAAGGCCGCGGCGTCGTCGCCCACTCCAGCGGCAACCACGGGTTCGCGGTCGCCTACGCCGCGGCCCTGCTCGGCGTCAGGGCCGCGATCGTCGTACCGGACAACGCCCCGGCGATCAAGACCGACGCGATACAGGCGGCGGGCGCGGAACTCATCAGGGTCAGGCCCGCGCTCGCCGCCCGGGTCGAAGCGGCCGCCCGCATCGCGCACGGCCGCGGCTACACCGAGATCCCGCCGTTCGACGACCGGCGGGTGATCGCCGGGCAGGGCACGATCGGCCTGGAGATCGCCGCAGACTGCGCGCCCCCGGGTCCGGCGGCCGTCCTCGTCCCGGTCAGCGGCGGCGGGCTGATCTCGGGCATCGCCGTGGCGATCAAGGCGCTCAGGCCGCAAACCAGGATCATCGGTGTCGAGCCCGAACTCGCCGCCGACGCCCTGGAGTCGTTCCGCACCGGCACCCGCGTGGCGTGGCCGGCCAGCGAGGTCGCCCGCACCGCGGCGGACGCGCTGCGCGTGGAGCAGCTCGGCGAGCTGACGTTCCGGCACATCCGCGCGCTGGTGAGCGACTTCGTCACGGTGACCGAGCAGGAGATGGTCGCCGCCGTCAGGCTGCTGGCGCTGCGGGCCCGCCTCGTGGCCGAGCCGGGCGGCGCGGCCGCGGTCGCGGCGAGCCTGTTCCGCGGCGCGCGCGAGCTCGGGGCCGGCGACGGCCCGCTGGTCGCGGTCCTGTCGGGCGGGAACATCGACCCGGCGCTGCTGTCCCGTATCCTGGCATCAGACACCGAGTCCTACACTGGGTAGTGCGCGGCTGGTTCCTGCCAACAGGGGACCGGCTGGTTTCTGCCAACTGGGGAACAGATGCGAATCGGACTTGCGTACACGTGCGCACGCATTCTGATGCTCGTCGTCGCGGCCTTCCTGCTTTACCTGGCGGGCGCGCGGGGGTTCCTGCTGGTTCTGCTGGCGTTCGTCATCAGCGCGCTGGCCAGCTACGTGCTGCTGTCCAGGCAGCGCCAGGCCATGTCGGACGCGCTGAACAGGCGGCTGAACAAGGCCGGCCGCAAGGCCGCCGAATTCCGCGCCAGGATCGAGGAAGGCGCCGCCGCCGAAGACGCGGCCGAGGACGAGAACGAGGACTCGGCCCAGTCCCCGCGAACCAAGCAGCGATAGCGAGCCGCACACCCCCCGGAGCAGGTGCGCCGTCAAGGCGCAGCCGGGGGGTTCCGGGGGGTCGTCCCCCCGGGAAAAGCAGCCGTTCCGTTCCGCAGTCTCCCCGGAGCAGGTGCGCCGTTAAGGCGCAGCCGGGGGGTTCCGGGGGGTCGTCCCCCCGGGGGGAACCAGCCACCTGCCCCGGGTGAGCAGGGCGAGCACGGCGGCGAGCGCGTCCCCCCGCGACACGACCGACGTGTCGATCACCAGATCCGCGTC
>NZ_JASIAL010000549.1:0-30670 GCF_030042015.1 Trebonia sp. | reverse complement strand
TCCGGGGCGGGAGCGGCGGTTTCCGGCGCGGGAGCGGCGGTTTCCGGCGCGGGGGCGGCGTCGGGCACCGGGACGCCGGCGGCCTGGGCGACCTGGGCCACCAGCCGGTCGACGGCCTCGCTGGCCGTTGCCACCTCGGCGGCGGTCGCGCGGCGGCGTTCGGCCAGCCACTCCTCGACCCGGCCGAAGCGGTCGGTGCCGAACAGCTTCTGCAGCAGCACCTCCTTGTCCTGCGCCCTGGCGTGCAGGAACTGGGCGAACTGGCCTTGGGGCAGCAGCACGACCTGGAAGAACTGTTCGGCGGACATCCCCATCAGCAGCCCGATCTCCGCGTCTGCCTCGCCGACTCGCGCCGACTTGAGCTCCCACGTGCCGACGGCAGAGCGCTCCTCCAGCCGCACACAGGCGGGCTCCCTGACCGTGCCTGTGCCCGACCTCTTCTGGCGCTCCTGCTCCGGCTTGCGGGTAATGAGCAGCCTCCGGTCGCCGATCGTGGCCTCAAGCTGCACTTCGGTCGGCAGGCCGGCCGCCGCGTGGTCGGAGCGCAGCCGCTTGGCGGTTCCCCGCTCCCCCGGCACGCTGCCGTACAGCGCGAACGCGATCGCGTCGAGCAGCGTGGTCTTGCCGGCGCCGGTCTCGCCGTGCAGCAGGAACAGTCCCTCCAGGTCGTCGAAGTCGACCTGCTCGGTCTCGGCGAACGCGCCGAATGCCGTCACGCGGAGCCGGTGCGGGCGCATCAGCAGGCTCCTTCGCGGACGGCCTCGAACGCGGCGGCGAGCAGGTGCCGCTCGGCCGTGGTGACCGGGGTGCGCACGTGGCTGACGAACTCGGCCGCGACCGTGAGGTCGTCCCGCCCCTTGACCCGTTCGCGGTAGCTGCCGGCATCGGCGGTGCGGCCCTCCGGTTTGAATTCCAGCGTCAGGATGTGCGGGAACCGTCGCCTCAGCCGGTCCATCGCCCCCTCCGGACGGGCCGCGTCGGTGAGCGTCACGGCTATGAAGTCCCCTTCGTGCGCGGTGAACTCGCCGGAGGTGAGCAGGTCGTCAATGCGGCCGGTCAGCACGGTCAGCGTTCGGTAGGCGGGCGCCGGGACCCGTTCGGCGCGGGTCTTGCCGTCGATGCCGACCTCGACCAGCCAGCTGCCCTTCTTGTGGTCCTGCTCCGAGAACGAGTAGGGCAGCGGGGAGCCGCTGTAGCGGATGTTCTCGGCGAGCGTCTGCTGGCCGTGCAGGTGGCCGAGAGCCACGTAGCTGAAGCCGTCGAAGACGCTCGCGGGGACGTAGCCGATGCCGCCGACGGAGATGTCGCGTTCGGAGTCGCTCCTGTGCCGCTGCGCGGCTTCCTTTCGCTCCTCGTCGTTTCTTCCCCCGGCCACCCAGGCGTGGGCCATCACCACCGTGCGGCCGACGCGGCGCTCCGCCGCGTCCGCGCGGATCCTGGCCGCCGCCTCCCTGAGCACGGCCTCGTGGCTGCGCTGCCGGGACAACCCGGTGCCCGGGTCCGGAGCGGGCGCGGGAGCGGGTGTGCGAGCGGGTGTGGGTGCGGGTGTGGCGTCCGGCAGGCCGACCGCCGGTTCCAGGTACGGCACCCCGTACACGGCGACCGGGCCGTGGTCGTCGTGCACCAGAACCGGCTCGGCTAGCCTGCCTGGCCTGGTGCGCAGGTGCACGCCGGCCGCGTCGATCAGTCCGCTGTTGACTCCGAGCCGCCGCGCCGAGTCGTGGTTGCCGCTGATCAGGATCACCCGTGCCGCGGTCTCGCGCAGCCGGACGAGGGCCTCGTCGAACAGCGCCACCGCGTCCACCGGCGGCACCGCGCGGTCATAGACGTCTCCCGCGACGAGCACGGCGTCCACGCGCTCGGCGCGAGCCGTCTCTACCAGGTGGTCGAGGAACTGGGCCTGCGCATCCCGCAGGTCGGCCCGGTGTAGCGACCGTCCGAGATGCCAGTCAGAAGTGTGCAGGAACCGCATGGCACGGACCATAGCGAAGCCCCCCGACATTCGAGGCGTTTCTGGCGCCCGCGCCCGTCGCTTCGCGAGTCGCTTCGCCGGTCGGGCGGGTTGGCTGGCGACCGGTGCGTGGCTGCGGAACGATGGTGGTACGCACGGCCTGGGAGGTAGCGATGCGGCTGGGGATGGTCGAGACGGCGGCCGGGCCGAGCGTGGCGGTCGGGCGTGCGGAAGGCTGGGTGCCGCTGCTGACGGTCCCGGGTTCGGAGCGGCTGGGGCCCGCGGTGACGGACCTGCTGGCGTTCCTGAGCGCGGACCAGAACGTCCGCGAGCTCGCGGAGGAGCTGGTCCAGGCGGCGCCATCGGTCGAGCCAGCACCGCTGCTCAGCCTGCCGGTCCGGGCACCGGCGTTCCGTGACTGCTCGCTGTGGGAGGAGCACCTGATCGCGGCCAGCCGCGGCGTGCTGCGGTTGCACGGATCGGCTGCGGGGGTGGTGAGCGACGGCTTTGAGCGGCTGACGCGGCGGCCGTTCCCGCGGCTGCGCCCTCGCCCGCTGTGGTACGAGCAGCCGGTGTACTACAAGGGGAACCCGGCGGGGTTCATCGGCGATGGCGACACGGTGCGCTGGCCCGCGTATGCCCAGGTGCTGGACTACGAACTGGAAATCGGGATAGTCGTCGCACGCGACAGCACCGACCTGACACCGCAGGACGCCCTGGACGCGGTCGGCGGTTTCGTGCTCGTGAACGACTTCAGCGCCCGCGACGTGCAGTTCCGCGAGATGGTCGAGGGCCTGATGGGGCCGGCGAAGTCCAAGGACTTCGGGACCGCGCTCGGCTCGGTCGTCGTCACGCCGTCGGAGCTGCTGCCCGTCCTGGACGACCTGGACGTCGAGGTCCGGGTCAACGGCGAGGTCTGGGGCGCCGGAAGCACCCGCGGGATGCGGCACTCGGTGGCAGAGGTCATGGCCTACGCCAGCGTCGGCGAGCGGCTGACGGCTGGCACGGTGATCGGGCTCGGAACCATCCCCGGGTGCAGCGGGGTCGAGGTCGGCCGGTGGCTTTCCCCTGGTGAAGTGGTCGAGTTGTCCGCTGGCCCGCTCGGCAGGCTGCGCAACACCGTGGGCGATCCCGAGCCGTGGCGGCGGCCGGGAGCGATGGCACGAGCACGGTGGAGCATCGTGCTACGGGCCGGCGAGCAGGCCGACCCCCGCGCCGACCCGGTGCCGTGGACCCCGCCGACCGCGCCGGCCTTCGCAGGGGTGCTCGCGCCCAACCAGCTGCTCGACCAGGTGGAGCGGTGGGAGGTGCCCGGCGGGTCCAAACCAGAAGACGTCGTGTTCGACTCCGCCGGCCGGCTGTATGCCGGCGTCGAGGACGGCCGGATCTGGCAGTGGCCGGCCGGGTTCCCCGGCTCAGGCGCGCCCCGGCTCTTCGCCGACACCCACGGCCGGCCGCTGGGCCTGGAGGCCGACCCGCGCGACGGCACGCTCATCGTCTGCGACGCCTACCGGGGGCTGTTGCGGGTGCAGCAGTCCGGTCACGTCGTTGTGCTGGCGGACGCCTACGGCGGCAGGCGGCTGAAGTTCGCCAACAACGCCGCCGTGGCGGCCGATGGCAGCGTGTACTTCTCCGACAGTTCGGCACGGTTCCGCATCGAGCACTACAAGCAGGACCTGCTCGAGCACCGGCCCAACGGCCGGGTCTTCCGCTACCGCCCGCCCGGCCCCGGCCTCGACCTCCTCGCCGACGGCCTGTACTTCCCCAACGGAGTGGCGCTCGCGCCGGACGAGTCGTTCCTGCTGGTCGCGCAGACCGGGGGATATGACATCCTGCGCATCCCGCTCACCGGGCCCGGAGCTGGCCACCCCGAGCCGTTCGCTGCCAACCTGCCCGGCATACCCGACAACATGTCCTCCGTCGGCGACGGCACCTACTGGGTCGCCTTCCCCTCACCGCGACTGCCCCTCGTCGACCGGCTGATGCCACACCCGGCTCCACGACGCGTCGCGTCGCGGCTGCCCGAACGACTGCAGCCCGCCGCGAAACGCTACGGCCTCGTGGCTCAGCTGGGCGCGGACGGAGTGATCATCAAGTCCCTCCACGGCCCTTCCGGTCGCTACCGCGAGATCGTCGGCGTCCGTCAGCACGACGGGTGGCTATACCTCGGCAGCCTGTACGAGACCGCGGTAGGCCGGGTGCCGGTGCCCGCCTGAAGTCCGCGCCGCGCCGGCCGATCCGCCCGCACCCTCAGCCGGCTGCGAACGCCTCGATTGCCACCCGGTTCGTCAGCGGGCGCCGGATAAGTCCTTGCGGCCGGTTGCCGCGATGCTGACGCCGAGCCCGATCATCACCAAGCCGCCAGCGCCGCCGATCAGCGCCAGGCGCCGCGGTGACCGGGCGAACCACTGCCGGACGGTGCCCGCCGCTGCCGCCCACACGCTGTCGAGGACGAGCGCGATGACCGGGAACAGGGCGCCGACGATCAGCATCTGCGCCTGCCCCGACAGGTGCCCGGCGGCGCGGTCGGTGAACTCCGGCAGGGCGATCACGAAGAACACGATGGTCTTCGGGTTGGTCGCTCCCACGATAAAACCGTCGCGCATCGCCCGCAGTGGCGACACGGGTACGATCCGTGCCGCCAGCGCCTCGGCCATCGACTGCCTGTGCCGGATCGCCTGGACCCCGAGGAAGGCCAGGTAGGCGGCGCCTGCATATTTGACGATCATGAATATTTCCGCCGACCGCTCTATGAGCGCGCCAACGCCGAACGCGACCGCCGCGATTTGCACACATAGACCCAGCTCGTTCCCGGCGACCGAGAACAGCGCAGACCTGCGGCCGACCGTCAGTGCGCGGCCGATGGTGAACAGCACGCTCGGCCCGGGAATTGCAATGAGTAGCGCCGCAAGGCCGGCAAACTGCAATAGATGACTCGCCGACACCATGGGTCCAATCTATGGTGGACCGAGCGCCCCAGCCAGCGGTTATCAACGTGCTGCTCGACTGCCGCCTCGTCGTACCTGCCTTCCTCGCAGGCGCACCACCCACGTTTCAGAACCGGGCCAGATCGACCAGTTATAAGCCTTTCGGCTGACCTGGTGCCGCGGTGCCGTTAGCCACGCCAGACGGCCGGTTCGCGCGTATCAGCAAGCAGATCGCCTTCGCTGGCATATCACGTACTGTGCTGCATCGCCCGTCGCGGATCGAGAGAACCACAATCCGGTATCATCAATGATACCATGGCGTGCATGGCGATGACCTTGCGGCTTGCCGACGATGAGACCGAGGCGCTGCGGCGGCGCGCCGAGTTTGAGCACCGGTCCATGCAGGAAGTGGCCCGGCAGGCGATCCGCGAGTACGTGGAAAACCACAGCCGCGCCGAGCTGCTGGACCAGGTCCTCGACGAGGAACTGCCGCGTTACGCCGAGGCGCTGGAGCGGCTCGGCCAGTGATCTACCTGACGCTGCCCGAACTGCTGCACGTCGCGGAGCGGACTCTCGGGCCTGGCTACGCCGTGCGCGACTACGGGCTGCTGGAAGCGGCGCTGGCCCGCCCCCGGGCGACCGCGTTCGGCAAGGACGCCTACCCGGACCTGGACGCCAAGGCCGCCGCCCTGCTGCATTCCATCGCCCGCAACCACGCGCTCATCGACGGCAACAAGCGGCTCGCCCTGGCCGCCGTCATCGCCTTCTACGGCCTCAACGGCCGCCGGCTAACCATGACCAACGACGAGGCCTACTACCTGGTGATGAGCGTCGCCGCCGGGCAACTCGACACTGTCGACGACATCGCGGCCGTCCTCCAGCGCACCACTCAGCCCCGCGGGTGACGCGACAGCGCCAGCCCGCTTAGGCGAAGGCGGGTAACTGGGCTGGCCGAGCACCCGCGCCAGCGAGTGAAACCGCCGTGAAACCGGGGTGAATCCCGGTGCGTGCACCTTCGACGTGGTCGTGGCCGCCAGGCCGCACCGGAAGTGAAGGGCATCCTGATGGCGGCACAACCGATGACAGCACAACCGGCCCAGGCGATCCACGTACAGGGCCTGGAGAAGTCATACAAAAAGCTGCGCGCGCTGCGCGGCGTCGACTTCGACGTGGCGCGGGGCAGTATCTTCGCCCTGCTCGGCTCCAACGGCGCGGGCAAAACCACGGTCGTGAATATCCTGTCGACGCTGCTCAAGCCCGACGCGGGGACGGCCACTGTCAACGGCTTCGACGTCGCCACGCAGGGTGCGCAGGTGCGGGAGTCCATCAGCCTCACCGGGCAGTTCACGGCGGTGGACGAGATCCTCACCGGGCGGGAGAACCTGGTGCTCGCGGCGCGGCTGCGGCACCTGAAGGGCGCCGGCCAGATCGCGGATGGCCTGCTGGCCCGCTTCCAGCTCACCGACGCTGCGCAGCGACGGGTGTCGACGTATTCCGGGGGCATGCGCCGCCGCCTGGACGTCGCGATGAGCCTCACCGGGAACCCGCCGGTGGTGTTCCTGGACGAGCCGACGACCGGGCTCGATCCCCAGGCGCGCCTTGAGGTGTGGCAGGCCGTCAGGGAACTCGCCGGGCGCGGTGCGACGGTGCTGCTCACCACGCAGTACCTGGACGAGGCCGAACACCTTGCCGACCGGATCGCGATCCTGCACCAGGGTCGGATCATCGCCAACGGCACTCTCACCGAACTGAAGCAGCTCTTCCCTCCTGCCAAGGTCGAGTACGTCGAGAAACAGCCGACGCTTGAGGACATCTTCCTCGCCATCACCGGCGACGGCCGTAACGGCGGCAGCGACAGCGGGGCCGGCGTCGGCCGCACAGGAGGCTAGGGAACAACGATGAACACGCATTTCTTCGGCGACACCGCCGTCCTGCTTGGACGGTCCATGCGCCACATCGCGCGCAGCCCGGACACGATCATCACGACCGCCGTCATGCCGATCGCCTTGCTGCTGCTGTTCGTCTACGTGTTCGGCGGCGCCATCAAACACGGGCCGCAAGCGTATGTGACCTACCTGCTGCCCGGGATCCTGCTTATCACGATCGCCTCAGGCATCTCCTACACCGCGCTCCGGCTCTTCACGGACATGCAGGGCGGCATCTTCCAGCGGTTCCAATCCATGCCGATCGCCCGGTCGTCCGCGCTGTGGTCGCACGTGCTGACCTCGCTGGCCGCCAACCTGATCTCGCTCGTGGTCGTCGTGCTCGTCGCTGTCGCCATGGGCTTCCGCTCGGGGGCGGGAGCGCTGGCGTGGCTCGCGGTCGCCGGCATCCTGTTCCTGTTCACCCTGGCGCTGACGTGGATCGCCGTCATCCCCGGCCTGTCCGCTAAGTCCGTGGACGGCGCGGGCGCGTTCTCCTACCCGCTCATCTTCCTGCCGTTCATCAGCTCGGCATTCGTGCCCACAAGCACCATGCCCGGGCCGGTACGCGCCTTCGCCGACAACCAGCCCGTGACCTCCATCGTCAACACGGTCCGCGACCTGCTCGCTCAGCAGCCGGCCGGCACCAGCATCTGGACCGGCCTCGCCTGGTGCCTCGGCATCCTCGTCGTCGCGTACGCGCTCGCCATCGTCACCTACCACCGCAAGATCGCATAGCGATGTGCCGGGCGCGGGTCCTGTTCCGGGGGGAACTCAACCGCCGACCGCCGCCCGCGCCGCAAGCGCGGCGCGGGCGGCGGCGCGCAGGCGTTGCGGGTCCAGGCCCGCGTACGACGACACGGCGCCGGCGTAGGCCGGCCCGTCGGCGTCTTGTGCAGCCTGCCGGGCGCGCGCGGCGGACATGGCCGGCTGGAGCCCGTTCTTGAGGCCGAAGCGCTCGGCCAGCGCGATCATCCTGGCTCCCGACTTCGCCAAGCCGGCGTCCGCCGCGCGCTGGCCCTGGTCGATGTCGGTCATTGCCAGGGCCAGCAGCAGTGAGCCGCAGACGGCGAGGCCATCGGAGGCGGCCAGCGTTCCAGACGGCGGCCCCGGGTCCGTGGTCAGCGCTGACAGCGCGGCGGGCAGCGCCCCGGTGATCTCCGCGACCAGGGCGAGCCGGCCGTGGTACGCGTGGACGACCACGGTGGTGGCCTGAATCTGCAGTGCCCAGGGATCCTGGCGGGACAGGTGCCCGCCGGGTCCGGGGCGCTGCGTGTCCCGCAATGCCGCCGCGGCAGTGCGCCACAGGTGCAGGCCGGTATCGACGTCGCCGCGGCCGAGCGCTATCTCGGCGCGCATCACGGTGTCGAACATCGGCATATCCCAGGGCTCGTCCGCGCCGTGCGGCGTTGTCAGCTTCAGCTCGCGTTCCGCCTCGTCGTAGGCGCCCAGCTGCAGGTTGGCTGCCACGATTGCCTCGCGCACCCGGTCCGCGGTGGACCACGCCCCGAACGCCTCGAGCACCGACAGCGCCGCGGTCAGGTGATGCAGCGCCTCGTCGCACGAACCGGCCTCGTCAGCTTGGAGGCACAGTTCGCCGATCCGGGCATGCGCGGCGGTCCGGAGCCACGCACTGCCACGGCGCTCGACGGCGGCGAGCGACCGCCGCGCCGCCGCAAGCGCGCCGTCCAGGTCGCCCGCCTCCTCCCACATGTAGCTGGCCACGTAGCTGGCCATGCCCGCGATCAGCGGCTGGTCGCTATCGGCCAGCGCCTGCATGGCTGCGAGGTCCGCCTCGGGCGGCCCATGCAGCGCGTTCAGCACGGCCTGCGCGGCCCGCGCGAAGGTGTCCGGCGGAGCGGGCGGCAGCCGCCGCAGGCCCACCAGGAACCGCGCCGGGCTTGGCCCCCGCAGCAGCAACCCGCTCATCGCGCCCAGGACCAGGCTGGTCCGGGTTGCCTCGACGAGGGCGGGTTCGGGCCGGAACGGCGGCAGAATCCGGGCCGTGTCCCCGGCCAGGGCAGTCAGGCGGCCGAAGCTCGACTCGGCCACCCACAGCGCGCCCAGCACCGCCGACACCGCAGCGACCGTTCCCGCGTCCCTGCGGTCGAGCCCGTGCCGCAAGGCCTGGACCAGGTTGTCCTGCTCACTCCTGACCAGCTCAAAAGCAGCGAGGTCGTCGCGGGCGAGCACCGAGCCGTGGTGCGCGACGCCGAAGCCGCGGGCCCAGTCCAGGAACCGGCCGGTGACGCGATCGGTCTCGCCCGCGTCCTCCCGGCGCGCCGCGGCGAACTCCCGGACGGTTTCCAGCATGCGGTAGCGGGTGCCCGAGGCGGTGTCGACGACCTTGAGCAGCGACTGACCGGCGAGCGGCTCAAGGACCGGCAGGATGCTGTCGCCGAGCAGGTGCCTGGCGGCGCCGGCGGTGAAGCCGCCGGGGAACACCGACAGGGCGCGCATAGCTGCCTGCCCGGCCGGGTCGAGGAGGTTCCAGCTCCAGTCGATGACGGCGTGCAGCGTCCGGTGTCGTTGCGGCGCGTCGCTCGCGCCCCCGCGCAGCACGGCGAACCTGTCGTCGAGGCGGCTGGCAATCTCGGCCACCGACATGACCCGGACCCGTGCGGCGGCCAGTTCCGCGGCGAGCGGCAGCCCGTCCAGGCGGCCGCACAGCTCCCGCACGGCCGACGCGGGCAGGTCAGCGTCGGGCCGGGCCGCCCGTGCCCGCTGCTCGAAAAGCTCGGCCGTGGTGGCCAGGTCCAGCTCGGGCAGCAGGTACACCGATTCCGACGACAGACCAAGCGGAGCGCGGCTTGTGGTAAGCACGCGCAGGTCCTTGCTCAGCGCCACCAGGACCCGCACCAGGTCCGCGGCGCCCTGCACCACGTGCTCGCAGTTGTCCAGCACCAGCAGCGCAGGACCCGGACCCAGGGCGGCCACGATCCCGGCGGGTCGCTGCGGCGGTGCGCCGGCGCGGCTGACCGGGCTGCCGCCTTCCTCGCCGACGCCAAGGGCGGACGCCACCTCGGCCGTGACATCGCCATCGGCGGCGACGCCAGCGAGCTCGACGACGTGCACGACGCGCTGCTCTGCCTGGCTGCTGACCGCGTGCGCCAGCCGGGTCTTGCCCAGGCCGCCGGTACCAACGATCGACGTGACCCGGGACCCGCGCAGCAGGCCGGCCACGGCGGCGATGTCGTGGTCCCGGCCGAGCAGCGGGTTGGGCTCGTGCCGGACACCGCGGCGGATCACGGGCACGCCGGCCTGCAGCAGCTCCTGGTGCACACCCTGCAGCGCGGCACCCGGGTCGCTGCCGAGCTCGTCGCGCAGCCGCCGCCGGTAATCGGCGTATCTGGCGAGCGCGGCCGCGGGCCCCGCCGTCGCCGCCTCGCACCGCAGCAGTTCGGCCAGGACTTCCTCGTCCCGCGGGGACCGCAAGGTCAGCTCGCGCAGCGGTGCTGCCGCCTCGGCCCGCCGCCCCAGACGTGACAGCGCCAGCGCGCGGGCCCGCAGCAGCGACCGGTAGGCAGGAACCCGGGCCGCACGCAGGACCGACAGCGGCTGGCCGTCCCCGGCCTCCCAGTCCGCGGCGCCGTCGCACAGCGCGAGCCCGGCCTCGGCATGTCCGAGCGCCCCGAGGTGATCCCCGGCCCGGGACCGCTTCTCACTCTCGTCCGCGCTGACCAGTATCGCGGAGGCATCGATCTGGTCGTCACCCAACGAGAGGCGGTATCCACCCGGCGTGCTCACGATGACACCGGCGCCGAGGCGGGCCCGGGCCCGTGACACAACGACCTGGAGCGCCTTCAACGGGTGCTCGGGTCGCTCGTCCGGCCACAGCGCGTCCACCAGCCGGGAAGTGCTGCACCCCGCGTGCGGATCCTCGGCCAGGAGCGCAAGCAGGTTTTGCAGCCGGGGGCCGGTGATCTCCAGGCTGCCATAACTAACCTGCGACAGCAGGGCCAGCTCAACCGTCACCGCCATCAGATTAGCCGGTCCCCTCCCAAACGACGCGGGTGACGGCAATGCCCCGGACGCACCGCTGCCAGTACCTAGGCCTCTGGGGCTTCCTGCCGACGCCGCTTGCGCATGATCGCGATAGCGAGCTTCACGTGCTTGACCGCCGAGCCGGGCAGAGCGTCCCGGTCAGCTTCTGACATGGCCACCACGCGCTGCAGCAGCGCAATGGCCTGCTCTTCGGCCTTGTCTTTCCGGTGCGTCACGCCGGCCCTCCCGCTGTCCCGCCGCTCCTACGCCAGGCGCGCCCTGCCAGGCCCTGGTGCCGAGCGACCCGCGTCCGGATCTGCCGCCAGCGGACTAGGGCTGGCGGCCAAGCCGGGTCTACTTCCTGACGCTTCTCGAACCCTCGCGGGACGACCGGCCTCTGGCCCTTACCGCCAGGTCGGCCAGCCAACTGCCACCGTAGGCGCGGCCAGGCTGAAGGTCGACTGATTTACCGCTCGTGCCACCGCGAGGAGGGTCAAGCAACGGCGGACGGAGCTGGCGGTGGGGCCCCCAACGCCAAGCCTATTGGTGGCGGGGCCCACAGCGCCAAAAAAGCGGCGCGCGGGCGCGGGCGGGACTGGGCGCGGGCGGGACTGGGCGCGGGCGCCGGCAATGGCGGGCGGGCCGGCGTGCCTGACAGAATCGCGGCTATGCGCCCCAACCCCAAGCACGCAAGCGAGGACCCGGAGGTGGTCCGCCAGCTCATCAGGGACTACCCGTGGGGGATCTTGGTGAGCGGCAACGACGGCCAGCTGGTCGCCTCGCACTACCCGGTGCTGCTTGATGAGGAGGCCGCGGGGCTGACCGTGCTGACCCACGTCGGCCGCCCCGACGATAAGATCCACGGGTTCGGGGACAGCGAGGTCATGCTGATCGTCCAGGGACGCCATGGCTATATCTCGCCGAGCTGGTACGCGCCGGGCGCGATCCGCGCGCCGACCTGGAATTTCAGCGTGGCGCACTGTTACGGCGTGCCGCAGCTCCTCGGCGAGGAGGAGAACCTTGCCGTGCTCGCCCGGCTTGTCGCGCACTTCGAGCGACATGTCGACAAGCCGATGCTGCTCGACACCGACTGGGGCCGGCCGGTCGCCCGCGGCACGGTCGGCATCCGCCTGCCGATCACGCGATTCGTCTGCAAGATCAAGATGAGCCAGGACAAGGATCCGGTCACGCAAGCCCAGGTCATGGCCGCCCTGCGCGCACCTGGCCCGTACCACAACCCCGGGCTCGCCAGCGACATGGCCCGGGCGCTTTCCGCGGAATAGGCGGTAAGCGAACGGATCGCCGGGAGCGCCGCAGGGTCAGTAACGTTCGACCAGGTGAGCGCGGCTTGCCGGAAGCTCGTACGGCTCGGGCCAGAAGTCGGTGATCGCCGCGATGGCGCCGTCGGCGGCGAGCTCGAAGAAGCACAGGCCGGGCTGTGTGCCCTCCCGCCCGGTGAACTCGACCCAGCTGGCTGCGTGCCGGCCTTCGCCGACGATCTGCCGCACCGTGAGGTGCCAGTCGTAGGCGAAGCCCTCCACGTTGAACCGGAGGTAGGCCTCCCGGCCGCGGACCTGCTCCCTGGCCTGGGGGCCGCGGTAGATCACGTCGTCGGCGAGCAGCGCGCCGAACGCGTTCCAGTCCCTTGCCTCTGCCGCGGCCCAGTAGGCCGCGACCACTTCGTGCGCGTTAGTCATGCCGGGCAAGCTACCGGGTTCCTCGCCAAGGCGGAATGTCGGCGGGCGGTGTTAGTGTGCGGCTGCGACATCGGGACGGTGGGAACAAAGCCCTGGTGCCCGGCTGCTGACATCGATGGACGGGCGCAGGCAGGAACCAGGGCGCGCCGGCGGTAGCCGGGCGGCAGAAAAACCGTTAGTTTCGGAAATGAAACTTCTAGCACGGGGCGTTGGAAGTCTTGGCGTGTTAGCGGTCGTGGTCCAGCGGAGCGGCTCTCACTCGGGGACGGATGAAGAAAAAAGACAGCAAGGACGGCCAGCGCAGCAGCGAGGCTCGCTGGCTCAGGAGGCTGGCAGGGTACTGCTGGCGGTACCGGCGCGACGTGATCATCGCGGTGGCAGGGGCACTGCTCTACGTGGCCGCCACGCTGGCCATCCCGCTGCTGCAGCGGGCGATCATCGACAACGTCATCGTCACGCACAAGGAGTCGGTCTGGCCGCTGGCGATCGGGCTGCTGATCGCCGCGGCGGCCAACTTCGCCGGCATCTACATGCGGCGGTTCCGCGGCGGGAAGATGGCGCTCGACGCGCAGCACGCCATGCGGACCGAGCTGTTCGACTCGCTGTCCCGGCTGGACGGCGCGCGGCAGGACGAGATCCACACCGGCCAGCTCGTCGGCCGGTCGATCTCCGACCTCAACATGGTGCAGGGCCTGCTGCAGTGGATGCCGCTGACCCTGGGCAGCGTGCTCCTGTTCGTCTTCTCGCTCGTCATCATGATCATCCTGTCCCCGCCGCTGGCGCTGGTCGCGGTCGCGGTGGCCCCGGCGCTCTGGCTGATTTCGACGGCGGCGCGCAAGAAGCTCTTCCCGGCGAGCTGGCACGCGCAGCAGCAGGTCGGCGAGGTCGCCGGGATCGTCGACGAGGCGATCGGCGGCGTCCGGGTCGTCAAGGGGTTCGGCCAGGAAGAGCAGGAGATGCGGCGGATGGAGGCCGCCAGCGAGGACCTGTACGGCTCCCGGCTGCGGATGATCAGGTACACCGCGCGGTACAACCCCGCGCTCACCGCGATCCCGTCGCTCGGGCTGGTGGGCGTGCTCGCCTTCGGCGGCTGGCTGGCGATCCACGGCCAGGTCACGCTCGGCACGTTCCTCGCGTTTTCGAGCTACCTGGCTCAGCTCGCCGGGCCGGTGCGGGTGCTCACGAACCTGGTGACGATCGGCCAGGAGGCCCGCGCCAGCGTCATCCGGGTGTTCGAGGTGATCGACTCCCGCCCGGCGATCAGCGACAAGCCCGACGCGATCGACCTGCCGGCGGACGCGAACGGGATCGTGTTCGACGACGTGAAGTTCGGGTACGTGCCGTCGCAGCCGGTCCTGCGCGGGCTGACGCTTGAGGTCAGGCCCGGCGAGACCGTCGCGGTCATCGGCCCCTCGGGGTCAGGGAAGTCCACGCTGTCGCTGCTGCTCCCCCGCTTCTACGACGTGCGCGGCGGCGCCGTGCGCATCGGCGGTTACGACGTGCGCGACGTGACGCAGCAGTCGCTGCGGGCCGCCATCGGCCTGGTCATGGAAGACAGCTTCCTGTTCTCCGACAGCGTCCGCGCCAACATCGCCTACGGGCGGTCGGACGCCACGCTGGAGCAGGTCGTGGCCGCCGCGAAGGCGGCAGAAGCCGACGACTTCATCCGCGAGCTGCCCGACGGATACGACACGGTGATCGGCGAGCAGGGACTGACGCTGTCCGGCGGCCAGCGGCAGCGGGTCGCGCTGGCGCGCGCGCTGATCACCAACCCCCGGCTGCTGCTGCTCGACGACGCCACGTCGGCGGTCGACCCGCGGATCGAGGCGGAGATCCACGCGACCCTGCACCGCGTCATGGCGGGCCGGACGACCCTGCTGATCGCGCACCGCAAGTCGACGCTGAACCTGGCCGACCGGATCGCGGTGCTCACCGCCGACGGGCGGGTCCGCGACGTGGGCACGCGCGAGGAACTCGCCGCGCGATCCGAACTGTTCCGGCTGCTGATCTCCGGGCCAGGCGACGACGCCGAGGGCACCGACGCGGGCGACCTCCCCGCGGCGGCCAGCGGGGAGTTCGGCGGGCAGTACGCCGCCGCAGACCTCGTCACCGCGAGTGCCGCCGGCCGCGCGCTGGCTGGGGATGGCGCAGCCGCCACGGCTCGTTCGGGATATGAGGATTCAAGAACCGACACGGCGCGGGCGCTTGCAACTTCCGCCGGCGCGGGGATCGGGCGCGGCGGTGCGCGGGGGCGGGGAGCCGCCCGCGGCAACGCGCGGCTTGACGGCATGATCGGCAGCGTCCCGCCGAGCCCCGAGCTGCTGGCCAAGGTCGCGGCGCTGCCGCCGGTGAAGGACGCGCCGAAGGTGGACGTGGCGCGGGCGCGCGCCGCCGACCGGCACTTCACGCTGCGCAAGCTGTTGCGGCCGATCGCGGTCGCGCTGATCGCCGGGCTCGTGCTCGACGGCCTGGACGCCGCCGCCAGCCTCGCGCTTCCCGCCCTCGTGCGCGGCGGGATCGACCAGGGGGTCGAGGCGCGGGCCTTCGGGTTCGTCGTCCTCATGGCGCTGATCGGGCTGGCGATCGTGTTCGGCGACTGGCTGGTGAACATCGCCGAGACCATGGTGGTCGGGCGCAACGGCGAGCGGCTGCTGTTCACGCTGCGGGTGAAGATCTTCGCGCAGCTGCAGCGGCTCGGCCTGGACTTCTACGAGCGTGAGCTGTCCGGGCGCATCATGACCAGGATGACCACCGACGTGGACGCGCTGTCCACGTTCCTGCAGACCGGGCTGGTCACGATGGTCAGCTCGGTGCTCACGTTCTTCGGCGTGCTCGCCGCGCTGCTCGTGATCAACCTGCGGCTTGGCCTGTTCGTGCTGGCGATCATGCCGTTCCTGATCGCGGCGACCGTGATCTTCCGCAAGAAGTCGTCGCAGGCGTACACGGAGGCGCGCGAGCGGGTCAGCGTGGTCAACGCCGACCTCGCGGAGAACGTGGCCGGGCTGCGGACCACCCAGGCCTTCCGGCGCGAGGAGCAGAACCGGGCGCGGTTCGCCGGGCGCAGCGACGCGTACCGGGTCTCCCGGTTGCGGGCCCAGCGGTACATCGCGCTGTACTTCCCGTTCGTGCAGACCCTGTCGACCGTGGCGTCCGCCCTCGTCCTCGTCCTGGCGGTCGGCGAGGTCAGGTCCGGCGTGCTGACGGCGGGCGCGCTGATCGCCTACCTGCTCTACATCGACATGGTGTTCGCGCCGGTCCAGCAGCTGTCCCAGGTGTTCGACGGGTACCAGCAGGCGGCGGTCGGCGCGGCGCGGATCAAGGACCTGCTGCGGCTGCGGACGTCGGTGCCCGAGGCCGCCGGTCCGGTGCCTGTGCCCGCCGCGGGACTGGCGGGGCTGATCGAGCTGCGGGACGTGCGGTTCGCCTACCGCACCGGGTCTGCCCTGTACGGAGCGGACGCGGTGTACGACAACGACGGGACGGATGGTGCCTACGCGACGCAGGAGGCTCCGGCCGCCGAGGCGATCGCCGGGGTGTCGTTCACCATCACGCCAGGGGAGACCGTGGCGCTGGTCGGGCAGACCGGGGCGGGCAAGTCCACGATCGTGAAGCTGATCGCCCGGTTCTACGACGTCACAGGCGGCGCCGTCCTCGTGGACGGGGTGGACGTGCGGCGCTACGACCTGACCGCCTACCGTCGCAGGCTCGGCGTGGTGCCGCAGGAGTCCTACCTGTTCAGCGGCACGGTCGCGGAGGCGATCGGGTACGCGCGCCCGTCCGCCTCGCGGGACGAGGTGATCGCGGCGGCGCGGGCGGTGGGCGCGGACGAGATGATCATGCGGCTGCCCGGCGGATACGACCACGAGGTCGGCGAGCGCGGGCGGAGCCTGTCGGCCGGGCAGCGGCAGCTCATCGCGCTGGCGCGGGCGCAGTTCGCCGACCCGGACATCCTGCTGCTCGACGAGGCGACGGCGGCTCTGGACCTGGCGTCGGAGGCCGCGGTGACCGCGGCCACCCGGCAGCTGACCTCGTCGCGGACGACGATCGTCGTCGCGCACCGGCTGACCACGGCGGCGCGGGCTGACCGCATCGTGGTGCTCGACCACGGGCGGGTCGCCGAGATCGGCACGCACGACGAGCTGCTCGAGGCTGGCGGCGTGTACGCGGGACTGTGGGACGCGTTCGTCGGGGACGCGGAGTACGCTGCCTGACAGGTGGCGGGCGTTCACGGCGTTCACCGCGTTCACGGCGTTCGCGGCGTGAATCACAGTTCGACCTGCGGCGCGGGCTCAGCCGTTGCCCGTGCTCCGCAGTAGAGTTAAAACGACCCAGCTAAGGTAGCTGATCTCGAACGCGTAGACGACTCGAAAGAGCATTGAGTTTCTTTAGAGTTCGCTCAAAATCTTAAGTAAACACTAATTCGTCGTATACCTTATGCAGATCACCTTATGGACATCCCGCTCCCGCGACATAGTGGGACTAAGGAGACTGCGGTGGCGCAGGGAAACTTGACCAGCAAGAAGGCACCGGCCGCCCCCCAACCGCCGGACGGCATGTCGCGCAGGAATATCCTGGCCGGCGGCGCCGTGGTTGGGCTTGCCGCGCTGGCCGGCGCCGGTCTCGCCGGGTACAAGTGGGGCAGGGATGAGGACCGGCTCACCGTGGAATCGGCGGGCAAGGCCGCGACGCCAGCCCCAACGGTGACGACCACGGGAAACGTGCACTCGTTCTTGAGCAGGCCCGACCTGCAGCCGCCCGTTCTCTCGGTCGACGTGGTGAGCGCGCCCGCCGGCGTGCCGCCGTACGTCTTCCTGGCCAACAAGCCGTACGCGGCACAGACGCTGGTCGGCCAGCGCGGGCTGCTCATCGCCGAGCGAGGCGGGGACATCGCCTGGTTCAATCCCATCGAGCAGGACCAGGTCCTCGACTTCAACGTTCAGACCTACAAGGGCAAGCCCGTGCTCACCTGGTGGCACGGCGAGACGGGCGCAACGTACGGGCAAGGCAACTGCTACATCGCCGACTCGACCTACACCCAGATCGCCGAGGTCAAGTGCGGCAACGGCCTCATGGCCGACATGCACGAGTTCAACCTCACCAGCCAGGGCACCGCGCTGGTCGACGCGTACAACGAACAGAAGGCCGACCTGACCTCAGTGGGCGGCAAGCACGGGGTAGTAGCGGCGGGCGTTGTCCAGGAGATCGACATCGCGACTGGCGACGTGATCTTCGAGTGGAACAGCCTGGACCACGTGCCGCTCACCGAGTCGATGGTGCCCATCGGGCAGACCGGGACCCCCGGCAGCCCGTACGACTACTTCCACATCAACTCGATCGGCGTGGCCTGGGACGGCGACCTGCTCGTCTCTGGCCGCAACACCTCGACGATCTACAAGATCGGCCGGCGGGACGGCCAGGTCAAGTGGCGCCTCGGCGGGAAGAGTTCCAGCTTCACGGTGGGGCCCGGCGCGAGTTTCTACTACCAGCACCACGTCCGCTCGGTTGGCACCGGCGTGATCACGATCTTCGACAACGGGGCATCCCCGCAGATGCAGCCGCAGTCCCGCGGCATGATCGTGAAGCTCGACCTCACGAACATGACCGCGACGCTGCAGCAGGCGTTCACCAGCCCGGCCAGGCTGCTGGCCGACAACCAGGGCAGCATGCAGCTGCTGCCCGGCGGCCGGGCGTTCGTCGGCTGGGGCGCCCAGCCGTATTACACCGAGTTCGACGCCGACGGCTCGGTGACCATGAACGGGCAGCTCCCCAACGGTGATCAGTCGTACCGCGCGTTCACCGCGGGCTGGGTCGGCTACCCCACGGACAAGCCTGCGGTAGCACTGCAGGCCAACCCGGCACAGGGCACCGCAGTGTACGTGAGCTGGAACGGGGGGACCGAGGTGGCGACCTGGCAGGTGCTCGCCGGCAAGCACCCGTCGGGCCTGGGCGCGGTGGCGACGCAGCCGCGCAACGGTTTCGAGACCATGATCGTCGCGGACAGCAGAGGACCGTATTTCGCGGTGGCTGCGTACGACGCGTCAGGCAAGCAGCTCGGCGCGTCGAAGGTCGCGAAGCTCGGCTGAGCCGAAAACCAGGAAGCTCGGCTGAGCCGAAGACCAGGCGGCATGCATTATCACTGCGGGCCAGCGCGGGCCAAGGTCGTCCTACCGGTCCGCGGGGCGGCAGTGGTCGGCGGACCCGAACGAGGCCGCGCCCCGCTGGCCGCTAGTAGCCAACGCTGGTTGTCGACTGGGACGGTTTCGGGCTCGGGCTGTTGCTGCTTGAGCTGTTCGGACCGCATCCGGCGACGAGGCTTGTAATGAGCGCCAGCGCCAGCACGAGCAGCAGCAGGCGGTATCCGGATACCGCCGACCTGCAAAGGACGACTCCCCTGTTCAACGTGTTCCCCTCTGAAGAGATCGTTCTGTCACCGAGGTCACCCCTGACTCCGGAAGACCGTAGAGGTTCCGATTACCTGGCCACCGGCATCCAGTGCCTGAACCTCGAAGACGGAGCCCGTCCCCACCGGGATGGCGGTCTCGAAGCCGGACTTGGCCTTGGTCGCGACGACGGCCAGGTTTCCGGGATCCGAGCCCGCGAGCACCCGCCAGGACGTGACAGTGGTGGCGCCGTTCCAGCTCGCGTAGACGACGGTCCCGCCGCTGCCCGATCTGGCGGCGCCGCTGGGTGCGGTGAGCGGCAGCCCGGTCCAGTGGCTGACCTGTATCGCCCGGTAGCTCAGGTCTGGCCCGGGCAAAGTGGCGTCGAGCAGCAGCTTTCCTGACTTGCTGTACTCGGAGATGTAGGGCTCCGCACCCCAGCCGACAAGCGTGTTGCCGTTCGGCAGGACCTGCGTGCTGCCCATGTAGGCGGCCGATACTCCTCCGTGCTCGTACGCGCTGGCCAGGCTGGCCGTGTGGCTGGCCTGATTCAGCCGCAGCGTAAGCGCACGGGACGGGCCGTTCGGGGCGAGATAGGTGCCCGCGCCGCTGATCTGGCAGCAGTTGTCGTCGAACAGCGTGAGCGTCGAACCGCCGGTCAGCGTCGCGTCGTGCTGCCATTCGAAGGAAGCGCCTGACCCGAACGTGAAGCTTGAGTGCTTGCCGCCGAGTTGCCACTGGATCTTCCCTGTCGTGGTGTCGATCAGGTACACCGCCCAGGTGTTCCGCATGGAGACCAGCAGCGTGTGCGGACCAACCACCTGGATCGAGTTGACGTGGTAGACGTCCCACGGATACCCGTTGGTCGGCGGATTCGCGTAGCTGTCGCCGAACGGGATGTGCTTGAGCGCGTCCCACGTATACAGCAACTTGCCGGTCCGCAGGTCATACTCTTGCACCGCCGAATCCGTGATGGCCCCGTCCACCGAACCGCCGTAGGAGGCCAGGTTCGTGGGCAGGTTCTTGTTCGCGGTCACCCACGCGTCCTGGCCGACGATCACCAGCGAGTGCAGCGTGGGCACCCAGCCGTCCGCGCCCCGCAGCGTGGCCACGGTCTGGTAGTGGTCGTTGACGACGACATACTCTCCGGACTGGGTGGCGCCGGTGGACGTGATGACCCCCTGCCACCAGGACAGGACGGGCTTGCCCTCGTAGGTCTGTTCGCTGAGGTCGGACGCGACGACGTTCTTGGGGACCGGCTGGAACCACACCGGCTGCAAGTTGTTGTTCAGGATGAGCGGCCCGCTCTGGCCGTCCATCGGCGGCGTGCTGATGTCGTAGAAGTTGGCGAGCAGGAGGTAACCGGGTGCTAGCGCCGACTGGTCAACGGGCCCGTCCGCCTTGATGACGGGCGGGTGCAGATCGGGCGCTGACACGTAGCTGTACGTGTTCGCGGTGGTATAAGCGCCGATAGGAGGCGCCGGATGGTCCGCGTACACGAAGTCGAGCGCGGCGAAGACCGCCACCACGGTAACCACGACGGCAGGCAGCCGCAGCCGGACCCGGGCCGGCGTCCCCGGCGCGCCCGCCGGGAGCAGCCAGAACGTGCACACCGCGGCCAGGAACGTGAAGCCCGCCGCGATCAGGTACGCCAGCCGGAAACCTTCCGTGAGCGCGGTCGGCACGGTCGCGTTCTCGCCGATCATGCGGGTGGAATACCAGGTGGCGATCGAGGCGAGCAACGCTAGCCCGAGCCCGCCGCCGATCTGGCGCGAGGTGTTCACCAGGCCGGCGGCCAGGCCGGCCTGCTGGTGGCCCACGAACTGGGTCGCCGCGATCGTGGACGGGACGATCGAAAGGCCGATCCCCGCCGCGACCAGCAGCCCCGGCAGGACCACGGCTTCCGCCGCGTTGCCGTTAGGCGTGATCCTGCCCAGCAGGAGCAGCCCGGTCATCAGCATGCACAGCCCGGCGCCAAGCACCGCACGGACGCCGAACTTGCCTACCAGCCGGCCCGCCTGCGACGCCGTGGCCATGATCGTCAGAGCCATCGGGAAGAACGCGAGCCCGGCGTCGAGCGGCGAGAGCCCGATCACCTGCTGCAGGTAAAGCGAGCTCACATACCACATCGGGAACAACGCAGTGCTGAACAGCAGCACGACGATGTTAGCCGAACGCAGCGGTCTCGTGATCGCATTGAACGGCACCAGGGGATCCGCCGCGTGCTTCTCGACCAGCGGGAACAGGATGTTCAGCACGATCCCGACGATGAGCGGCACCAGCGCCCGCGCGGTCATCAGGCCGTAGGAACTGGCGTTGACGATCCCGTAAGCGATTGCCATCAGCCCGCAGGTCAGCGTGAGCGCGCCGGGCAGGTCGAACCGTGCGCCCCGCTTGGTGGGCCGATCGGTGATCACGACCCAGCAGATCGCGGCGGCCGCGATCCCGATCGGCGGGTTGATCAACAGCACCCAGCGCCAGCCGAGTTCCTCTGTGATGATCCCGCCGAAAAATGCGCCGGCCGCGCCGCCCGCCCCGTTCATGGCGCCCCAGAGGCCGATAGCCCTATGCCGGGCGGGCCCGGGCTGGAACGAGGAGGTGATCGCCGCCAGCGACCCGGCCGCCATCAGCGCGCCGCTCAGGCCCTGGACGACGCGGGCGCCTACGAGCATCTGCTGGCTGACCGCGGCACCGCCGATCGCCGACGTGAGCGCAAACAGGACAAGCGCGAACGTCAGCGTCTTGCGCTGGCCGATCTGATCGGCCGCGCGGCCGCCAAGCATCAGGAAGCCCGCGAACACGATCGCGTAGGCGATGACCACCCACTGCAGGTTGATCGCGGAAAAGCCCAGGCTGGCCTGCATCGACGGCAGCGCGACGTTCACGATGGTCAGGTCAAGGATCACCATGAACTGCGCGACGCAGCAGACGGTGAGCAGCCACCGCTGACGCGAGTCGAGCCTGGCCGCCGGCGGTCGCCGGCTGGGTTGAGCACGGCGTGGAAGCACTCCAACCAGGAAGTTCACCGGCCCGCGACCTGCACCTGACGCTCTTCCCGCCACTTCACGAGAGACCCGATCGCCGCCCCGTTCACCATGTCAGCGAATGCCGACGCGTCGTTGACATGCGGGACCGGACCCGAAGGCACCGGGACATCGAGGAACTCACACAACGGCTCCCAGCCGTCGCCCGCTGACCACACGAGCAGCCTGTCGGCGGGTACGTACCGGCGGACCTCGTCGTTGTAGCGCTCCATCGCACTGGCCAGGGCGCCTTCGTCGAAGCCGCCCTCGATCGTGCCGAGCAGGCCGCTCTTGTCCCACATGGCGCTCATCAGCGCTATGTAGTTCGCCCACGGAAGGTCGACCCGCGTCCGGGCGCCGGACAGGTCGCGCATCAGGCAGTCGCCGTAGAGGACTGCCCAGATCGTGTCCCGCATGCTGCGCGCCCAGGCCGCGCTATCACGCACGCTGAGCAGCACCTTGGCGTCGGGATACAGGTCCATCAGGTCCCGGTAGAAGAAGGCGCCTGGCCAGTCCACCGTGGCCTGGAAGCCGTCGAAGGTGGTCTTCCAGTCGGTCCTGCCCTCGAACGCGTCCATCCACCGCGGCACGAGGCTGAGATCGCTGAGGACGGTGACCATGTGATAGCAGGGGCCGAACCCGATCATCTCCAGGCAGACCTTCTGGGTCAAGGTTGCTGTGCGGGGCAGGCCCGCACCAATTAGCTTCATCTGGACTCCAAACTGCGGGATTCGCCGCCACGCCGCGGTTGGTCCCGCCGTCGGCGTGGACTCCCCGGCATGAGCTTTAGCAGTTCTTAAGTATTGCGTAACAAAGGACCATAGGCGTGCGAAAAACCGGATCTCAGATGATAAAGGAAAATTTTTTGTCATCTATGGAATATCACGTAAATTTGATCGAAAATTGGCTGTTATTCAGATAATTTTTTCTCAGAATGCTCCTCGGGCGTGTGCGCACTGAAACACTTGCAACCCATCGACCGATCTGGATGTTCAGCGAGCACTGCAAGACGTTCACGGCCCGGTTGGCCTACGGGTTCCGCGGACCCTGGCTCAGGCGGGGGTCCCGGCCAGGTGCCGCATGTTGCGCAGGGCAACGGCCATGATCGTGTTCGTCGGGTTGTGCGCGCCGGAGGAGACGAAGACGGAGCCGTCGGCGACGTAGACGTTGTCCAGGCCGTGCACGCGGCCGTAGGGGTCCGTGACGCTCGTTGCCGGGTCCGCGCCCATCATCATCCCGCCCATGATGTGGCTCCCGGTGGGCACCCCGCCGCTGTTGATCGTGTCCGGCACCGCGAGCGCCACCGCGGCGCCGGCGGCAGTCATCATCTTCTTCAGTATCGGAATGTAGAACTGCTGCGCCACCTGCTCGTACTTCCCGAGGCTCCAGGTGATCAGCGCCACGGGCAGGCCGAAGACGTCCTTGAGCGTCGAGTCGAGTGTCACCGTATGGTCAAGGTACGGCAGCTCGTCGCCGACGAACGAGCAGCCGGCCAGCCGGTCGCGCAGGACCGAGGAGCGCATGAGCTGCTTCAGGTCGGTGCCGAAGGGCTTGGATGGGCGGATGAGGCCAAGCAGGGTCTGGTAGGCCTGTCCCTCCGCGATCGGGTCCTGGCTGCCGCCGAGTTCCATGATCCCGCCGCGGATGTAAGGCAGGCCGTTCGCCTTCGCGTAGGCCCGGGCGCCGGGGAAGTCCGGGTCGGCGGCGTCCTCCGCGCACTGGGTCGTCGACCTGCCCCGGTAGGCGTGCATGCGCTCGTCGGTGAAAATCGCGGTGCCGTCGGTGAACGAGTGCAGCATGAGCCTGCGGCCGAGCTTGCCGCTCTGGTCCGGGAACGCTGACAGCAGCGCGAGCCGCACGGTTTCGATGGCGGACGCGGCCATGATGACCACGTCCGCGGTCTCCGTGCCGGTCACCGGCCCGCTGGAGGTCATCCGCACCCAGTTCACCCCGGTCGCCTGCCGCGCCGCGCCGGAGCCTTCGAGCAGGACCCTGGTGACCATCGTCTCGGCGATCAGCGTCACCCGCCCGGTGCGCAGGGCCAGGCGCAGCGGCATCAGCGCCGATGGCCTGGCCACGAGCGGGCACCCGTAGTTGGCGCAGAAACCGCAGTCGTTGCAGGCGTGCTGATCGTTGTACGGCTGGGAGTTGATCGCCATCGGGAACGGATGCGGGTGCATGCCGACGGCGGCGGCGCCCGCGGCGATCGTCACCGACGAGAGCTGCTGCGGGCCTGGCGGCATCGGGTACGGGCCGCGCGGCGCGTGCTTGAGCACGATGTCGGGCGTAGCCGCCAGGTCGCCCTGCACGCCGATGAGGTTCTCTACCTCCTCGTAGTAGGGCGCGATGTCGGCGTAGGTGAACGGCCAGTCGGCCACGTCGGCGCCCGGAACCGGTCCGAGGGCGGAAAGCTGCTGGAAATCGATGTCCCAGAACCGCGGCACCTTCGCGTCCCAGTGCACCGTCCCGCCGCCGACGAGCTGGGGCAGATCATCGACGCTGCCCGTGTACTGGACGGCGGCCGTGCCGGCCGGCCGCCAGGCGCGCGGGAACGCCAGCGGATCGGGCCCGGCGAAGTAGCGCACGTTCATCTTGAGGTCGTCGTTGGAGAACAGCGTCCCGATCGGCCCCTCGCCGGCCAGGTTGGTGAAGAAGTTGGGGCCCTTCTCGAACACGACGACCTGCCACCCGGCCTGCGCCAGCACCATGGCGGCGAACGACCCGCCGGCGCCGCTGCCGATGACGACTGCCTTGCGCATCGCCGCGCCGCTCACAGTTCGCCAAGGAGCTTCAGCACGTCGGCCACGATGCTGGTGTCGGCGACCGGATCGCGGCCGTCGGAGCGCTCGACCTGCTCGCTGGTGTAGCCCGCTGGCTGACTGTCACCGGGGTAGCTGATGTCCTTCCAGCCGACGAGGCCGCGGTTCCCGCCGTATTCGGGGACCGAGTACATGCCCTCGATCGTGTGCTCGAACAGCAGGGACAGGAACGTGCTCATCTCGGACCTGGCCAGGATCTTGTCCTGGTCCGCCGGGGCGGCCGTGGTGAAGTCACCGCCCGCCAGCTTGTCCAGGGCGGCGATGCCGCTGGTGTACTGCTCCTGCCAGCCCGCGAGGCGCTCGCGCCACGCGATGGCGCGGACCGGGTCAAGCGGGATGAAGGACGCCATGAAGTCGGGGCCGGACGTGTGACGGTTGCTCCACGGACCACCGGCGAAGATGAGCGGAACCGGCGTCCCAGTCCCGGCGGTTGCGCCGGTTGCGGCGTTCGTGGCGGTTGCGGCGTTCGTGGCGGTTGCGGCGCCTGTGCCGCTTGCAGCGCCTGTGCCGCTTGCGGCGCCTGTGCCGTCCCTCTCGATCACGGACAGCGCGCCGAGCATCGAGTCGATGTAGCCGGTCACCCCGGCCTCCCGGGCACCCGGATGGCCCGCCTCGGCCGGGTCGTCCTTGGGGCCTGGGGCTATCCGGGCGGTCGCGTCCTCGACCACGGCGGCCTGATGGGTGGAGAAGAACCGCAGCCCGGGGCCGGGTCCGGTCGCGCCGGTCGGGCTGGTCGGGCTGGTCGGGCCGGTCGGGCCGGAGGTTGAGGTGCAGCCGACGGACGCGAGAACTGACGCCGACGCGACCGCGGCCGGAATCCCCGTGATGATCACGCGGCGAGGCAGCGCCTGCCAGCCGAAGCCGATCACCGACGTCAGCCCGTCATGCCGAAGGCCGCAACGACCTTCGCTGGGCGCAGGCGTACCACAAGTTCGCCGGGAACGCCGCTGCGCTTGGGCTCTTCCGTGCGTTCCGCGTACAGACTGGGCTTGCCGGTCCGTGTGCCCTCCCGCAGGAAAGCGCGGACCCCGGGGTCGGCAATAACTGACACGCGGCAAGTCTAGGCACGTCAGACGGTAAGCAGAAGCAATTACGTAAGCCGAACTAAAAAAGGCAAAACGGCCAGGCCCGGAGACCCGGTAACGCGGGCTCGAGCAGCACCTTGACGGCGCCGGTGCGCCGCGAGTCCTTCAGCGCAAGCACCGCCTCGTCCCAGCGCACGAGCGGGAAGCGGTGCGTGATGACGGGCGTCAGGTCGAAGCCGTCGCCAATGAAGTCGAAGTAGTGCTCCATGGCATGCTTGGCCACCCCGCGCACCTGCTCGACGCCGAAGCCGTTCGAGCCGACGACGTGCAGCTCCTTGAAATACAGGGGGGTCCACTCGAAGCGCTTCGGCGGCTCCACGCCGGAGATGACGAGCGTGCCGCCGGTCGTGAGCAGCCGCAGCGACGTCTCGACGGTCTGATGCGAGCCGATCGTGTCGTAGACGACCGCGGGGCCGTCCTGCAGCCAGTCGCGCCTGCTCCACGGCGTGAGCGGCGTGGTGCCGACGCGGCGCGCGACCTGCGCGACGAGCTCGTCGGGCGCGGTAGGCAGCACGGCGTGGGCACCGAGGCGGGTGGCGAGCGCGGCCCGGGCGCCGGGACGCGTGACGGCCCACACCTCGCAGGCCGGGTACAGGTGCCGCAGCAGCGCGATGACCGCGAACGCCAGCGTGCCCGAGCCGTAGACGAGCACGGGCCGGGCGCTGGACGAGGGCGGCGCGAGCAGGACGGAGCGCAGCGAGACGCTGACCGGGTCGGCGAGCACGGCCGCCTCGTCGGAGATGTCGCCGGGAATGGGGAACAGCTGGGATACGTGCGCGGCGAAGCGCTCGGCGTGCGCCCCGGCGGCCGCCGCGCAGTTTCCGAGGTGGATGGAGACGGGCAGGCCGCCGGAACGGAAGTTGCGGCACCACGGGTAGCGGCCGTCACGGCAGGCCGCGCACGGCGGGTCGACGCCGCGGGGAACACAGGACAGCCACGGGTTGAGCACGACCCGCTCGCCCGTGTCCAGGCGCCGTCCGACGACCTCGTGGCCGAGCACGTGCGGGAAGGACACCAGCGCGGTGAGCGGGTTGTCGCGTGAGCCGTTCAGCAGGATCTGCTTCACGTCGGAGCCGCACAGGCCCGAGAAGGTCGTCTGGACGCGCACCCAGTCCCCGGCCGGAAGCGGCTGCTCCTCGATGTCCTCGACGCGGACGGGCGCGAAGCGGGAGACGAACGCTCGCCGGTCCACGCGGCCGCCGATGGCCGAAGCCGCCTCGCGCGCGAGGCTGTGCCGGAATACGAGCGCCTTCACGTCGACCCTCCTCCGCCGGGGCAGCGCAAACTACCTCAACCTAGCGCAGCCGCGGCTGGCTCAGCTCATCGCTACTCGGTTGTCCGGCGCCGGAAATACCGGGACGCGAGCGGCGCGGCCACGGCGAGGATCAGCGCCGACCAGGCCAGCGACGCCTCGATGGGGTGTTGCATCGGCCAGGCGCTGATCGCCGCGGACGGGTTCGGATTGCCCCAGAGCTGGCGGGCTCCGGCGGTCATCGCGCTGACCGGGTTCCAGTCCGCGAAGGCCTGCAGCCAGCCGGGCATGTGCTGGGTCGGCACCAGCGCGTTGGACACGAACGCGAGCGGGAACAGCACGATGAATCCGAACGAGGCGGCTGACTCCGGGCTCTTGCTGTTGAGCCCGGCGCAGGCGGCAACCCACGACAGCGAGTACGCGAAGAACAGCACGAGGGCGAATCCCGCGATGACCGCCAGCGGGCCCGCGCTGGTTCGCCAGCCGACCGCCAGTCCGGTGACGGCGACGACGAGCGCGCACAGGCAGGCGGTCAGCAAGTCCGCCAGGGACCGGCCGACCAGCACCGCGGGCCGCCACATCGGCAGCGTCCTGAACCGGTCGATGATCCCCTCGTGCAAGTCGGTGGCCAGGCCCACCGCCGTGCCCATGGTGGACGTGGTCAGGTTCAGCGCGAGCAGCCCGGCCAGGACGTAATCCTTGTAGCTGCCACCGTGAGGGATCGGGATCGCGCCGCCGAAGATGTAAATGAACAAGATCGTGAACAGCACGGGCTGGATCGTCACGTCGGAGAGTTGCATCGGCTCCCGGGAGATGTGCACCAGGTTCCTGCGCGTCATCGACACCACGTTCCTGACCCGCTCGGACGCGCTGTGGGTGAACTGCCTGGTCCCGGCCGCCTCAGGCGGCCGCTGTGCGATTGCCGTTGTCATGCCCGCGCTCCCTCGCGTTCGCGCTCTTCTTCGCCCGCACCGCCGGTAAGGGCGAAGAAGACATCGTCTAGCGAGGGCTGGCGGACCTCGATGTTGTCCACGAGCATCCCCGCCTCGTCCAGCGCCCGTACCAGGGCAGTCGCCAGGCCCGGTGCGCTGTCCACGGCAGCGCCGAGGCGCAACCCGTCGGAGCTGACCGATACCAGGCCGCCCACCAGGGGCGCGATCACCTCGGCGGCGTGCGGCCCTGGCTCGGCGAGCATCACCTCGACGTGCGCGCTCCGGCTGCGCTCCTTCAGCTCGAGCGGCGTCCCGTCGGCGATCACCCGCCCGTGATTGACCACCACGATGCGGTCCGCCAGGGCGTCCGCCTCGTCCAGGTACTGGGTGGTCAGCAGCACCGTGACGCCGGAGCCGATGAGCTCCCTGATCACCTCCCAGACTCGCTGCCTGCTCACCGGGTCCAGGCCCGTGGTCGGCTCATCCAGGAACAGCACCGGCGGCCGGGTCAGCATGCTGGCCGCCAGGTCCAGCCGGCGCCGCATGCCGCCGGAGTAGCCCTTGACCACCCGGTCGGCAGCGTCTGTCAGCTCGAAGAGCTCGAGTAGTTCCGCGGCCTTCGTCCTGGCCTGGCCCGTTCGCATGCCGCTGAGCTCGCCGACAAGCACGAGGTTCTGCCTGCCGGTCAGCAGCCCGTCCAGGGTGGCGTCCTGGGCGGCCACGCCGATCTGCCTGCGCACGGCGGCCGGGTGGGCCAGGACGTCAAGGCCGGCCACCCGGGCCTGGCCCGCGTCCGGCAGTGCCAGCGTGGTCAGGATCCGCACGGCGGTGGTCTTCCCGGCCCCGTTCGGGCCGAGCAGCCCAAGCACGCTCCCGGCTGGCACGGAGAAACTGACCCCGGCTAGCGCGCGCGTCTCGCCGTAATTCTTGACCAGGCCATCGGCCTCGATCACCGTGTCAGCCATCGCCGGTCATCCTCTGGCAGCTCATTGATAGCTCCTACTTAACGGTCGGTAAGTACGATGCCAGCATACACGACCCGCCTACCGACCGTTAGGTAAGGGGGCCCGCCTGGCGCTAAACTGGTCGCGTGACACAGGCAGAGCCAGCACTCGCGGCCGCGGGCGCGACGGCGGCCCCGGACGATCAGCCCGGCCGCGACCTGGGCAACGGCGACCAGACCGCCGCATCGACGCGCGAAAGGATCCTCGACGTCGCCCTGGAATTGTTCACCGACCAGGGTTTCGACGGCACCTCGATGCGCGAGATCGCGGAGCGGCTCCACATCAGCAAGCCGGCGATCTATTACCACTTCGCGTCCAAGGAAGACATCCTGATGGCGCTGCACATGCGCCTGCATGAGTTCGGCAGCACGGCGCTGGCACGCCTGGCGGGCCAGACCGTGACGCTGCAGACCTGGGGCGCGGTGCTCAACGAGCTGCTGGATCAGATGCTGGCCCAGCGCAAGATCTTCCTGCTGCACGAGCGCAACCAGGCGGCCCTGGAGAAGCTGCACCGCAAGGACCACGACGACCAGCACGACGACATCCAGCAGCGGTTCCGGCAGGCACTCACCGATCCGTCGCTGTCCCCGCGCGACCGGGTCCGGATGGCGTGCTCACTGGGCACGGTATTCGGGGCGCTGTTCATGGCCGGGGACGCGTTCGACAACCTCCCGAGCGCCGAACTCGGCTCCCTGATCAGGGACGCGGTCCGCGACGTCATAGCCGACCCCAGCGCCTAGACGGGCAGCCGGGCGTATGCCCGCACCGGGACGGTCCCGAGTCCCTGGATGCGCAGCGGCACCGCGGTGAAGATAGCGCCGGCTGGCGGCAGTCGCTCCAGCCCGGTCAGGTGCTCGATGACGGGGATGCCGGCGGCCAATAGCAGGGTGTGCGCGGGCCGCGCACCGTCCGCGGTGTCATCGATGTTGACCGCGTCGATGCCGACCAGCGCCGGGTCCTGGCTGGCGAGCCAGGCAGCGCCGTCCCTGGTGAGGAAGTGCGCGTCAGCGCCGTACTGCGGTGTGCCGAAGAGCGCGGCGTCGCCGGTGTGCAGCAGTACGGCTTTGCCGCGGACGTCCGCGCCCGCCAGGGCACTCAAGCCGATCTGCCGCTGCCCTGTGCCAGTGACCCGGATGACCAGCGCCTGGAGGTCGGCGGTGCGGGCCAGCGGTATGGCGGCAAGGTCCGGGCCGCCGGCAAAACGGTGGTAGGGCGCGTCCAGATAGGTTCCGGTATTGCCGACCATGGTGAGCTGGTCAATGGCGAACTCGGTGCCCGGGGCGTAATGCGCACGCGAGGCTTCCCTGGTCAGGTACGGCGTGATTTCGGGGCCGGGGAGCCCCGGATAGGTGACCATGCCCGCGCTGATCACATGGCTCAGCTCGACCAGGCCGCCGCCCGGATCAGGGGCTCTGTCGCCGTGGTCAGCCGACCCGCCCCGCGTTCCCTTGCCCTCGGTCATTGCCGCTCCGTCCTGGCCATCCGCCGCCCGCCCACAGGTGAAAGCTTTACACGGCTGTCCCGGCATTACGGAGCAGAAAGTGCCAACGGCGGAACCTCATCCGGCGTCTAGGTAGTGCACAACCGAAAGGTTCCGGTTTGCGCTCAACTGACCCGGGGGTAGCAGATGCCGCGTCGCCTTGGACTTATGCTCGCCGCGGCGGGCGGGGCGTGCGCCCTGCTCGCGGCGGCCT
>NZ_JASIAL010000548.1:0-3611 GCF_030042015.1 Trebonia sp. | reverse complement strand
GGGGACACCGCGGCGCGGCCGGGGCGCCCGGGGCGCCCGACGTGCCCGATGTGCCCGGGGCAGCCGGGACAGCGCGGGGCCGGGGCAGGCGACTGCACGCTGACCCCGCAACTGGGGACCGGCTCACTAGCCAGGATGCCCCGCCGCAGCCACCCGCCGGAACGGGCAGCCAGGCGAAACCGGGCGGCCCTCGGCCGGCCGGGCACGCAAGGTCGCGCGCCGGCGGGCCCCGCAGGCGGCTACCGTTGACCGGGTGAAGAGGGCGCTGCGATGGACAGGCCGGGCAGGCGCGGGCCTCGCGCTGGCCGCGCTGCTCGCACCCGCCCTGCTGAGCCTGTCCGCGCCGCCCGCCCGGGCTGCGCCGCCGGCCGCCGGCAACGGGCACACGGTCGCCCACGTCGTGATCGTGGGCATACCGGGGCTGCGCTGGACCTTCGCCTCCGCCGCGAGCACGCCGGCGCTGTGGCGGCTGGCGGGCGAGGGCTCGGTGGGGTCGCTCGTCGACTACGCCGAACAGCCGCTCGCCTGCCCCGACGACGGCTGGCTGACGCTCAACGGCGGCGCACGGGCACAGGGACCGCGCCCCTGCCCGGCGCTGCCCGCCGTCAGGCCGGCCGGCGGCGGCGCCCGCGTCCCCGCCATGGCCCAGATCGTGGCGTACAACCGGCAGTTCCACGAGAACCCCGACTGGGGGCTGCTCGCCAGCCTGGCCAGCTGCGCCACCGCGGTCGGCCCGGGCGCCGCGCTCGCCCTGGCGACCCCCTCAGGTGCCGTCTCTGCCTACCTGCCGTCCCCATCGGACATCACCGCCGCGGTGCTGGCCCGCTGCCCGCTGACCGTGATCGACCTCGGCGCCATCACGGTTCCCGAACGAGCATCGGCGGCTGCCGCCGACCACGTCCTCGCCCGGATCGTGGCCGGCCTGCCGCCGGACACGATGCTGCTGGTCGCCGCGCCAGGAGCCGCGCTGGCGGACGGGCCGCACCTGCGGTCCGTCGTGGTGAGCGGGCCCGGGTTCAGCGGCGGCCTGCTCGATTCCGCGTCCACCAGGCAGCCGGGGATCGTGACGATCACCGACCTGACCCCGACGGTCGCCGGCTGGCTCGGCCGCCACGTGCCCCCAGGGATCAGCGGGGCCATGCTGACCAGCGTCCCCAGGGGGCCGCTGGCCGCCGCGATCCGGGCCCTGGTGGGCAGGGATACGGCCGAGCAGGTGTGGATCAGCACGCACGGCTGGTTCTTCATCGGCTACGCGCTCGCGGACGCCCTCGTGCTCGGCGTGCCCGCCCTGCTGTGCTGGGGCGCCGGTCCCGGGCGTGCCCGCCGCCGGGCCAGCTGGTGGCGGACGGCCGGGGTGTTCGCCGCTGCCGTTCCCGCCGGCACGTTCCTTGCCAACCTGGTGCCCTGGTGGCTGCACGCCCACCCGGCGGCCTGGTTGTACGGCATCGCGGTCGCGTGGGCACTGGCGGTCGGGGCCGCGGCCCTGGCGGGGCCGTGGCGGCGGGACGCCCTCGGCCCGTACGGGGCGATCTGCCTGTTCACCCTGGCCGTGCTCGGCATCGACGTCATGACCGGGTCCCGGCTGCAGCTCGAGACGCCGTTCGGGCTCTCGCTGATCGAGGGCGGGCGGTTCTACGGGATCGGCAACGAGGCGCTTGGCGTCTACTGCGCCTGCGCCCTGACCGGCGCCGCCTGGCTCGGCCTGCTCGCGGCGCGCCGCTTCCCTGCGCGCCGGTGGCCCGCCGTGCTCGCGGCGTCCGCCGTCGGGCTGTTCGCGGTCGTGGCGGCCGGCTGGCCCGGATTCGGCGCCAAGGTGGGCGCGACGATCGCGCTCGTGCCGTGCCTGGTCGTGCTGGTGCTTGCGATCGCGGGTAGGGGCGTCAGCCGGCGGTGGGCGGCGCCCGTGGCGGTGAGCGGGCTGCTGGTGTTCGCCGCGTTCGCCGTGGTCAGCTACTTCTTCCCGGCGGCCGGGATCTCCGACATCGGGGCGTTCGCGGGGAACCTGCTGCACGGCCGCGGCGGCGCGCTGCTCGAGCGCAAGGTCAGCTCTAACGTGGACACGCTCACGGTCAGCGTGTTCAGCTGGCTGATCCCGGTCACGGCCGTCGCGGCCTGGGCGGCGCTGTGGCGGCCTGCGGCATTGCGGCTGCGGACGCTGAACCGGGCGTTCGCCGCCGAGCCGCTGCTGCGGACCCTCGCCTGGCTGATCTGGCTGGTGCTCGTCATCGGCTGGTTCGCCGACGACTCGGGGGTGATCGTGCCCGCCGCCGCGCTCCCCTTCGCGCTGCCGCTTGTGATCTGTATGGCGGCGTCCGCTTCCGGCCGGGTTGGTGCGGCGCGCTATGTTGGTACCGCCTTCGCCGGGTCTTCCGTCGCAGGCCAGACCCCGAGGTTAGGCAGAGGACGCCTGAGTGCAGTACCAGCTTTCGCGTCTCGTGATCGGCCCGTTCCTGCACGCGATCGGAAGGCCGAGGGCCGTCGGCCTTGAGCACATCCCCGCGACCGGGCCCGCGGTCATCGCGTCCAACCACCTGTCGTTCATCGACTCCATGTACCTGCCGCTGATGATCGACCGGCCGGTCGTGTTCCCCGCCAAGGCCGAGTACTTCACCGCCAGGGGCCCGCTCGGACGGCTGTGGGCGGCCTACCTGCGGTCGACCAACCAGCTTCAGATCGACCGGGAGGGAGCGCGGTCGGCGCAGGCCACGCTTGAGGCGGCGGTGGACCTGCTCCGGGCGGGCGAGCTGTTCGGGTTCTACCCGGAGGGCACCCGGTCGCCGGACGGCCGGCTCTACCGGGGCAGGTCGGGCATCGGCTACCTGGCACTGAACTCCGGCGCGCCGGTGATCCCCGTGGCGATGATGGGGACGAGGAAGATGCTGCCCCCTGGCGCGCCGCTGCCCCACCCGACCCGGATCGAGATCAGGATCGGGGAGCCGCTGACGTTCGATCACCTGGCCGGGGAACCGCCGGCGAAGGCGCGGCGCGCCGTGGCCGACGAGGTGATGCGGGCGATCAGGCAGCTGTCCGGCCAGGAGTACGTGCACTTGTACGCGTCCGACGTCAAGTCCAAGCTCGCGGCGGGCAAAGCCTAGGCAGCGGCCCGGACCGTTCTGACTGCTAATTTTCCTCCCACTCGATGACAGGCTGCGGCCCGGTGGAGGCGGCCGGGTTCCACACGTACATCGGGCCGGTGCTCGTCGCCCAGTCGGGCAGGTCCGCGACGACCGGCGCGGCGGCGAACTCGGCCGGCGCCTGCTCCCAGGGGGCCAGCGCCCCGTGCTCGCCTGCGCGCGGCCGAGCGCCGGCGGCCGGCCGCGCGCTCGCCTGCGCCGGCGGGCTGGCGGGCCCCCACGGGGGCCCTCCTGTCGTCACCCGCCTGGTGTGCGGGCGCGCGGCCGGCCCGAGCGAGCCGGCCGACCCAGGTACGACGCGCACGGCGCGCCCTGCCGTGGTGCCCGCGGCGCCAGGCGCGCGCGGCTGACCCAGGGCGCGGGTGCCGTGCTGGCCGGCCGAGTGCTGCTGCCGCGCGGCGCGGGACCGCCTGGCGTGGCTGCCGCCCGGCCCCGCCCGCGGCGACCGCGGCAGCCGCGCGGATTGCGCGCGCCTGC
>NZ_JASIAL010000112.1:0-22522 GCF_030042015.1 Trebonia sp. | reverse complement strand
CCGGGGGTGTGCCGTCTTCCGGGTCAGGGCGTCTGGAACAGGGAGATAACCGGCCAGAACCACCGACCATGGCCAGCGCGGCGACGATGCAGATCAGGAATGTCAAGGTGACCCACCATGGTGCGTATAGCACCGTGAGCACGAGGATCAGCAGCGCGAGCAGCGCGAACCCGGTGATCACGAGCCATGACTGCAAGTTCATTGCGGCCTCCAGGGCGTCGAGTAGCTGTTGCAGCGACCCCTCACGAGATGACCCCTTGCTCCCGCATGTCCCTGAAGACATCGGCGCATTGCTCCCGCATGTCCCTGAGGGCATCAGCGCGGCCGGCGGCGTAGCCGGCGTCCCAGCCGTCCGCGTGAGTGTCGTGGACCGGGTCCAGGTCGAGGTCCTCATGGTCCCCGCCGGCGGGGGTCAGCAGGAACGCCAGGCACGCGGCGGCGTCCGCGCATGCCATCGGGTTATTGCCGGCGTGCCCGGGCCGGCCGCAGCACGGCCGGTTCTCCAGCACGGTGTCCGTCCGGCCGCAGTAGCGGCACGCCGGGGCCTCCGGCGCAGGCTGTGGTTCGGCAGTCATGCCCTGCTCCGTCCCCGGAACAAGACTAAAGGATAACTCGCCGCACAGCACTCGCTGCTGACCTCGTTTTACCTGGTCACGGACTATACAAGTGCCACTGACACAGCGGGAGTGTCGCCCATCATGACTTCAGTAGTCGTCGGGTGCGGTTGCTTCGCTCCACAGGTCGAGGTCGGCACGCTGCGCCTGGACCTTCCGCCAGATGGCGAAGCCGCCGAGCACCAGCAGGGCTACAAGGATGAACAGCTTCTTCACTGCCCCAGACCCTCCAACCTCGAATGCGAACCATGCGGGCACCGTGAGCCTTGGTGCCCGGTCGATAGCCTACCGCCCGGCCGGCGAGATCTTGGCTCTAGTCACTACAGCCGCGAGTCTGGTGGGGGTACGTGGACTTGAACCACGGGCCTCGTCCTTATCAGGGACGCGCTCTAACCGACTGAGCTATACCCCCAGGGATTGCAGCGCGGAGCGAGGGCTCCAGGCTCCCGCGACGGCGACTGCGTTACTTTACCGCATCCCGTTCACTGCTCGCATCGCTAGTCGGTCTCCCTGAGGGTGACCTCGATGCCGCCGATCGTGCGCGCGATCAGGTTGTAGATCACGGCGCCGATCGTGGACATCGCGGTGATCAGGACGATGTTAAACGCCCCGAGCATGCCGGTGTAACCCAGGATCCTTGACGCCGAGAACCAGGTCGAGATGTTCGTGCCCGCAGAACTCTGGCTGGAGGTGATGCTCGACACCGTGTGCTGCAGCGACGTGAAGACGCCGAGGGCGTCAAGCACCATGTACAGCAGGGCGACCGCCACGAACAAGATGATGAACGCCACAACCGATGCGACGAAGCTGAACTTCATGACCGACCAGGGCTCCACCCGCGCCAGGGTCAGGTGGGCCTGCCGCCGGGGGGAACGCCGGACAGGGGTATCCGGTTTCCCCCTCCCGCTTGCCGTGCGGTTCTGCCAGGCGCCGGCAACCGAGCTCGTATAGCCGGCCAGCCCGACGGCGGCCCCGCCGGCCGCGGACACCCCGCCGGCCGAAAACCCGGACGCACCGGGCGCCGCGGCACCGATGGCGGCGGACGCCGACCCCACCGCCCCCGGCATCCCGCCAGGAACGGCGCCGGGCATCCCGCCAGGAGCCCCGCCAGGGGCGGGGTCGGCGAACCGCGGACCGGGCGGACCGGGTGCCGGGTAGGCCGCCCCTGAAACCGCCGCCGGCCCCGGGAAGCCCGCTGGGTTGTACAGCGGCCGGGCGGACGAGGCAGCTCCGGAGTAGGACGGCGCGGCGGAGGGGACCTGCGCCTGCCCTGGCGGCCCGGTAGACCTGGCCGACGGCATGCTGGCGGCCCTGGTCGGCGGCGCCACAGCAGGCTGCACAGGCGGCACAGCGGGCTGCACAGCGGGCGGCGGCACAGCAGGCTGGGCCGACGGCATGCTCGAAGCCCGCACCGACGGCCCGGCAGACCGCGCGGCAGAGGGCCCGGCAGACCGCGCGGCCGGAGGCTGGGCAGGCGCGGGCGTGAAGGACGGCGACGGCCTGCGATCACCGGACAGGAACACGGACCCGTCGGCGCCGTCGGCGGCGTGCACCGCCTGGTCCGTGCCGGGCGAGTCGCCCTTCGCAGGCCGGGCGAACCAGTTGCTTGCCGCCTGCCTGTAGCCGCCCCCCGGCCGTGCGCCGTCCGGCTTGGCGTCGGCTGACACCGCCGCGTCGCCGGGCCGGTCGCTGCCTTTCGGCCTGCCGATCGTGTCCGCGGGGAAGGGCACAACGGCGGGGTCCGCCGCGGCAGCGGCGCTGGCCGAAGCGGCGTCAGCCGCGGCGGCGGCGCTCTCAGCAACACCGTTGGCGCTCCCCAGGCTGGCGGAATCCGCGGTCGCGCCCGCCGGGGTTGCCGGGCGTGGCGAGCCCGGGCGGGACGGGGCAGAGCGGGACGAGCCAGCGCCCGATGATGCTGACCGTGACGATGCCGGTCGCATCGGTGATGAAGACATGACCCCATTGTCGGGGATCGATTCAGCGGTCTCCCTGCCCGGGTCGGCATCCCGGCCTGGCGGCGCAACTGCAAGGGACGGTTCCGTAGCTCGACCCACCTCGTCCACGCCGTCCTCCTCGGTTCCCAATCGTGTCCCTTTGTATGTCAGCCGAGACTATCCGACTGAGCGCGGTTTGCCTGTCGCCAGACCTGGAACCACCGACTGCAGGGCGGGCCCGCCCCTCCGGGTAAGCCCAATGCCCGCTACATCTCAGACGCCAATGTCCCCCTACGCGTTGCCTTCATCTCCGCTATCACCGGATTCTCCGCTATCACCGGCTTCCCCGCCATCGCCGGGATCCGGAGCCTCGCCGACGTCCGCGGCGTCGTTCGATTCGGCGTTGCGCGCCAGCGCGACCACGGTGTCCCCGGGGGCGAGGTTCATCAGCCGCACCCCCATCGTCTGCCGCCCTGACTGCTTCACCTCGCTGGCGCGGGTCCTGATGACACCGCCCGCCGACGTGATGGCGAACACCTCGTCCTCCGGGCCGACCAGCAGCGCCCCGACCAGGCCGCCCCGGTCCTCGACGATCCGCGCCGTGATCACGCCGTACCCGCCCCTGTTCCTGACCGGGTACTGCCCGGCGGGCGTGCGCTTGGCGTACCCGCCCTCGGTGGCGACGAGGACGTCTTCGCCGTCGCGCACGACGTACATGCCGAGCAGCTGGTCGCCCCCGTTGAACCGCATCCCGATCACGCCGGAGGTCGCCCTGCCCATCGGGCGCAGCTGGTCGTCGTCCGCCGGGAACCTGATGGCCTGCGCGCCCTTGCTGACCAGCAGCAGGTCCTCATCCGGGGAGACGAGCGAAGCGCCGATCACCTCGTCGTCCTCGCGCAGGTTGATCGCGATGAGGCCGCCGGCCCGCGGTGAGTCGTACTCACCTAGCCGGGACTTCTTCACCAGGCCGGACCGGGTGGCGAGCACCAGGTAGGGCGCCACCTGGTAGTCGCGCAGCGCCAGCACCTCGGCGATCCGCTCGTCCGGCTGGAACGCGAGCAGGTTCGCCACGTGCTGGCCGCGCGCGTCCCGGCCGGCGTCGGGCAGCTCGTATCCCTTGGCCCGGTAGACCCGGCCCTTGTTCGTGAAGAACAGGATCCAGTGGTGGGTCGAGGTGACGAAGAAATGGTCCACGATGTCGTCCGACCGCAACGCCGCACCGCGCACGCCCTTGCCGCCGCGGCGCTGCGCCCGGTAGTGGTCGGTGTTCGTCCGCTTGGCGTACCCGCCGTGCGTGATCGTGACCACGATGTCGGACTCGGCGATCAGGTCCTCGTCGGCCACCTCGCCGTCGTAGGCGATGATCTCGGTGCGCCGGTCATCGCCGAACTTGGCGACGATCTCGGCGAGCTCGGAGCCCACGATCGACCGCTGCCGCGGCGGCGAGGCGAGGATCGACTCGAAGTCCGCGATCTTGATCTCCAGGTCGTCGCGCTCGTCGGTCAGCTCCTGGCGCTCAAGCGCGGCCAGCTTCCGCAGCTGCATGTCGAGGATCGCGCGGGCCTGGATCTCGTCGATAGAAAGCAGCGCCATCAGCCCGGTCTGCGCGACCGCCGCGGACTCGGAACCCCGGATCAGCGCGATCACCTCGTCGATCGCGTCGATCGCCGCCAGCAGCGCGGCCACGATGTGCAGCCGTTCCTGGGCCTTGCGCAGCCGGAACCGGGTGCGGCGGACGATCACCTCGATCTGGTGCGCCACCCAGTACCGGATCATCTGGTCCAGCCGGAGGGTGCGCGGCACCCCGTCGACAAGCGCGAGCATGATCACGCCGAACGTGTCCTGCAGCTGCGTGTGCTTGTACAGGTTGTTCAGCACGACCTTGGCGATCGCGTCCCGCTTGAGCACGATCACCAGCCGCTGGCCGGTCCGGGTGCTGCTCTCGTCGTGCTGGTCCGCGATGCCGGTCAGCCGGCCGTCCCGCGCGAGCTCGGCGATCTTGGCGGCCAGGTTGTCCGGGTTGACCTGGAACGGCAGCTCCTTGACGACCAGGCAGGTCCGGCCGTGGATCTCCTCGACGTCGACGACCGCGCGCATCGTGATCGAGCCGCGCCCGGTGCGGTACGCCTCCCGGATGCCACGGCGGCCGACGATCAGGCCCCGGGTGGGAAAGTCCGGGCCAGGTATCCGCTCCATCAGCCCGTCGAGCAGCTCAGTCGCCACGGCGCGCCGCAGCTCCTCGGCTTCCTCCTCGGCTAGGCCGCCAGCCGGGGCGTCGGGAGCCGGCACCTCGAAGCGCTCGTAGTTCTCCAGGTACCACTGGATGCCTGCCGCCACTTCCCGCAGGTTGTGCGGCGGGATCTTGGTGGCCATCCCGACGGCGATGCCCTCGGAGCCGTTGACCAGCAGGTTGGGGAAGCGCGACGGAAGGACGACGGGCTCGGCGGAACGGCCGTCGTAGTTCGGCCGGAAGTCGACGGTGTCCTCGTTGATGTCCCGCAGCATCTCCATCGCCAGCGGGGCGAGGCGGCACTCGGTGTACCGCATGGCGGCAGGCGGGTCGTTGCCGGGGGAGCCGAAGTTGCCCGTCGGGTCGACCAGCGGCATCCGCATCGACCAGGGCTGGGCCATCCGCACCAGCGCGTCGTAGATCGCGCTGTCCCCGTGCGGGTGGTACTGGCCCATGACGTCGCCGACCACCCGGGAGCACTTGAAGAACCCCCGGTCGGGACGGTACCCGCCGTCGAACATCGCGTACAGGATGCGGGTGTGCACCGGCTTGAGGCCGTCGCGCACGTCAGGCAGCGCCCGCCCCACGATGACCGACATCGCATAGTCGAGGTAGCTGCGCTGCATCTCGACCTGGATGTCGACCGGTTCTGTCCTGTCGTGCCCGCCGCCATCGGCTGGCAGGTCAGTCACTTCCGTCACTTTGCTATCCCTCGGTAATCGGCGCGCCGAACGCGGTGCCGGCTGGCCGGCACCGCTTCGTCAGATGTCCAGGAACCGCACGTCCTTGGCGTTGCGGGTGATGAACGACCGGCGGGACTCGACGTCCTCGCCCATCAGCACGCTGAACAGCTCGTCCGCCTGCGCCGCGTCGTCCAGCGTCACCTGCAGCAGCACGCGCCGCGCCGGGTTCATCGTGGTTTCCCACAGTTCGTCGGCGTTCATCTCGCCAAGGCCCTTGAACCGCTGCACGCCGTCGCGCGGCCGCGGGTCCTTCCGCCCGAGAGCGATGCCCGCCTCGATCACACGGTCCCGTTCGGTGTCGGAGAACGCGTAGTCAGGATCGACCCCGCGCTCGGACCACTTGATCTTGTAAAGCGGCGGCTGCGCCAGGTAGACGTGGCCGACCTCGATCAGCGGCTTCATGAACCGGAACAGCAGCGTCAGCAGCAGCGTCCGGATGTGCTGGCCGTCCACGTCGGCGTCCGCCATCAGGATGATCTTGTGGTAGCGGAGCTTGGTGATGTCGAACTCGTCGTGGATGCCGGCGCCGAGCGCGGTGATCAGCGACTGCACCTCGGTGTTCTTCAGGACCCGGTCGATCCGCGACTTCTCGACGTTGATGATCTTGCCGCGGATGGGCAGGATCGCCTGGAACTGCGGGTTCCTGCCGCCCTTCGCCGAACCACCGGCCGAATCTCCCTCGACCACGTATATCTCGGACCGCGCCGGGTCGGTGGACTGGCAGTCCGCGAGCTTGCCTGGCAGCCCGTTGGACTCCATCGCGGACTTGCGCCTGGTGAGGTCCCGCGCCTGCCGCGCGGCGATCCGGGCCCGGGCGGCCTGGCTCGCCTTGTTGATGATCTCCTTGGCCTCGCCCGGGTTGCGGTCGAACCAGTCGCGCAGGCGGTCGTTGGCCACCCGCTGCACGAACGACTTGGCCTCGGTGTTGCCGAGCTTGGTCTTGGTCTGTCCCTCGAACTGCGGCTCGGCCAGCTTGATCGAGACGATGGCGGTGAGGCCCTCGCGGATGTCCTCGCCGGTGAGGTTGGCTTCCTTGTCCTTCAGCAGCTTCTGATCGCGGGCGTACTTGTTCACGACGAACGTCAGCGCCGCGCGGAACCCTTCCTCGTGGGTGCCGCCCTCGGCCGTGTTGATCGTGTTCGCGAACGTGTGCACGGACTCGGTGTACGAGGAGGTCCACTGCATCGCGATCTCGACCGACATTCCCTCGATCTCGTCAGCGAACTCGATGACCGAGCCGTGCACCGGCTCCTTGGACGCGTTCAGGTAGCGCACGAAGTCCGCGATGCCCCCCGCGTACTGGTAGACCGCCGTGCGCGCCTTGCCGACGGCCGCGCCGGGCGCGGCGTCGGCGTCGTCATCGTCGGCGACCGCCCGCGACCGCTCGTCGGTCAGCGTGATCCGCAGCCCGCGGTTGAGGAACGCCATCTCCTGCAGCCGCCGGGACAGCGTCTCGAACGACCACTCGGTGGTCTCGAAGACCGACTGGTCCGGCCAGAACGTCGTTATCGTTCCCGTCTCGGGCGTGGCCTCGCCACGGGCGAGCGGCGTGACCGGGTCACCGCCTGCGTAGGACTGCGACCACACGTACCCGTCCCTGCGGACCTCCATGTCGAGCCTGCTCGACAGCGCGTTCACCACCGACACCCCGACGCCGTGCAGGCCGCCGGAGACGGCGTAGGACTTGCCGTCGAACTTGCCGCCCGAGTGGAGCGTGGTCAGCACCACCTCGAGCGCCGGCCGCTTCTCCACCGGGTGCTCGTCCACCGGGATGCCGCGCCCGTTGTCCCGCACCCGGATGCCCCCGTCGGCCAGCAGGGTTACCTCGATATCGTCGGCATAGCCGGCCAGGGCCTCGTCGACCGAGTTGTCGACAACCTCGTAGACCAGATGGTGGAGTCCCCGTTCACCCGTCGAGCCGACGTACATGCCCGGACGTTTGCGGACGGCCTCAAGGCCCTCAAGTACCGTGATCGACCGCGCATCGTACGACAATGAAACTCCATCCTGCATCAGGCAGCGCCCCGGCCCCCGGCGACCGGGCAATCGGCGTTGCGATCAGCCAAGCCCGAACCGCGCTGCGGTCATACGGCCGCCTAGGGCCGCGACCACCGGCAGTCCTGCCCGCATGACCACCTTCCATTTTAGCTGTGGTTACGGACTCTCGGGGCCCGTTAGCCCCTGGGTTGTCCGCCTCCCGTCGATCCCCCTGACCCGGACCCGGCGGACTGTTCCCGCGCCAAGCTCCTCGGCGAGCCGCCGAAGCAGCTGCGGTGCCAGCAGCCGCACCTGGGTCGCCCACGCGGCAGAGTCGGCGCTGACCACCAGCTCCCCGTCGGCAAAGGACTCTGGCCTGGTATGCGCCGCAAGCTGCGGGCCGACGATCTCCGCCCAGCCGCCGAACACCCCGCCCACCGCAGCCCGCTGCCGCCACCCCCGTGCGGACAGCAGCCCGCCCAGGGCGGTGCCGAGCGGCTGCGGATCCTCCCGCCTGGGCCGTTCGGCATCTCCCCTGGGGGACGACCCCCCGGGGACCCCCCGCTCGGGGGAACCACCCGTCCCCCCGAACCCCGCTGGCCCCTGGGGCCGCTCACCCCTTGCCCACGCGTCCGCCCGCGCCAGCGCCAGCGCCTCGGCGGCCAGCCGGACCCGGTCCGGGTCAGGACGCATCGCCGTACGGGGCGAGCGCACCGCCCGACACGCTGAACCGAGCGCCGCCGAGCAGCGGCGGCACGTCGGCGGGAACCGCCGCGGTGACAAGCACCTGCTCCGCCCCCCGCACCAGGGCGGCCAGCCGGTCCCTGCGGCCCGCGTCAAGCTCGGTGAACACGTCGTCGAGCAGCAGCACAGGGTCCTCCCGCCCGGGCCCGCCCCGCAGCAGGTCGAAGCTGGCCAGCCGCAGCGCCAGCGCCAGCGACCAGGACTCGCCGTGGCTGGCGTAGCCGCGCGCGGGCAGCCCGCGCACGGCCAGGTCCAGTTCGTCGCGGTGCGGTCCGGCCAGGCACACGCCCCGGTCAAGCTCGCTTTCCCGCACCTCGGCAAGGGCCGCGCGCAGCTCCCCGGCCGCCGCGCTCACCCGCCGTGCGTGGCCGGTGTCCTCATCCTCTCCCGAACGATCCCGGCTTTCTCCACCGAACGAGCGCCGGTACTCGATCGTGGCAGGCCCGCGCTCGGCTGCTACCGCGGTGTACGCGCGCTCCACGTGCGGACGGAGCGCGGCTACGAGGTGCTCCCTGGCGACGAGCAGCTCCGCACCGGCCCGTGCCAGGTGCGCGTCCCACACGTCCAGCGTATTCATCACAGTCTCACGGGTGACTGTCTTCCCGCTCCGGCCGGCCTTCGGGCCCGCGGACTTGAGCAGCGCGGTGCGCTGCCGCAGCACCCGGTCGTAGTCGGCGCGGACCCCGGCGTACCGCGGGGCCATCGCCACGAGCAGGTCGTCGAGAAACCGCCGCCGGTCGCCAGGATCTCCCTTGACCAGGGCCAGGTCCTCGGGCGCGAACAGCACCGCGCGCAGCACCCCGAGCACCTCGCGCGGCCTGGCAAGCGGCACGCGGTTGAGCCGGACCCGGTTCGCGCGGCCCGGGTTCAGCTCTATCTCCACGAGCGCGTCGCGGGCCCCGCCGCGGATGTTCGCGCGGATGATCGCCCGCTCCGCACCGGTCCTGACCAGCGGGGCGTCATGCGCCACGCGATGGCTGGCCAGCGTCGCGATGTAGTCGACGGCCTCCACCAGGTTGGTCTTGCCCTCGCCGTTCGGGCCGCTGAAGATCGTCACGCCCGGCTGCAGCGCCACGTCCACGCTGGGGTACGAGCGGAAGTCCTCCAGGGCCAGCCGGGTGAGATGCACGTCTTCGAGCGTACTGGCTCCGCCGTCCGCTGGCCCGCTCCTAGCCAGCAGAACGGATCGGCATCAGCACGTAGCGGTAGTCGGGCTGCGGCTCGCCCTTACCGGTGATCACGGCGGGCCGCGTCGGCGTGGTGAACGAGATCCTCGCTATGTCGGAGTCGATCGCGCCGACGCCGTCGAGCAGGTACTGCGGATTGAAGGCGATCTGCATGTCCTCTCCGTCGTAGGACGTGCCCATCGCCTCGCTGGCCTGCGCCTCGTCGCCGGTGCCCGCCTCGAGGAGCACCTCGCTGGCGGTGAACGTGAGGCGGATCGGGCTGTTCCGCTCGGCCACGAGCGCGACCCGCTTGACCGCGTCCGCGAACGGCGCCGTGGGCAGCTCGGCGACAGCGGAGAACTCGCTGGGCAGGAGCTGCTGTATGCGCGGGTACTCGCCGGACAGCAGCCGGGTGGTGGTGCGGCGCCCGGCGCCCTCGAAGCCGATGATGCCGTCAGCGGCGCCGCTGTCGGCCGTGGCCAGCGCGACCGAGACCTCCGCGCCGTTGGTCAGCGCACGCGCAGTGTCGCTGAGCACCCGGGCGGGGATGAGCACGGCGGTGTCGAGGCCCGTGCCGACCGGATTCCAGCGCAGTTCCCTGACCGCGAGCCGGTACCGGTCGGTGGCGATCAGCGTGAGCATGTCGCCGTTGATCTCCATCCTGATGCCGGTCAGCGCGGGCAGCGTGTCGTCACGCCCGGCCGCGATCGCGACCTGGCCGATCGCCGAGGCGAACGCGTCGGCGCCGACCTTGCCGGTGGTCTGCGGCATGTCCGGCAGCGTCGGGTATTCCTCGACGGGCAGCAGCATGAGCGTGAAGGTGGCGCTCCCGCAGCGCAGGGTGGTGCGCGTGCCGTCGGTGGACAGGTCCACCGGTTTGGCGGGCAGGCTGCGGACGATCTCCGCGAGCAGCCGGCCAGATACGAGCACGGTGCCTGGCTCATCGGCGGCCACCGGGATCGTGGCCTGGGCGGAGACCTCGTAGTCGAAGGTGGACAGGATCAGTTCGCTGCCCGCCTGCAGCCGCATGCCGGCCAGCACGGGGGCCGTCGGGCGCGCCGGGAGCGCGCGGGCGGTCCATGCGACGGCCTCAGCGAGTGGGTCACGCTCAACCTCGAGCTTCACGGGTTGCCTCCTGCCGGTCTCGGCGGTGATTGTGTGTGCTGTCTCCTGCGCGGGGTATGTCCGTGGCGCCGGCTTATCCTCAGGGCTGCCCCGAGCCTACGCTGTCCCGGCTTTTGTTTAGCTAGAAAAGCGTCGTAGTCATAGGGGCCGTGGATTCCGGGAAAACAGCCGTTTGCGCAGGTGGCCGCGGCGATCTTGTGCACAGTCGCGGCGCCGGGGCCGGGGACTGCCGGCCCGGTCCTGTGCATGCGCCGCGGCTGTTCCCGTGTTAGTCACCGTTTGTCCCCGGTTCTCCCGCGCCCGTCCACAGTCTTATCCACATGCTGTGTGCACGGCGCTGGCTATCGGTGTTCACGAGGTCCGCGCCTGCTGCTTGATGCGGTTGGTGAGCTCGGTCACCTGGGTGTAGATGGAGCGGCGCTCGGCCATCAGCGAGCGGATCTTGCGGTCCGCGTTGATCACCGTGGTATGGTCGCGCCCGCCGAACTGCTGGCCGATCTTGGGCAGTGACAGATCGGTCAGCTCCCGGCACAGGTACATCGCGATGTGCCTGGCCGTCACCAGGACCCGGGACCGGCTCGTGCCGCACAGGTCCTCGATCGACAGGCCGAAGTACGCGGCGGTCTGCCCCATGATCGTGGCCGCGTTGATCTGCGGGCCCTGGGCCTCGGGGATGAGGTCCTTGAGCACGATCTCGGCCAGCTGCAGGTCGACGCCCTGCCGGTTAAGGCTCGCGAACGCGGTGACCCTGATCAGCGCCCCCTCAAGCTCCCTGATGTTCGTGGAGATCCTGCTGGCGATGTACTCAAGGACATCGGCCGGGGCGTGCAGCCCCTCCTGGACCGCCTTCTTGCGCAGGATCGCGATGCGGGTCTCGAGCTCAGGCGGCTGGACGTCGGTCAGCAGCCCCCACTCGAACCGGCTGCGCAGCCGGTCCTCGAGCGTGACCAGGCGCTTGGGGGAACGGTCGCTGGAGATCACGATCTGCTTGCTGGCGTTGTGCAGGGTGTTGAAGGTGTGGAAGAACTCCTCCTGGGTTCCTTCCTTGTTCTCCAGGAACTGGATGTCGTCCACGAGCAGCACGTCTACGTCGCGGTACCGGCGGCGGAACCCGTCCTGCTTGCCTTCCCTGATCATGTTGATGAAGTCGTTGGTGAACTCCTCCGAGCTCACGTACCTGACCCTGAGCCCTGGGTACAGCGTCTGCGCGTAGTGCCCGATCGCGTGCAGCAGGTGGGTCTTGCCAAGCCCTGAGTCGCCGTAGACGAACAGCGGGTTGTAGGCCTTGGCCGGGGCCTCGGCGACCGCGACGGCGGCCGCGTGCGCGAAGCGGTTGCTCGAGCCGATGACGAACGTCTCGAACGTGTACTTCGAGTTGAGCCGGGCCGACGCGGGCCGCTGTGCATGGCTGCCCTGATCCGGCCGCGGCGCCTCGTTCGGCTTGGCCGGCTCCTGCCGGGAAAGCTGAGGCTGCTGGTGCTGCTGCGCAGAGTACTGCGGGGGACTGGGCTCGGCCGCCGGAGGCGGGGCCGGCTGTGGCGCGGGAGCGCCCCCGTCATGCGCCGCCGGAGCGGTGTGCAGCAGGTGCGGGCCGGACGGCTGTGCCGGCCCGGCCGTCAGCTGCGTGCCAGGCGCCGGCGGCTCTGGCTGTGGCTGTGGCGCGGAACTTGGGTCCACCGTGACCGCGAGCTGTATCGGACGGCCGAGCTCGCGCGAGAGCGCCTGGGTGACAAGCAGGCGCAGCCGGGTCTCGAGCTGCTCCTTGACGAACGCGTTCGGCGTCGCGATCAGCGCGGTATTCTCGACGAGCCCAAGCGGCCTGGTGAGCTTGAGCCAGGCGAGCTGGCTCGGCTGCACGTGCAACTCAGCGAGCCCGTCCAGTGATCGTGCCCACACATCTGCGAGATCTGCGTCAGCCACCGATGCGCTCCCCTCGCCTCGCCTCGCTGTTCTGCAGAGCATGACCAGTGATCATGCTCGTTGTCCACAGGGCGGTCCATACCGGGCCCGTGACGCACTATCCGCGCCACGTGCCCACGGGCGTGCTACACGCGCACCCAGGACCCGCTGAGCCGTGGTTTCCCCTCCCATGGGTGCCCGCCGGGCCCCGCGCACGGGTTCGGCGGACATTGATTTTCCACAGCCTAAGTCGCCGGAGCGGGATGCGTGCGGGAAACCGCGGTGTTCCAGATGGTAGGCCCGAGAATGGGCAGGTCGTCACCCGCCGGTGCCGCTCGGTTTGACCTGGGCGGGTAGGGCCTTTACCGTTGACAGGCTACCCTGCGTCCGCGGCGGCCACGGGAACGAAGCTCGGCTGTGTGGCGTATGGCGATGTCTGCCCTTATGTCGTACTAAACAGACCAGAACTGCACCTGGAGCTCCAGTGAGCAAGCGTACGTTCCAGCCGAACAACCGTCGGCGGGCGAAGGTCCATGGCTTCCGGCTGCGGATGCGCACCCGGGCCGGCCGGGCCGTCCTCGCCGCACGCCGTCGCAAGGGCCGCGCGCAGCTGAGCGTTTGACGCCGCCGCGTCCCGGACGCCCGGCAAGGGCTGCGCAGGAGGTGTCGTGCTGCCGCAGCAGTCGCGGATGAGACGGTCCGAGGACTTCCGGCGCGTGCTTCGGACGGGCCGCCGGGCAGGCGGGTCCACGGTCGCCGGGCACTTGCTGCTGCCCGCGGGCATCGGCTCTCAGGGAGCGGTACTCTCCGGTGACCCGGCAAAGGTAGGCTTTATTGTCAGCCGCGCGGTTGGCTCGGCGGTGGTTCGTAACCGGGTGAAGCGACGGCTCCGGGAACTGATGCGCAGGCGGGTCGCCTCGCTCCCGGGGGGTTGCCTGCTCGTGCTGCGTGCCCTTCCGGCAGCCGCGGGCGCACGCCAGGCGGATCTGGCCGCCGATCTGGACCTGGTTATCGGACGATTGCTGCGGCGGCAGGTTGGGGCGCTGCGCGAGGAATGAGCGCGTCGGAGATGCCGGGGACGAGGCCGGCAGGCGCACCCGTGCCGACACTGCCGGCACGGGTGGTCATGGTTCCCGTGATCGGCTACCGGCGATTCCTCAGCCCGCTGCTCGGCCCCAGGTGCAGGTTCGCTCCCTCGTGCAGCGAATACGCACTGGAGGCGTTGCGCCAGCACGGCGCGGCACGGGGCCTGTGGCTGGCGGTGCGCCGGCTCGCCCGTTGCCATCCTTTCCACCCGGGCGGATACGATCCCGTGCCGGCTAGGCCCCAAGGAGTTGTCAGGTGAGCTTTCTTGACCCGCTGTTCGATGCGGTCGCATGGGTGATCATGCGCATCCACGCGATCCTGTCGGTGCCGTTCGGCGCATCGAGCGGGTGGGCGTGGGGCCTGTCCATCGTGATCCTCGTCGTGCTGATGCGGGCGCTCATGATCCCGCTGTTCGTCAAGCAGGTGAACGCACAGCGCAAGATGCAGGCGCACATGCCGCAGTTGCAGGAGATCCGCAAGCGGTACAAGGGCGACAAGCAGCGCCTCAACGAAGAGACGATGAAGTTCTACAAGGAGAACGGCATCAACCCGCTTGGCGGCTGCCTGCCGCTGCTCGCCCAGCTGCCGCTCTTCTACGCGCTCTTCTACGTGCTGCGGGCCATCGCCGAGTGGCAGCCAGGGCAGATGCCGAAGTACGGCCTGACGAAACCGGTCGTGGACAGCGCGCTCAACGCGCACATCTTCGGCGCCTCGCTCGCGGACAAGTTCCTGTTCCCCATCCACGGCGAGACCTGGCCGCAGCGGATCGTGATCGTGTGCTTCGTGGCGGTGAGCGCGAGCACGACGTACCTGACCATGCGGCAGAGCGCACGGCGCGGCATGATGCAGCAGGGCGCAATAGATCCGGACAACCCGATGGCGAACACGCAGAAGTACATGATGTATGTCGCGCCGTTCTTCGCGTTGACCGGTCTGTACTGGCAGTTCGGCCTGGTCATCTACTGGGTCACGACGAACGTGTGGACGCTGGGACAGCAGCACATCCTGTTCCGCAACCTTCCTGTGGTCAGCAGCGCTACGGTAGACGCGTCTGCGGCGGCCACCAGGAGCACCAGCGTGACCGCCAAGAGCAGCACGGCGGGGAAGGCCGGCACATCGAGCCGAACCGCCGCGAACGGCAAGGCCGCAGGCCCGGCGAAGGTGGCCGCACCGAGGCCAGGGGCGCCGAAGACCAGCGCCCAGAAGGCAGCGGTCGCCGCGAAGTCCAGCGCGAACGGCTCGGCGGCGGCAGGGTCCCCGGGGTCCTCGGGGGCGGCGGGGTCGACGGCACCGGCCGCAGCGCCGGCGGCCTCGAGTGCGACGGCCTCGGGCTCGGCTGGGGCTGGCGCTACGCGCAGCCTGCTGCGGCTCGGCAGGGGCAAGCCGGAGCCCGAGGCGGTGCCGGACGCTCCGCAGACGAAAATCGTCCGGCAGCAGCCGGTCAGGCAGACACGCAGCAAGCGTTCGGGCAAGAGGTGAGCGACTGTGGGGGATGATCCCGGTGAGGGTTTCGGCACGGTGGTAGGTCGCGGGGATGCGGTCGCCGGCCTAGACGAGCAGGAGCTGGACGGCGTGGTCGACGACAACGACGTGATTGACGAGGACGAGCTCGATGACGACGTCGAGGACGAAGAGGACGTCGAGGACGAAGACGACGAGGAAGACGAAGACGACGACACTGTCGACGACGACGCGGACCTGAACACCCTCGAGGAGGAAGGCGAGATCGCCGCCGACTACATCGAGGGGCTGCTGGACATCGCCGACTTGGACGGCGACATCGACATGGACGTGGAAGGCGATCGTGCGGTCGTCTCCGTGGTGGGCGCGACGCTTGACGAGCTTGTCGGCGAGGACGGCGAGGTTCTCGAGGCGCTGCAGGAGCTCACCAGGCTCGCCGTGCACAGGAGAACGGGCATCCGTGCCCGGCTCATGCTCGACGTCGGCGGCTTCCGGGCACGGCGCAGGTCCGAGCTTGCTGAGCTCGGACGCTCGGTCGCGGCGGAGGTGGAGCGGACCGGAGAGCCGAAGAAGCTCCGCGCCATGTCGCCGTTCGAGCGGAAGATCATCCACGACGCGGTCGCCTCGGCGGGACTGCGCAGCGAGTCGGAGGGCGAGGAGCCGAATCGGCGCGTCGTGGTCTTCCCGGCTGGCTGAGGCACGCTAGTGGCCGCGGAAGATCCTGCCCCGGCCGCGTCCGCACCTCCGTCTCCCCCCGGGGCGGAGGAGATATTCGGCCCCGCGCTGGACATGGCGCGGCGATACGCGGAGCTGCTTGCGACCGATGGCGTCACGCGGGGCCTGATCGGCCCGCGGGAGACTCCCCGGCTCTGGGACCGGCACCTGCTGAACTGCGCCGTGGTGGCCGAGTTGATCCCGGACCGCGGCGAACTCGTCGACATCGGTTCCGGCGCGGGTCTGCCCGGGGTGGTGCTCGCCATGCTCCGGCCTGGACTGAAGGTCGTGCTGCTCGAGCCGCTGCTTCGCCGCTCGGTGTTCCTCGAGGAGTGCGTGGCGCGGCTGGCACTGCCGAACGCTACCGTGGTCCGCGGTCGCGCCGAGGACATGGCCGGTGTCATCAAGGCGGACGTGGCCACGGCGCGGGCGGTCGCGCCTCTTGACCGGCTGGCCGGATGGGCGGCGGGGGTGCTCCGGCCTAGCGGACAGCTCCTGGCGATCAAGGGGCAGGCCGCCGCGGCGGAGCTCGCGGTCGCGGAGCCCGTCCTTTCGCGACTCGGCGCGCGGAGCGCCGAGGTTGTGCGGGCCGGTAACGGTAGGGTCATATCTGCGACCACGGTAGTCCGTGTCGTCATATCAGGGCACGGCCGAGAGGAGCAGGCTGGTGCTCACCGCAGCCGGCGTGGGATGGCCTGACCATGGGACGGCTCGTCCGTCCCCGGCCACGACCGGCTTGGGGTGGCCCGGAGTGCGGTCTGCACGTATGTCTTCCCAACGAGAGCAGGTCTCGAGAGGTGCGCTGTTGAACGGTCATAAGGAGTCGCCCCTTCCGGGTTCGGGCCGGGTACGGCAGGCGCTGTCTGCGGCAGTTTCGCGCGGAACCGAAGATTCCCTCCGGGGCGACGGCGAGCAGGCGCCCCCGCGAACTGCCGTGCCCGATTCGCAGGTGGTAGTTCCCGACGTGCCTGCGAACACCGCCGATACTCCGATCGGCAGGGCGGCGGAGGCTGCGATAGGCGTCAGGGGATCCGCGGAACGGGCGCTGTGGCCGCGCCCGCAGCGGTGCCGGATCATGACGATGGCCAACCAGAAGGGCGGCGTGGGCAAGACCACGACCGCGGTAAACCTTGCCGCGAGCCTGTCGCAGCACGGTTCCCGCGTGCTGGTCGTTGACCTCGACCCGCAGGGCAACGCGTCGACGGCGCTGGATGTCGAGCACCACGTCGGCATGCAGTCGGTGTACAACGCGCTGGTCGAAGAGCGCCCGCTGTCCGAGGTCATCACCGCGGTCGCGGGGATGCCCGGGCTATTCTGCGCGCCGGCCACGATCGACCTCGCCGGCGCCGAGATAGAGCTCGTCCCGATGGTGGCCAGGGAGTCGCGCCTGTCGCGGGCCATCGATCAGCTGGATGTGTCCAGCCTGGACTACGTGCTGATCGACTGCCCGCCGTCGCTCGGCTTGCTGACCGTCAACGCGCTGGTGGCCGCCGAGGAAGTGCTGATTCCCATCCAGTGCGAGTACTACGCGCTCGAGGGGCTGGAGCAGCTGCTGCGCACCGTCGAACTCGTACGGGGCCACCTGAACGGGCGGCTGCGGATCTCCACGATCCTGCTCACCATGTACGACGGGCGGACCCGGCTCGCGACCCAGGTGGCCGAAGACGTCCGGGCGCACTTCGGCGACGTCGTGCTGCAGACGATCATCCCGCGCAGCGTGCGGGTGTCCGAGGCGCCAAGCTACGGGCAGACGGTCATCACGTACGATCCTTCATCGAGCGGCGCGGTCGCCTACGCCGAGGCCGCCAGGGAACTGGCGTACCGGTCGGTGACCGCCTAGTCGGCGGAAGCCTGCCGGACGGGCGGGCTTCCCTCGGGCGACATGGCCTTGACGATCCGCTCTAGGTCGTCGATGGAGGCGAACTCCACCACGATCTTGCCCTTGTTGCGGCCGAGTTCGACCTTGACCCTGGTTTCGAACAGATCGGACAGCCGGTCCGCCAGATGGCTCAGCGCAGGGGCGACAGGCTTGCTCGCCGGCGGCTTGCGCGGGTTCTTCGCGGGGCCGTCCTCACCGACGGCGGCGATCTCCTCGACCGCGCGGACGGAGAGCCCTTCGGCCACGATGCGCTGTGCCAGGCGGTCTTGTGCCTGCGGGTCGTCGAGGGAGAGCAGCGCCCGCGCGTGGCCCGCGCTGATCACTCCAGCGGCGACCCGCTTTTGGACTGAAGGCGGCAGGTTCAGCAGCCGCAGCGTGTTGCTGATGTGCGGACGGGACCGGCCTACCTTCTGCGCGAGCTGCTCGTGAGTGGCGCCGAAATCGTCGAGCAGCTGCTGGTAGGCGGCCGCCTCCTCGAGCGGGTCAAGCTGCTGCCTGTGCAGGTTCTCCAGGAGCGCGTCCCGCAGCATGTCGTTGTCGTGAGTCTCGCGGACGATGGCTGGGATGTGCTCAAGCCCCGCGCGCTGGGAAGCCCGCCAGCGGCGCTCGCCCATGACGAGCTCGTACCGCCCGGCGCCGAGGCTGCGCACGACGACCGGCTGCAGCAGCCCGACCTCGGAGATGGACGCGGCAAGTTCGTCGAGAGCGTCATCGTCGAACGCGCGCCGGGGCTGGCGCGGGTTGGGCGCGATGGCGTCGACCGCTATCTCTTCGAAATAGGCTCCCGTCACCGGTCGCAGGGCGGTGCCTGTGTCCTCGTCGGCCGCTGCGCCGAAGACTGGCGCACCATGATCCTGGCTGACTGGGCCGATGGCACCCGGCGGCCCGAGCGGTGCCCGCGTACCCGCGCTGCCGGTCATTCCGGCATCGCTCGAGACGCCGTGGCCGGGGGCTTCCGGGATCAGTGCTCCGAGACCCTTGCCAAGGCCTCGCCGTTGCTGCGCCACTACATCTCCCTGGTCACGTGCGGGTACTGCCCGCGGACGCCGTCGCGGCCGGCCCGGCGGGATGCCGCGGCCCGGGGCCGCCTGTCTAATTTAACGGCATTATCGCGGGGTGTTTCACGTGAAACGGCGCAACGCCGCGCAAGCTTGGCGCGGGGTGTTTCACGTGAAACCACGCACCGACGAGGGCCTGGCCTGGAGCCTGGAGCCTGGAGCCCGCCCCGCTAGGCCGGGCGCGCTCCGGTCGCGGCCGCGATGCCCGCGAGGAAATCGTCCACGTCGCTCTCCCGCGTGTCGAAGGCCGTCATCCAGCGGACAACCGACGTGGCCTCGTCCCAGACGTGGAACGTCCATTCGCGCCGCAACTGCGCGACGTGACGCGGATCGAGCCGGGCGAAGACCGCGTCGGACTCCACCGGGTACACCACCTCGACGCCGGGCATTCCGGCGAGGCCCGCGGCCAGCCTGGCGGCCATCGCATTCGCGTGGCCGGCGTTCCTGAGCCACAGGTCGCCGTCGAGCAACGCGAGGAACTGCGCGGCCAGGAAGCGCATCTTCGAGGACAGCTGCATATGCTGCTTGCGCAGGAAGCGCGCATTGGCGGCGTCCGCGGGGCGCATGACGATGACCGCCTCCACTCCCATCGCGCCGTTCTTCGTGCCGCCGAAGCTGAGCACGTCGGCGTGCTCGGCCAGTTCCGCGAGCGTGCAGCCCAGATGCGCCGCCGCGTTAGCCAGCCGGGCGCCGTCCATGAACACGCGCAGCCCGTTGTCCGCGCAGAAGTCATGGACCTTCCGCAGTTCCGCGAGGGAGTAGCACGTACCGACCTCGGTCGACTGGGTGATGGCGACCACGCCCGGCTGTGCGAAGTGCTCGTCTCCCCGCCCCGACAGTCGGCCGGCGATCAGCTCGGGGGTCAGCTTGCCGCCCGGTGCGGGAACGGTCAGCAGCTTCGTCCCGAGTATCCGCTCGGCCGCCCCGCACTCGTCGGTGTTGATGTGCGCGGACTCCGCGCAGATGACCGCCTCGTGCCTGCCGAGCAGGAGTCCGAGCCCGAGCACGTTCGCGCCGCTCCCGTTGAGGACCAGGTACACCCCGCCTTCCGCGGCAGAAAGCCGCCGCAGCTCAGCGGTAGCCCGTTCCGTCCACGGATCCGCCCCGTAGGCGACGGCATCATCGGTGTTGGCGTCCATGACCGCGCGCATGACCGCCGGATGCGTGCCGGAGTGATTGTCGCTGCCAAAGCTCTTGGTCATGCCTGCGAGCTTATTTCAGTCCCGGGACTCAGCCCGCCGGGCGCTCGCGTTCTGCCGCCCGCCGTCGCCAGGGACACATGAATTTCCCGACGCGGCCATGTGACCTGCCCGCGGCGCGTACTGTCTCACATAAGGGTCAATTCGTGATCCGGTAAGGCGTGGTGCCGGCACGTCAGGGGCCACCGCATTCCCGCCCGCCGGAGAGGTAGCATGCCACAATAAGGGCACGTCACGGGCGCGGCTCAGCTCTCATTGGGGAACGGAACGGGATGTCACGCCGTCTTGTCAACATAACGCTCGATAATCTAGGCGACCTGCCACCGAGCTGCCGTTCCTGCGTCTTCTGGGAACTCGACCCGGTTAGCAAAGCGAGAGCAGAGGCATCAGATCCGGCACTGGAAAAGGAGTCCTGGATCTCTGCTGCGCTGCTGGAGTGGGGAAGCTGCGGGAAAATCCTTTATGTCGACGGAGCGCCGGCCGCCTACGTGCTCTTCGCTCCGCCGACATACGTGCCGCGATCGGTCGCGTTCCCCACCAGCCCGGTTAGCGCGGACGCCGTGCTGCTGATGACGGCCCGGGTGCTGAGCGAATTTTCCGGGGGCGGGCTAGGGCGAATGCTTATCCAGGGGATGGCCAAGGACCTGACCCGGCGCGGGGTCCGGGCGATCGAGGCGTTCGGCGACAAGCAATGGACCGCGCCCGCCTGCGTGCTGCCTGTTGACTATCTGCTCGCGGTGGGGTTCAAAACCGTCCGGCCGCACCACCGGCACCCGAGGCTGCGGATGGAACTGCGGACCGCCCTCACGTGGCGCGAGGACGTCGAGGTGGCGCTCGAGCGCCTGCTCGGCTCGATGACGCCGGAGCGCGTCCTGCGCCCCGCCGTGGTCAGCCCCGCCGTGGTGGGCGGCGCCTGACGCCGGGCAGCGAACCGGTTTCCCTGGCGTCTCAGAAGTCCCGCAGGTACAACTCTGGACACTCCATTCATGGACAAACGAAGCGGCGGGCGGGCCGGCTGGCCCGCCCGCCGCTCGCGGACCGGGGAGGCTGGCTCAGATGAACTCGGCGAGTTCGCGAAGCAGCGCCGCCTTCGGCTTGGCGCCGACGATCTGCTTGACGACCTGGCCGTTCTGGAAAACGCTCATGGTCGGGATCGCCATGATCTGGTAGCGCTGCGAGATCGTCGGGTTCTCGTCGATGTTCAGCTTGACGACGTCGATCTTGTCGCCGTGCTCGCTGGCGATCTCCTCGAGAACAGGCGCGACCATGCGGCAGGGCCCGCACCATTCGGCCCAGTAGTCGACGATGACGGGCTTGCTGCTGCGCAGCACCTCCGCCTCGAAAGTCTCGTCGGTCACGACCTTGGTCGCACCCATTTCGGATCACACCTTCCGTGTTGTATCTGAGGACTCATAAGCCACGGGCGGCTCAGGGCTCGTGCGCCGCCAGCCACCGCTCGGCATCGATCGCCGCCGAGCAGCCGGTGCCCGCCGCGGTGACCGCCTGCCGGTACGTCCTGTCGACCACGTCACCGCAGGCGAACACGCCGTCGATGGCGGTGCGGGTGAACGGCTGCTCCACCAGCAGGTAGCCGTCCGGGTCGGTGGCGAGCTGGCCCGCGAACAGCTCGCTGCGCGGCGAGTGCCCGATCGCGACGAACACGCCGGACACCGGCACTATCTGCTCCAGGCCAGTGCGCACGTTCTTGACCCGCAGCCCGGTCAGCTTCTGGTCGCCGACCATCTCGGCGACCTCGCTGTCCCACAGGAACTTGATCTTCGGGTTCGCCATCGCGCGGTCCTGCATGATCTTGGAGGCCCGCAGCTTGTCGCGGCGGTGCACGACGGTCACGGACCTGGCGAACCGGGTGAGGAACGTCGCCTCTTCGAGGGCCGAGTCGCCGCCGCCGATCACCGCGATGTCCTGCTCCCTGAAGAAGAACCCGTCGCACGTCGCGCACCAGGACACCCCGTGGCCGCCAAGCTCCTTCTCGCCGGGGACGTCCAGCTTCTTGTACTTCGAGCCGGTGGCGATGATCACGGCCTTGGCCAGGTAGGTCTCGGTCTCGGTCCGCACGGCCTTGGGCTCGGCGGAAAGGTCGACCGCCACCGCGTCGTCCGCGAGCAGCTCGGCACCGAACCGCTCCGCCTGCTTGCGCAGCGCGTCCATGAGGTCTGGCCCCAGGATGCCGTCGGGGAAACCGGGGAAGTTCTCCACGTCGGTCGTCTGCATCAGGGCGCCGCCGGCGGTCACGGATCCCTCGAGGACGAGGGGGTTCAGCTTCGCCCTCGCCGCGTAGATCGCGGCCGTGTAGCCGGCCGGACCCGAACCGATGATGATGACGTCGCGTACGTCAGTCACTGCATGCGTCCCCTCTCAAGACTCGCAACCCGCTCAACCGATCCTAGGGCGCAGAGATTCCCGGCGTGGGGTGCTAGCGCGCGGCGGCCAGCGACACCGTCGTGATCAGCTCGGGCCTGCTTGCGGTGCAGCCAAGCCCGACCACCCAGGCCCGGCTGGGCACCGCGATCACGTAGGCGGGCTCGCCCTGGTACGTGGCGAGGTCCACGAGGCTGGGGGTGACGCCGCCGGTCAGGTTCAGCACGCAGCCGACCAGAGCCGACGAGGGCCCGGGAGACTCCGCCGCCGGCGCCACGCTCGGCGTGCTGCCCGCGCTGGGGGTGCTGTACCTC
>NZ_JASIAL010000547.1:0-5880 GCF_030042015.1 Trebonia sp. | reverse complement strand
GTCGCGGCCGGCTGCCGGGGAACCCCGGGCCGCGTCGGCCACCGGCCCCGTGGCGGCCCCGGCGCCCGGCGAGACGGCGGCAGAACCTCAGGCCGTGGCCGACCAGTCTCCGCCGGTCCCTCCGCGCGGCAGCCCGCAGCCGGACGTGCCCTTCCCTGCCGACGACGACTTCGATCCCGACGACGAGGACATGGCGGTGTCCGGGTCGGCAGAACTGACGGGCATGGCGCTGGTGCAGCGCGAGCTCGGCGGCCAGGTCATCGGCGAATTCGAGGATTGAGCGGACCGCGGCCACCGTGCCGCCAGCGGCGGTACGGGGGGCCGCGAGCGTCCCGCAACCGAGCGGGAAAACTGTGACTGGGCGGGCGTAGGCTCTGCGGTAAGGAGGGTTGACGTGGAACCTGGCGGCTTTGACATGCAGCAGATTTTCCAGGCTGCGCAGCAAATGCAGGCGCAGCTGATGAACGCGCAGCAGGCGCTCGCTGACAGCGAGGTGACCGGCTCGGCGGGCGGCGGCGCCGTCAGGGCGGTCGTCAGCGGTGCGGGCGAGCTGCTGGACTTGACAATCGAACCCAGCGTGATCGACCCGGCGGACCCGGCCGAGACCGCGGGCACGGTGGCCGACCTGGTGCTCGCGGCGATCAGGGACGCCAACCGGGCCGCGGCCGACCTGCAGCAGCGCCAGCTCGGCGCGCTCAGCGGCGCCGTACCAGGGCTGGACCTGACCGGGCTGGGCCTGCCGGGGGTGGGCCTGCCCGGCGCCGCAACCGGCCTGCCGGGCGATGACGACTACGACGACGACGACGATGACGAGGACGACGACGACCTCGACGATGAGGACGATGATGATGATGATGAATATGACGACGATGAGGACGACGACCAAGAACGCTGATGGCCTCGCATGTACGAAGGCGTTATACAGCACCTCATCGACGAGCTCGGGCGGCTGCCCGGCGTCGGGCCGAAGGGCGCGCAGCGGATCGCGTTTTACCTGCTCGCCGCCGACCCTGAGGATGTCCGCCGCCTCTGCGCGGCGCTGATCGACATGACGGAGCGGGTGCGGTTCTGCAAGACGTGCGGAAACGTGGCCGAGGAAGAGGAGTGCCGGATCTGCCTGGACACGAGGCGGGACCCGTCGGTCATCTGCGTCGTCGAGGAGCCCAAGGACGTCGCGGCCGTGGAGAAGATCCGCGAGTTCCGCGGCCGGTACCACGTGCTTGGCGGCGCGATCAGCCCGATCGACGGGGTCGGCCCTGACGACCTGAGGATCCGCGAGCTGATGGCGAGGTTGTCGGACGGAACCGTCACCGAGCTCATCCTCGCGACCGACCCCAACCTCGAAGGCGAGGCGACCGCGACCTACCTGGCCCGGCTTGTCAAGCCGCTGGGGCTGCGGGTAACCCGGCCGGCCAGCGGGCTGCCCGTCGGCGGCGACCTCGAGTACGCCGACGAGGTGACGCTCGGCCGCGCCTTCGAGGGCCGCCGGCTGCTTGACGTGTGACGTTCGCCCCGCCTGGCGCTAAACGATTGGGCGTCCGGGCAGGCCGTGGATACACTCAAGCGTCTTCCGCCGTCAGATACCGGGAGGAGCGGCGCGTCCGGTGGCCCTTGTCGTGCAGAAATACGGCGGCTCGTCGGTAGCCGACGCGGAGGGTATCAAGAGAGTGGCGCGGCGCATCGTGGCCACGCGCAACGGCGGTGACCAGGTAGTCGTGGTCGTCTCCGCGATGGGGGACTCGACAGACGAGCTCATCGACCTGGCCAACAAGGTCAGCCCGCAGCCGCCTGGCCGCGAACTCGACATGCTGCTGACCGCGGGCGAGCGGATCTCGATGGCGCTGCTCGCGATGGCGATCGCCAGCCTGGGCATGGAAGCGCGCTCGTTCACCGGGTCCCAGGCGGGCGTGATCACCGACGCCGTGCACGGCCGGGCCAGGATCATCGACGTCACCCCTGGCCGGATCGCCACCGCGCTGGCGCAGGGCGCGATCCCGATCGTGGCGGGCTTCCAGGGCGTCTCGCAGACCACCAAGGACATCACCACGCTGGGCCGCGGCGGCTCCGACACCACGGCGGTCGCGCTTGCCGCCGCGCTGCACGCGGACGTGTGCGAGATCTACACCGACGTGGACGGGGTGTTCACCGAGGACCCGCGGCTCGTGCCTGGGGCGCGCCGGATACCGCGGATCACCTATGAGGAAATGCTGGAACTGGCGGCGTGCGGCGCGAAGGTGCTGATGCCCAGGTGCGTGGAGTACGCGCGGCGCTACGGGCTGCCGATCCACGTGCGGTCCTCCTTCAGCGACCGGGTAGGGACGTGGGTGACCGGGCACAGCGGCGATGACGAGGCGGAGGAGGCAGGGATGGAGCAGGCGATCATCTCCGGGGTCGCACATGACCGGAGCGAGGCGAAGATCACGGTGGTCGGGGTGCCCGACCGGGTGGGCGAGGCGGCGCGGATCTTCGGGATCATCGCCGAGGCCGGCATCAACATCGACATGATCGTGCAGAACGTCTCCGCGATCGCGACCGGCCGCACCGACATCTCGTTCACGCTGCCCGGCGCCGACGGGAAGCAGGCGGTGGAGCTGCTGCGCGCGGCCCAGGACACGGTCGGTTTCCAGGAACTGCTCTACGACGACAGGATCGGCAAGGTCTCCCTGATCGGCGCGGGCATGCGGTCGCACCCGGGTGTCAGCGCCAAGTTCTTCGCCGCGCTCGCCGGGGCCGGCGTGAACATTGAGATGATCTCCACCTCCGAGATCAGGATTTCGGTCGTGGTAAGCCAGAGCGCGGTGGACACGGCGGTGAACGCCACGCACAAGGCGTTCGACCTGGAGGCGGACGAGGTCGAGGCCGTCGTGTACGGGGGGACAGGCCGATGAGCAGCCGCCCCACGCTCGCCGTCGTCGGCGCGACCGGCGCGGTCGGCACGGTCATGCTCGACCTGCTGTCCACCCGCGAGGACGTCTGGGGGGAGATCCGGCTGATCGCCTCCTCCCGGTCCGCGGGGCGGCGACTGGCCGTGCGGGGCGAGGAAGCCGAGGTCGTCGCGCTGTCGCAGGACGCCTTCGACGGCGTGGACGTGGCCATGTTCGACGTGCCAGACGAGGTGTCGGCCCACTGGGTACCGCTCGCCGCGGCGCGCGGCGCGGTCGCGGTGGACAACTCGGGCGCGTTCCGGATGGACCCTGACGTGCCCCTGGTCGTGCCCGAAGTAAACCCCGGCGATGCGGCCAGGCGGCCGAAGGGCATCATCGCGAACCCGAACTGCACGACGCTGTCGCTGATCGTCGCCGCCGGCGCGCTGCACAGGGCCTTCGGCCTGCAGGAGCTTGTCGTCGCCTCCTACCAGGCGGCATCGGGCGCGGGGCAGGCCGGCATCGACACGCTCTACGCGCAACTGGACAAGGTCTCGGGCACGCGGTCGCTCGGCCAGCGGCCCGGCGACCTGCGCGGCGTGGTCGGCGACCTTGGCCCGTTCCCGGCGCCGCTTGCGCTCAACGTCGTGCCGTGGGCCGGGTCGGTCAGGGACGCGGGCTGGTCCTCGGAAGAGCTCAAGATCCGCAACGAGTCACGCAAGATCCTCGGACTGCCGTCGCTGCGGGTGTCCGCCACCTGCGTCCGCGTTCCGGTGGTGACCACCCACTCGGCCGCCGTGCACGCGGTGTTCTCGCGTCCCGTCGGCCGGGCCGCCGCGTGGGAGACGCTGAGCGCGGCGCCGGGCATCGCGGTCTGCGACGAGCCGGAGCGCGGGGACTTCCCCACGCCCGCCGATGTGGTGGGCACCGACCCGACCTGGGTGGGCCGGGTCCGCGAGTCCCTGGACGACCCCAACGCGATCGACTTCTTCGTCTGCGGTGACAACCTGCGCAAGGGCGCCGCGCTCAACACCGCGCAGATCGCCGAGCTGGTCGCGGCCGAACTCCGCTGACCGGTCCCAGCCCCCGCCAGGGCGGTCTGCCCGCCGTCCGCAGGCGGAGCTATATGCCTATTTCGCGAAGCATGTCTGGTTTTAGAAGCAGTTAGCCTGAAGTCACTAATTCCGCGGGCACAGGACCGTCTCTTGCGGTATAGAGAGCGCACCGCCGCGCGATCATACACGATCAACACCGCTGATGGGTCGCCTAAATCGAATGTATCGACGTTTTCGGTTATATATATCGTTTCGTGTCCTAACGGTTATCAGCACTGATATAGTCGGGACCGCCTGAGAGGCGGATAGCCGACGCTGTAGCGGGCACGCGCCGGAGTTACGCACGACACAGAAAGCTTGATAGCGACTGTTGAGGAGGTAACCCCGTGGCCCCGACTCGCAGCCGTCCCCCCGGCCGTGAGAGCGCTCGCCCGTCAACTGAAGGGGTAGTCGCCGAGCACGCGACGCTGATCTACGGAGTCGCGATCGGCGCCTCGATCGTCATCGTCGCGTTCCTCGCGCTGACGCCGGCCGGCCACGTCATCGACGCGGCTACCCAGCGCTTCATGCTCTTCTACGCCGGCGTCTTCGCGCTGATCGCGCTGTGCGCCTCGGTAGCCCTCGGGCTGATCGCGACGGACCGCTTGATCCTGCATCCCGGGCACCGCATCTACCTGCAGTCCGCGCATCGCGCCGCGTCCTTCGGGGCCGTGGCGTTCCTGCTCATCCACATCGTGACCGAGATCCTCGCGCAGCGCGTGCGCGTGCTCGATGCTGTCGTGCCGTTCCTGTCGCCGTTCCGCACCTTCTACATCGGCCTTGGCACGATCGCCTCCGATCTCGTCCTGCTGGTCACGATCACGAGCATCGTGCGCAGGAGATTCACCGCGCAGGGCAAAGCCTGGCGGTGGCGGGCGATCCACTACACCTCGTACGTGGCGTTCGTATTCGGGGTCTGGCACGGCCTGCTCGCCGGCCGCCCGGCCAAGCCGTACGTGGACTGGAGCTACGGGTTCGTTGTCGCCCTCGTGGCGCTCGGGCTCGCGGTGCGGATCCTGGCCAACTCGCTGCACCCCAAGGAGAACATCAGCGGCCCGCCGGTGCCGGAGTCCGCGGGCTCGGGGTCCGCGCCGATGCGCGCGGCCTCCATGTTCGCGCAACTCGGCATGGTCCGCGCCGCGACGGCGGCCATGTCCGCGCCGCCGCAGGGGATGCTCTCCGCTCCGGCCGGCGCCTGGGGCGCGGGCCCGGCGGCAGGCAGCGCTGCTCCCTTCGCCACCTCGCCCGCGGGGATCGCGCCGGACGGGAGCGCGGACGGCCGGCAGCCGTTCTACGAGCCGGGGTACGTCGGTCCGCCGCGCTACCTCGGCGCGCCGCGGCGGTCGGGGACTGGTCCCATGCCGCGGGCCACGACGGGCCCCATCCAGGCGGCGGGCAATGGCATGACGCCGGGGCGCAACACCGGCCCGCTGCCGCGGGCGAGGACCGGCCCGCTGCCGCGGGCGTCGACCGGCCCGCTTCCGGTGGCGGGGGATGGCTCCCCGCGGGGGCGGAACAGCGGTCCCATGCCGCGGGCGTCGACCGGTCCGCTTCCGGTGGCGGGGGACGGTTCCCCGCGGGGGCGGAACAGCGGTCCCATGCCGCGGCCGGCCGGCGGTTACCCGCGGGCGGGGACGGGGCCGCTGCCACGCGCCGACTCAGGGCCAGCGCCCAGTGCCGGTCCCATGCCTGGCACCGGTACGGCTGCTGCCAGTGGCTCCGGATCGCGACCAGGGACAGGTTCGGCGCCCCCGCGGGGGAGGACCGGGCCGATGCCTCGCGCCGCGACCGGACCCATGTCGCGGCCCGGCGGCCCGCCGCCAGTCGGCCGCGGTGGCCAGCCGGGCGGTGCCCAGCCGGGTGCCGGCCAGCGGCCCGGTGCCCAGCCGGGCGATAGCCGGCCGGCTGGACGGAGCGCTCGC
>NZ_JASIAL010000546.1:0-7942 GCF_030042015.1 Trebonia sp. | reverse complement strand
GGCCGCGGCCGAGGCGGCTTCGGCCGCCCGCTGCTGGCGGGCCGCCTCGACGATGTCCTGCTTGCGGATCCGGCCGCCGACACCGGTGCCCACGACGGACTCGAGCTCGACTGAGTGCTCGGCGGCGAGCTTGCGCACTAGCGGGGTGACATAGGGGGACTCGCCGGACGGCAGCGGCGTGGGCTCGGGGTAGGCCTCCTCGGGTTCGGCCGCTACGGCCGGCGTGGGAGGCACGTAGGCGGGGGGCACGTACGCGGCCGCCGCGGGCGGGGCGGAGACAGCCGCGGGTGGCCCCGCCGGCTCCTCGGCCGGCGCCGGCGGGGTCCACGCCCAGCGGTCAGCCGACGCGGCCGCTTCGCCGTTGACCGGCGCGGGGGCAGTTGCCGCGGCCGGTGCGTACGGCTCCGGCGGGGCGTACGGCTCCGGCGGTGCGTACGGCTCGGGCGGTGCGTACGGCTCGGGCGGGGCGTACGGCTCGGGCGCCGCGGCTGTTTCGGCCGCGGCGACTGTTTCAGGCTCGGCCGGGGCGGGCTCGGGGGCGCCGCCGCCCACCGCCTCGTCCGCGTCCTCGATCACCGCGAGCTTGGCGCCGACGGCGACCGTCTCGTCCTCGTCGACGACGATGCCGCGCAGGATGCCGGTGGCGGGTGAGGGGATCTCGGTGTCCACCTTGTCCGTCGAAACCTCAAGCAGCGGCTCGTCTGCCGTCACATGCTCGCCTTCCTTTTTCAGCCAGCGAGTGACGGTGCCCTCGGTAACGCTCTCGCCAAGCTGGGGCATGGTTACGGAGACCGACATGTCCGGAGTCTCTCCTTAGGCGTGGAAGTGCAGTGGCTTGCCGGCGAGCGCCAGGTGTGCCTCGCCGATGATCTCGGACTGGGTGGGGTGCGGGTGGATCAGCGCCGCCACGTCGGCGGGCTCCGCGTCCCAGTTGTAGATGAGCTGGCCTTCGGCGATCAGCTCGCCGACCCGGGCGCCGATGAGGTGGATCCCGAGCACGCGTCCCGGTCCGGCGCCCTGCCCGTCCGGGCCCGGGCTCCCGGCCGGGGCCTCGGCGATCACCTTCGCCTGGCCCTGCGTCTGCAGGATGACGCTCTTGCCGTTGCCGCCAAGCGGGTAGGTCACCTCGGTCACCGCGATGCCGCGCTCGGCGGCCTGCGCCGAGGTGATGCCGACCGAGGCGACTTCAGGGTCGCTGTAGGTGATCCGCGGCACGCCGTCGTAGTCGATCGGCCTGACGTCCAGGCCGCCGAGCCGCTCGGCCACCATGATTCCCTCGGCGAAGCCCACGTGGGCGAGCTGCGGGGTGGCGATGAGGTCGCCGACGGCCGAGATCGTGGGCACCGCGGTCCGGCACAGCCCGTCCACGTCCACGTAGCCCCGGGTGAGCGTGACGCCGTTCTCCTCGTACCCAAGCCGGGCCGAGACCGGCCCGCGGCCGACCGCGACGAGCAGCACTTCGGCCTCGAGTGTCTTGCCGTTGGACAGCGACACGGAGACGCCGCCGGCGGTGTACCTGACCGACTCAAAGGCCGTGCCGAGCTCGGCGGCGATGCCGCGGCGGCGGAACGCGCGCTGCAGCTGCTTGGCGCTCGCCTCGTCCTCAAGGGGCAGCAGCTGCGGCATCATCTCGACGATCGTCACCCCGGCGCCGAACGACCGCCACACGCTCGCGAACTCGACCCCGATCACGCCCCCGCCGAGGATGACCGCCGACCCGGGCACCCGGTCCATCCGCAGCGCCTCGTCAGAGGTGATGATCCGGGCGCCGTCGATCTCCAGGCCCGGCAGGCTGCGCGGAACCGAGCCGGTCGCGAGGACGATGTGGTCGCCCGTGTAGAGGGCGTCGCCGACCTGGACTGAGGTCGGCGAGACCAGCCGCCCGTCGCCGAGGATCGTGTCGATCTTGCGGCTGGCGATGGTGGACTGCAGGCCCTTCCACAGCCGGTCGACCACCGACTGCTGGTAGGACAGCACGCCGGGCATGTCGACGCCCTCGAACGACGTCCTGATGCCGAACTTCTCGCTCTCCCGCGCGGAGTCAGCCACCTCCGCCGCGTGCAGCAGCGCCTTGGTGGGGATGCAGCCCCGGTGCAGGCAGGTCCCGCCGACCTTGTCCTTCTCGATCAGGGCCACGCGCTTGCCGAGCTCGGCCGCGCGGAGCGCGCAGGCGTATCCGCCGCTCCCCCCGCCGAGCACGACGATGTCGTAATGGCCGCCCTCTGCCACAGCCGCTCCCTTTTCCGCCTTTTCCGCTTACGCCCTACGGTCTCATCATTTCACCCGGCGGCGCCTACGCGCCGGGCAGTCGGCCCGCTGCCGTCTGGGCCGCGATCTGCACGAGCGCCCGCACCGCCGCGCCCGTGCCGCCCTTGGGCGTGTACCCGTAGGCGGAGCCGTCGTTGAACGCGGGCCCCGCGATGTCCAGGTGCGCCCAGGCGACACCGGCGGGCACGAACTCGCGCAGGAACAGCCCCGCCACCAGCATGCCGCCGTTGCGGTCGGCGGAGACGTTGGCCAGGTCCGCGACGGTGGAATCCAGGCCCTTGCGCAGTTCCTCTGGCAGCGGCATCGCCCACGCCGGCTCGCCGGCCTCGCGCATGACGGCGGCCACCTCCGCGGCCAGCGGGTCGGCGCTGCCCATCACCCCGGCGGTGCGGCGGCCCAGCGCGACCGTCGCCGCGCCGGTGAGGGTGGCGACGTCGACGAGCAGGTCGGGGCGGTCGCCGGCCGACCTGGCCATGCCGTCGGCGAGCACCAGGCGGCCCTCGGCGTCGGTGTTGAGCACCTCGACCGTCTTGCCGCCGAAGATCGTGATGATGTCCGACGGCCGCTGCGCCGCGCCGCTTGGCATGTTCTCCGCCAGCGGCATGTAGCCGACGACGTTGACCGGCAGGCCGAGTTCGGCGACGGCGACGGTGGCGGCGAGGACGGCGGCCGCGCCGCTCATGTCGCACTTCATCGTCTCCATGGACTTCGACGGCTTCAGCGACAGGCCGCCCGAGTCGAACGTGATCCCCTTGCCGACGAACACGACGGTCCTGGCCGCCTCCGGGTGGGTGTACTCCAGCCGGACCAGCCGCGGCGGTCGCGAGGAACCCTGGCCGACGGCGAGGATGCCGCCGTACCCCCCCGCCTTCAGCTCCGCCTCGTCGAGCACCTGCGCCGCGACGCCGTTGGCGGTCGCGACCCGCTCCGCCTCGGCGGCGAGCGCGGCGGGCGGCAGGTCGACGGGCGCGGTGTTGACAAGGTCCCTGGTGAGGTTGACCGCGGCGGCGATCACCTGCCCGCGCTTGACTGCGGCCGCGTTGTCGTCGCTGGTCAGCAGCGTCACCGCGAGGTCGGGCACGGGCACGGACCGGTACCGCCGGAAGCTGTAGCCGCCGAGCAGCGCGCCGGTGGCGACGGCCTCCGCCTCGGCTGGGGCCGTCGCCGGGAGCGCGAGCGTGACGGCCTTGCCTTCATCGTTGTCCCTGATGGCCAGCTTGTTCCCGATCAGGTCACGCAACGCCGTGCCGGCGGCGCGGCGCAGGGTTTCCGCGTCGAACGGCGCGCCGTCCGCGGGCGGAGCGCCCAGCCCCACGGCCAGGATCACCGAGGCCGGGAGCTTGCCCCCGCCGGGGATCTTCGTGAGCTCTTCGAGTTCGCCTGTCGCGCCGAGCGCGGCGAGCGCGCCGGCGAGGGTGCCGCCGAGCGCTTCGTCGACCCCGTCCGCGCCGGGTGCGGCGCTAGGGCCGTCGGGGCCCTGGTTCACCCCGATGACAAGGACATCGGCCTCGGCAATGCCGGGCGCCGATTCGCTGAGGGAAAGGGAGACAGTCACCCTGCCGATGGTAGAGCACCCCGCGTACTCACACGGGACTCGCACGCCACCCCCACGGAATGCGGATTCCCGGCCGCCAGGGCAGCCGCCCGGCTCGTCTCGACCGGCTGCCTGTTCTGGCTGCGCGCCCGGGGTCAACGCCTGGTGGCTGCTGCCGCTGTTCGTCTTCGCCGCTCTCGGCTGGTCGCTGCACAGGGCCAAGAAATAAAGCGAATAACCCCAGCTATCCCGAACGATCCCGGGCGTCTGCCCGGCGCGACGAGCTCACGCGCCGAGGAAGCGCACCCGCAGCGCGGTCTCCGTCCAGCCGCCGCTGCCGTCGGGCTCCACCCGGTAGGCGGCCGCCCCCGGCCGGTCGCCGACCAGCTCGGCCAGCGTCTCGTCGGCGAAGTGCGCCGCCGCGCCGTCGTCGCACGCCAGCCCGCCAGGCAGGGTCCCGTCCGCGACCAGCCGCCGGTACAGCGGCCGCCGCTCCGGCTCGGAGTTGAAGTGCGGGCAGAAGCTGCCGGCCAGCATCCCGAGCCCGTCGGTGAACGGCCTCAGCTGCACGCCGAACGAATCGGTCGTTCCCCCCTCGAACCAGCAGATCCCGCCGGCGCTCGACCCGGCGAGCACGATCCCCGCGTGCCAGGCCTTGCGCATGATCTCGTCGATCCCGTGCACCCGCCAGACCGCGACCATGTTGGCGACGCTGCCGCCGCCCACGAAGATGACGTCCTGGGACATCAGGAGGTCTTCCGGGTCGGCGACGTTGGGCATCGGGAACAGCGCCAGGTGCCTGACCCGCGCGGTGCTCTGCGCGAGCCGGTCGTAGAACCGCAGGTACGCGTTCGGGTCGTCGCCGGTGGCGGTGTTCAGCACGCACAGGTTCGGCCGTCCCTGGCCGCTCAGTTCCAGCGCGTACCGCACCTGCAGCGGGACCGCGTCGCGCGGCGTCAGCATGCCGCCCCCGACCGCGAGAACGTGCCGCCGTCCATCTGCCGCCATGCCCGTGACCGTAGCGGCGTTTGCTGCCTACTGCAAACAGTGCTGTAGGAGTGACCGAGTCGCCACGGATCGTTCGGGATAGGGGCGGGCTACCGGGCGGCGGGCTAGAGGCGTACTATCTCGATTTGAATCCACGCGCGGGCTGGCGTGGGCGTGGACACCGGAACCCATGTGGCAGGGCGGCGACAACATGGCTGAATGGTGGTCGATCGAGGTCTTCCACGGCGACAAGCTCCCGGCGACCGCGTGGCGCTACACGTACGAGGACGCGCTGGTCGACGCGGCCGTGACGCACGGCGCGGTGTACTGGGAGTGGCACGATTTCCAGCACGGCGTGGTCTTCGAGGTCTGCTTCGCGACCGACGAGCAGTGGGAGGCGTTCCGCAGCCTGCCCACGGTCACCGCCGCGCTTGACGCGGTGCCTGACCCGGTCAACGGCCTGCTCGTCTACCGGGGCAGGGGCGGGGCGGCCGGCGCCCGCAAGCCGCGCAAGCCCAAGCCGGCGCCCGGCGCCGCCGCGCTCGAGCTCGCGGAGCTTGTGGAGGCGCGGCGCCTCGCGATCACCGCGATCATGGCCGAGCAGGAGGCCCTGGAGCGCGGCGAGGACCCGCCGAACCGGGAAGCCCCCGGCGCCCCGGCCGCCCCCGGCGAGCCGGCGCGGCACGCGCGCGGAGCGCCCGCCGCGAACGCATAATTCCCATAATCGGCACATTCAGCGGCCGGGGGTGAACTAGCCGCCCGGACGGTGCAGGATGGGGGGATGAGGGAAACGCGAATCATGACCGAAGACCTGCGGGCCGCCATCGAGCGCAGCGGGTACTACCCGGGCCTGGTGACCGACGCGGTCGCCTCCGCGCTCGGGCCGGAACCCGTCACGGCATTCTTCGTGCATCATGACGCGATCTTCGATCCGGGCATGGAGGTCCGCAGGCACATGACCGTGCTGGCGCTGACTCCGACCAGGCTGGTGTACTCGCACACCGACGAGTACCCGGCCGAGGAGCCCGAAACGCGCCCGCGCGCGGAGACGAGCACCGAGGCGATCCGGTTCTCCCGGGTGTCCTCGGTGTCGCTGACCCGCGTGGTGCCGGACCCGGCGTCGTACCTCCCTGGCGTCACGATGCCGTCCGAAGTGATCCTGGCCATCGGCTGGAACGTCCTGTCGCACGTGGAGCTCGAGCCGGCGCACTGCGGCGACGAGGCCTGCGAGGCGGACCACGGCTACCTTGGCACGATCACGGCGGACGACCTGACGCTGCGGGTCAGCGAGGCCGCGGACGGCGAGGAGGCCGTCCGCCAGCTGCTGTCGTTCGTCAGCGCGCTCTCCGACGCGACGGCACCCGCTGGCGGCTGACGCACCCACGAGCAGACGAGGATTCATGACGCGAGAGCCTAGAACCAGTCCGATCGTGCCTTCCTATGGTGAGAGCAGCCTCGCCGATCTGTCCGCCTCCATCCTGGCCTCGCTCACCGGCGACAAAACGGGCAACGTGCTCGGCCTGCCTGAGACCGGCCGCGCCTGCCTGCTCATCATCGACGGCCTCGGCTGGGAGCTGCTGCGCGCGCACCAGGCCGCTGCCCCGTTCCTTTCCGAGCTCGCGTTCAACTCAAGGCCGCTGACCGCTGGCTTCCCGTCCACGACGGTGACCAGCCTGACCACGATCGGCACCGCGCTGCCGCCGGCGATGCACGGCATGCTCGGCTACCAGGTCGCCATTCCCGGCGAGCACCGGCTGCTCAACGGCCTGCACTGGCCTAAGGACGTCGATCCGCTCGGCTGGCAGCCGAAGCCGACGCTGTTCGAACGCGCGGCCGCGGCAGGAGTGGCCCCCGTGCACGTCGCTCCGGGGGCCTTCGCCGACAGCGGCCTGACCAGGGCCGCGCTGCGCGGCGCCCAGTACCGCCCGGCCAGCTCGCTCGGAGCGCTCGCCGCCACGGCGGTTGCCGCCCTCCACGACGCCGAACGGACCCTGGTGTCTGTCTACCACGGCGATCTCGACGGCACCGGCCACGTCTACGGCGTCAGCTCCGCCGCCTGGGCATTCCAGCTCGCGCACGTGGACCGGCTCGCCGAACAGCTCGCCGGCGCGCTGCCCCTGGGCAGCGTGCTGTACGTGACGGCCGACCACGGGATGGTGGACGTCGGCCCCGACGACCGGGTGGACGTGGACGTGACGCCCGAGCTGCGCGAGGGCGTCGTGCTGCTCGGCGGCGAGCCGCGCGCCAGGCACGTGTACGCCCGGCCGGGCGCGGCGGCCGAGGTGCTCGCCGCCTGGCAGGAGATCCTCGGCGAGAGCGCCTGGGTGATGTCGCGGGACGAGGCGGTCAAGGACGGCTGGTTCGGCCCCGCGGACGAGACGCTCACCCCGCGAATCGGGGACGTGGTCGCCGCGGCGGCCGGCACGACCGGGATCGTCGCCACCAGGGCCGAGCCGAACGAGAGCGCCCTGTTCGGCATGCACGGCTCGCTGACCTCGGCCGAGCAGCTGGTGCCCGCGCTCGCGTTCCCCACGCTGTGATGGCGCTGGTCACCGTCGGCGAGCTCGCCGCGCTGCTGGCCGCCGGGGGCGAGGAGGCGCCGTCGCTGCTTGACGTGCGGTGGCGGCTCGCCGGGGCGTCCGGGGCGCCGGGCATCGAGGGCTACCTCGCCGGGCACATTCCCGGGGCGGTCTTCGTGGACCTGGACCGTGACCTGGCCGGCCCGCCGGGCGCCGGCGGGCGGCATCCGCTGCCCGCGGCGGGCAGCTTCCAGGCGGCCATGCGCCGTGCCGGGGTGAGCGACGGGCGCATGGTCGTCGTGTACGACGACGGCGACTCGACGGCCGCCGCCCGCGCGTGGTGGCTGCTGCGGTACTTCGGCCACTCGCGGGTCAGGGTTCTCGACGGGGGGTACCGCGCCTGGACGCGGGCGGGCCAGCCGTCGGCGATATCCCTGCAGCCCTCCGAGCCCGGCGCGCCCGGTGCGCCGCCCCAGGCCGTGCCCGCGGGTGACTTCACCGCCAGCCCCGGCCACCTGCCGCTGCTCGACGCGGCCGGCGCGGCGAACCTGGCCCGCGCGCGTCCAGGCGCGGTACCCCCCGTCGAGAACCCTGACCCGCGAGTGGCCGAAGTACCGCAGCAGCCACCACGCGC
>NZ_JASIAL010000545.1:0-3292 GCF_030042015.1 Trebonia sp. | reverse complement strand
CGCCGCCGAGATTGCCGCGCTGCCGGGTCTGGCGGCGCAGCTGCGCGCCCTGACCGACACGGCGCTCGGCTACCTGGCGGGCGCGGACGGCGACCTGGGCGCCGCCCGCGCCTACCACGAGAGCGCGCTGCGCGCCGCGCTGCCCACCAGGGATTCCCCCGTGGTCGCGGCGACGGTGGCCGGGCTCGCCGATGTCTGCCTGCGCGAAGGCGACGCCGCCAGGGCCGCCATGCTGCTGGCAGCGAGCGAGGGCGTGCGAGGCGGCCCGGACCGTTCGGCGCCCGATGAGGAGCGGGTGGCCGCGGCGGCGCGCCTGGCGCTGACCGCGGCGGAGTACGGCGCGGCCTGCCAGCGTGGCCGGCGGGTCAGCCTGGCCACGCTGGACCAGGTGCTCACACCGCCCGGCGCCTGAACGCCCGGACCGCGAGCGGCGCGAACACCACGACGAACCCGGCCGCGTACAGCAGCGACTCCACCGCCGGGCGGGCCACCGGGCCGGACACCAGGAGCCCGCGCGCCGCCTCGGCGAGCAGCGTCACCGGGTTGGCCCTGGAGAACGCCTGCAGCCAGCCCGGCATCGTGGCCGTGGGCACGAACGCGCCGCTGGTGAACGTGAGCGGGAACAGCACGACGAAGCCGAAGATCTGCACCTTCTCCGGGTTCGCCACGAGCATGCCGATCCACACCAGGGCCCAGGCGAAGGCCAGCGTGCAGACCAGGACCAGGCAGGCGGCGGCGAGCACCGCCAGCGGGCCGTTGCCTGCCCGGAACCCCATGATGGTCCCGACCGCGTACAGCAGCGCGATGGCCCAGGCTTGCTTGGCGACGTCGGCGAGGATCCGGCCGGCCAGCGGCGCGAACTTCGCGATCGGCAGCGCGCGCAGCCGGCTTGAGAACCCCTTGTCCAGGTCGGTCGACAGGCCGGTCGCGGTGTTCAGCGTGGTGAACAGCGAGTTCTGCACGATGATGCCCGCCAGCACGTACTGCAGGTAGCCGTGCGGCGAGCCGCTGATCGCGCCGCCGAACACGTAGACGAACAGCAGCAGGAACATCATCGGCTGGACGGAAAAGTCCATCAGCTCGAACGGGTTGTGCTTGATCTGCACGAGCGTGCGCCAGGCGAGCGAGCAGGTCTGCTCGATGGCGCGCAGCGGGCCGACCCGTGCCGGCAGCGGCCCCACATCAGTCAGCGTGCTCATGCCAGGCTCCCTTCCAGGTCGTCGCTTGTCCTGGTGTCATGGCCGGTCAGCGACAGGAACACCGCGTCGAGGGTGGCGGCGCCCGTGCTTGCCTTGAGCTCGTCGGATGTGCCCGCGGCGATCACCCGGCCGTGGTCGACCACCGCGATGTGGTCGGCGAGCTGATCGGCCTCCTCCAGGTACTGCGTGGTCAGCAGCACGGTGACGCCGTCGCTGGTGAGGTCGCGGACGACGGCCCACATCTCGCCCCGGCTGCGGGGGTCCAGGCCGGTGGTGGGCTCGTCGAGGAACAGCACCCGCGGCCGGGCGACCAGGCTGGCGGCCAGGTCCAGGCGCCTGCGCATGCCGCCTGAGTAGGTCTTCACCGCCCGGCGGGCCGCGTCTTCCAGGCGGAACTGCGCGAGCAGCGCCGCCGCGCGCTGCTTCGCCGCCTGCCGCGGCAGGCCGGTCAGCCGGCCGATGAGGATGAGGTTCTCCGCGCCGGTGAGCGTCTCGTCCACCGAGGCGTACTGCCCGGTGAGCCCGATGAGCTGGCGGACCTGGTGCGCCTGCGTGGTCACGTCGTAGCCGCCCACCGTGGCGCGCCCGGCGTCGGGGCGCAGCAGCGTGGCCAGCATGTGGACCGTGGTGGTCTTGCCCGCGCCGTTGGGGCCGAGCAGGCCGAAGACCGTGCCCGCGGGGATGGCCAGGTCGACGCCGTCGACCGCGGTCAGCGTGCCGAAGCGCTTGGTCAGGCCTTCGGCGGTTATCGCGTTTGTCATGCGTCCACGGTGCCGCCGCGCGCTGACGCGCCGCCGAGATCACGCTGACGGCGCTGACCCGCCGCTGACACCGCGCTGACAGCACGAACCGCGCCAGGGGCCTAGCGTGACGGCCGCGACCTCACAGCGGCGTCACGTACGCGCCGGAGATCCCGCCGTCGACGAGGAACGTCGCCGCGGTGATGAACGAGGCGTCGTCGCTGGCGAGGAACGCCACGGCCGCCGCGATCTCGGACGCCTCGGCGAAGCGCCCGAGCGGCACGTGCACCAGGCGCCGGGCCGCGCGCTCGGGGTCGGCGGCGAACAGTCCGGCGAGCAGCGGCGTGCTGACCGGCCCGGGGCACAGCGCGTTGACCCGGATGCCCTCCCGGGCGAACTGCACGCCGAGCTCCCGCGACAGGGCGAGCACGCCGCCCTTGGACGCGGTGTAGGAGATCTGCGAGGTCGCCGACCCCATGAGGGCGACGAACGACGCCGTGTTGATGATCGACCCCTTGCCGTGGCGCCGCATGTACGGGATCGCCTCCCGGCAGCACAGGTACACCGACGTCAGGTTCACCTCCTGTACCCGGCGCCACGCGTCAAGCTCGGTGGACAGGATCGAGTCGTCCTCGGGCGGGGAGATCCCCGCGTTGTTGAAGGCGATGTCGACGGACCCGTAGGTGTCATAGGCGACCGCGAAGACACGGGCCACATCCGCGGGAACGCTCACGTCGGCCTCGACGAAGACCCCGCCGGCCGCCTCCGCCGCCTTGTCGCCCGCCGCCACGTCGATGTCGACCGCGACCACGTTGGCACCCTCGCCGGCGAACCGCTGCACGGTCGCCAGCCCGATCCCGCTGCCCGCGCCGGTGACGACCGCCGTCCGTCCCTCAAGCCTGTCCACGCCCGTTCCCCCTAGATCCGCTCGAAGTGCCTGCGCAGCTCCCAGTCCGTCACCGCGCCGCCGTAGGCGGCAAGCTCCACCCGCGCCATCGTCGCAGTGGTCGACCACGTCTGGCGAGGCGGCCTCCCGCTCACGCGGACAAATTCATCACGAGCACGGGGCAGCGCGCGTCACGATCAACACCCGCTGGCGCGCACCCGGCCTGACCGGCCGCGCGGCGGTACGGGTAGATTCGACCAGGGACTGAGAGGAGACAGCGCGTGGCCATCGCCGCAATGGTGCTCTGGATGTGCACCGCCGCCGCCGGCGCCTACCTGCTCGCCACGGGCATCCGGGCCAGGGACGCAGAGCAGCCGGCAGCCGGACCCGCCGCGGAGACCGTGCCCGGCTTGGCTGCCGTCGCCGCCGAGCCGCTGGCTGCCGCCGCGCCCCAGGCCGGCGCCACG
>NZ_JASIAL010000544.1:0-27793 GCF_030042015.1 Trebonia sp. | reverse complement strand
TACGAGCGCATGGGCGTGATGGCGCAGGCGTACCTGGTAGGCTTCGCAGCATCCAGGGGCGGTTAGCTCAGCCTGGGAGAGCACCACCTTGACACGGTGGGGGTCGGAGGTTCAAACCCTCTACCGCCCACAACACGAAAGGCCCCCTGCGCTGGCGGGGGGCCTTGTCATGTCCGGCTAGGCGGCGGGCCGCCTCCGAAGACGGAGTTCATCGTGGCCGTCGTCTGGTTGACTTCCGGGTAGAGCATGTGCCGGTAGACCGCGTAGAACGCTGTCTCGGCTGCCTCGGGCGTCTCGAGCGTCTCGGGCACATCAGGCACATTGGGCATATCGGCCGCCCCGGCCGCACTGCGGTTTCCCCCGCCGCCGGGCCCCGCGTGCACCCTGCGCCGCCCGCGTCACGCGCCCGGCGGGATGCCTGAATTAACTGCCCCGGGGATGAGGCATGAGGCTTGGCTCAGGCATCTGCGCGCGGCGGTCGCGGCTGCCCGGCGCGGGTGCCCGCGGATGAGCCGGATCTGTGCCCGGCCGTGACCCCCCGCCGTCCCCTGCCGCCCGTGCCGCTGGCGTGCCCGCCCGGGGGATGCGCTTGATGATCATGGGCCGGAGGTGGCCGCGGGCGGTCCCGTTTGACCCGTGATCATGGTCCATGGGCGGTTTCCGGGAGGTGGTTCACGGCTGGACGGGGAAATGTCGGCTATGTGGCCGCCGCTGGCGGGGTTGACCCGTGACCTGCCCTGCGCCGCAAAGGGGCCAACGGCCACGGCTGGCACCTTCTGTGACCGAAGACCGCTCACGTGGTGACCGCAGAACTCACGGCCGGCTCACTAGCCGATCGTGCAGCTAGATCAACTTCTTGAATCGGGCTGCGTCCTGCAGGTCAGCCTTGAACCTGTCGAGTGTCGAGACTGTATACATGCCATCGATCTCGCCGTTGGCCCACAGCGTGTAGATCCTTCGCAGGTCATTTGCCCTACTGAGCCAGCCGACGCCGTCAATGGCTGCCATGACGGTCTGGCTGCCTTTGCGTACCTCGGCCATCTCCTCGACCTCGCGCACCGCGTCGGTCAGCTTCGAGCCGGTCGAGTCGAACGCCTTGGCCGCCACGACGACCTGCGCCGCAGCGCCGCCAGCCGGTATCGCAAGGTCACACGGTGCCGTCCTGCCGAACCGCCCCTCGAAGCGCGTTCGGGTTTCGTAGGTCAGTCCCAGTTCAACGGCGATTGCCTCGATTTGGTCCTCAAGAACGCGGCCGGAGGCCGACGCGGACACGGCCGTCACCCGAGCCCCGGCACGAGCGACCAGCACATCGCCAAAGCTGTAGGTGCGGCTGATCTGCGCTTTCAGGCTTTCCACCAGGCCGAACTGCGAGTCAAGCATCGCCACGATCTCGCCCGGACGCTCTCTCGCGGCTGTCACCCAGCCTGTCGTCCCCATGTGCTGCTTCAGCGCGTTCTTCAACTTCTCCTGTGACAGCCCTACCGTGAGGCCAAGGACGGGAACGGCCTGCGGGTTTTCCCGAGTCCATCGTTCCAGCGCGATCTTGTCGAGTGAGTCCAGCACGGCCAAGGAATCGGCAGCCATCTTGATTGCTGCGGCCTCAGGGGTTGAAGTGGTCGGGTCGACATGCTCGGTAAGACGGCTAAGCGTGGCGACATACTCATCGTAGGTGGGGATCGCCACGGCTACCGCGCGATGAAGATGTACTCGTCGACCGACCGGCGTGCGGCCGCCTGGTGAGTGCCGTAATGATAAGTGTGCGGGATAGCGCGCACTTCGACGTCCCGTTTCACCTCCAGGAGCAAGGTCGTGATCGTCTCCTTGTCAGGCAGAGCATTCGAACCGTAGGACAAGACGATCGCCCCCGCGTCGGCGAACCGCTTGAAGGTGTCGCGAAATGCTTCGACGATCGTTCGCTTATTGCTGAAACCCGTGACCAGTTTCGGCAGCTTCTTCGTGAGCGTGCCCATCATCAGCGTGTCGCCCTGCCAGTACCGCGACAGCCCTTCGAGGAAGTGGAATCTCTTGATGTAGCAGTTGTCGTCGCTCGGTGGGGCGTACGGGGGATCGAGGTACACAAGGTCGTATGGCCGTGCCTCCACCTGCGACGCCTCTTGCCGGGTTACCCGTGCCGCCGGACCTGAGAACACCGCGCGGTTATAGTCGTCCACATGCTCGACGAAGTGGTCCCGCATGGAAATTTGCAGATCGCGCCTGCCGTCGTCATAGCTGCTGAGGTCGCCGGAAATCGTGAAGACGCCGCGAGGCTGCTTCCGGGCCGCCGACAATACGAGAGCGCTGATCGCGAGCGCTCGCTCGTGCCCGCGCATCACGCAGATGTGCGACCACGCCGAGTCGAGGAACGCGAGGTCGCCCGGGTCGAAAAAGACACCGGTGAAGGTCTTGCGGATGAAATCACGGTCGTCAGCCGCCGGGCCGGTTATGCGCGCGACATCGGCTGCCGTGAGCCGGGTCGAATTGTTAACCACCGCCGCGCTCGCTAGCACGCCTGGGAATCCGAGCATGTCGTTCGCCGTGACCGAGAATCCCTGTCGTTTCAGCAGGTAGGACACCACCCCCGAGCCAGAGAAGGCGTCTAGTGCGGTCTGGCCACCTAGCTCCGCAAAGACTTCAGCGAGATGGGGCAGCAGCTTGTACTTGCTGCCCATGTACCGGATGCGTGGATACAGAGCAGCCGTCAGCGCTGCCGCGTCGAAGTGATGGCCGAACAGCGGCACCGCCGCCAGATCCACCGTGGACACGATTGTAGACCTCCCGTGCTGCCTTCCAACGAACGCTATCGGGTGCCTACGACGTTTCCAGGGAACTTGGCCCGGACACCGCGTGGCGCGTTACAATTACGCCTGGCCTGGGGTCAGCAGATTTGACCGAGCCCGCAGCGCGGGATCAGACCGCGGGGGCGCAGAAGGCGCGGCGGTATGCCTGCGGATTGGTCCGCAGCGCCCGGTGGAAGTGCTTGCGCAGGTTGTCCGGGCTGCCGAAGCCGCTCTTGCGCGCGACGAGGTCGATGGGCAGGTCGCTGGTTTCGAGCAGCCGCTGGGCGAGCCTGAGCCGTTCGCGCACGAGCCACGCCAGCGGGGTCGTCCCGGTACTGGCCAGGAACCGCCTGGCGAACGTGCGCGGGCTCATCGCCGAGCGCGCGGCCAGCTCGTTGACCGTCACCGGCTCGTCCAGGTGCTCCCGCAGCCAGCCGATCGTGGCCGCGAACAGGTCGCCGTCGCCGACGGCGGGCATCGGCGTCTCGATGTACTGTGCCTGCCCGCCCGGCCGGTGCAGCGGGACGACGAGGTCCCTGGCCACCCGCGCGGCGATCTCGGTCCCGTAGTCCCGCTGCACCACGTGCAGGCACAGGTCCAGGCTGGCCGCGCTCCCCGCGGAGGTGAGCAGGTCCGTTTCGTCGACGTAAAGCACCCCCGGGTCGACCCGGACCCGGGGATACCGGCGCGCCAGTTCAGCGCACTCGGACCAGTGCGTGGTCGCCGTGTGCCCGTCGAGGATCCCGGCGGCAGCCAGGATGAACGCGCCCGTGCACAGCGAGAGCACGCGCCGTCCCCGCGACCGGGCCAGCCGCAGGGCGTCGAGCACCGCGCCGGGGACCGCGCCGGGGGCCGAGGCCGGCGGCACCACGACGGTCTGCGCGGTGTGCAGCGCGTCCAGGCCGCAGGGGATCTCCATCCGCAACCCGGCGTCGGTGGTGACCGCCGCAGTGGCAGCGCAGACGGACAGGCGGTACAGCGGGCGCCCGGAACCCGTGGTGACGTCGGTGCCGAACACGTCGCACGCCGCGGCGAACTCGAACAGCGACAGTCCGTCGTAAGCCAGCACAGCGACCCCGGGCGCAAGCGTGGCAGTTTTGTCGTGCACCATGTCAATTGTGCCACTGTTGACGGCCGACGGCGCGGCTGAGACTGGTGCCATGCGTTCGGAACAGAGCATCCTCGTTCTCGGTGATCCGCTCGTCATGCGGCCGCGCCGGCTGGCCGACCGGGTGCTGGCCCGGGCGTTCGGCGGGCGGCTGGACGGCGAGCTGGCCGCCGGCGCCGTGCCGGAATCCAGCGTGCTGCGGGCCGCGCGCGCTCAGGAGATCGTGTCGCTGCGCCTGCGCCGGGAGATGGCAGGCGACTGGGACCACCTGCTGCGGGTCGCCTGCGCCAACGCGACGGACGAGCGAAGGCTGTTCATCTGCGCGGACCGGATCGCCGCCGCCGCGCCCGCCATCCGCGAGCTCACGACGAAGCTGGTCGCCCCGCTGCCAGTGCGGGCACGCGGCGTGGCGATGGCGAGCGTGCTGCTGACCGACGCCGCCGGCCCGGTGTACAACGAGAACAGCCGCCTCACCCTGGCGGCCGCGCTGGCGGCCGCGATATCCCAGCTCGACCCGGCCCTGCCGCTCACCGACGCGGCGTAGTCCGCTAGGTCCAGGTGTCGTCCCGAACCGGGCGCCTGGTCCAGGTATCGCCGGCGCGGCGGGGGTGTGTGCTCGTAGTCATGGTGTACTCCGTGAGACGATGTCCGGAACGGCCGGATATGCCGTTGTGTAATCGGCCCGATGCGTAGCGTATCGATACGCAGAGCAATCGTCAAATAACTCTATGTCATCATCGACTGTAGGACCCGCGTTTCTCGGCATCGATCTCGGCACCAGCCAGCTCAAGGCGCTGCTGACCAGCCCAGGCGCCCCGGGCGCCCGGGGCACCCCGGGCGGCCACGTCCTCGGGCGCGGCCGCGCGCAGTATCCGGTCACCGTGCCGGCTGCCGGGCAGGCCGAGACCGGCCCCGCCGACTGGTGGCGCGCCGCCGCCGGGGCCGTCCGCGAGGCCCTCGCCGCCGCGGCCGCCGGCGGCGCCCGCGCCGAGGTCGCCGGGATCGCCGTCGCGGGCCAGATGCACGGCGTGGTCCTCACCGACCGCGCGGGCGTCCCGCTGCGCCCCGCCATCCTGTGGCTGGACCGCCGCGCCGCCGCGGAGGCGGCGGCCTACCGCGAACTGCCCGCGCGGCTCACTCGCCCGCTCGGCAATCAGCCGTCACCGGGCATGGCCGGCCCGATCCTGCGCTGGCTGACCCGGCACGAGCCGGCGACCGTGCGCGACGCCCGCTGGGCGCTGCAGCCGAAGGACTGGCTGCGGCTGCGGCTGACCGGCGCGGCCGCGACCGACCCGACCGACGCGTCGGGCACGCTGCTGTTCGACCTCACCCGCGGCGGCTGGGCGACGGAGGTCATCGCAGCGCTGAGCCTGCCGGGAGAAAAGCTGCCTGACATCCGCGAGCCCACCCAGCTCGCCGGCCGCCTGCTGCCCGCCGCCGCGGCCCACCTGGGGCTCACCCCCGGCATCCCCGTCGCGACCGGCGCCGCGGACACCGCGGCCGCGCTGCTGGCGGCGAACCCGCCCGCGGACGCCGCGCTGCTCACCCTGGGCACCGGCGGACAGTGGGCCGTCCCCGCGGCCGCGTTCCATCCCGCGCCGAACACCAATGTGTTCCGTGCCGTCGGCGGCGGCCTCTACCAGCTGGCTCCCGCGCAGAACGTCGGGGTGACACTGGACTGGGTAAGAGCCCTCCTCGACGTCTCCTGGCAGGACCTGTACGACACCGCGGCCCGGCCGTGGCGCGCCGATACCCCGCTCTTCCTGCCTTACCTGACGCAAGAGCGCTGGGACGCGCCGGCGAGCGGCGCGTGGGCGGGCCTTACCCTCGCCCATCGCAAGGACGACCTGCTGCGCGGCGCGCTTGAGGGGGTCGCGTTCCTGCTGCGGGCGCGGCTCGCGGACCTGCGCGCCGCGGGCCACGAGCCGCGCAGTGTCGTCATCGGCGGCGGGGGCGCCCGCCACCCGGCCTGGCGGCAGCTGCTCGCCGACGTGCTCGGCCTGCCGCTGCGCCCGGCGAGCACGACCTGGCTCAGCGCGACCGGCGCCGCCCAGGTCGCCGCCGCGGCGGCAGGAGCGCTGCTGGAGGGAGCAGCCTGGGACCGTTCGGGGGAGGAGCCGGACGTGATCACTCCCGCGGCGCCGGACGCGGCGAGCGCCGGCTACGGCCGTTTCCTCAATCGAATATTTGTAGCCGCGAACTAAACACCCTAGCGGAGCTAATGACGCGGTAACAAGGCCAGGTTTGCCCGCACGGGGCACGCTGATCGGACAGTGACGCGGGCAAAGGCTGCTGCGATAATCGCTCCCATCTGGATTGAGCGCAAGGAAATCGTGTATGAGCCTGGAGCATGAATCTTCGGCGCGGCCGGCATCGATGGACATCGACAGCCTGGTCGCGATTGACGTGCACACGCACGTGCACCGGTCCGTCAACGCGCCGTCGGACGACCCGGAGGGCAACGAGCATCTGGCCGCGATGGCCGCCTACTTCAGGACGGCGGCGGCCGCGTTCACCGTTGACGACCTGGCCGCGTACTACCGCGAGCGGCACATGGCGGCCGTCACGTTCACGATCGACGTCAAGGACCAGCCGGCCGACCCGGCGCGGTCCACCAGCGAGGAGATCGCCGAGCGCGCCAGGGACAACGCCGACGTCATCATCCCGTTCGGCAGCGTGGACCCGGCGCGCGGCGCCGAGGGCGTCGCTATGGCCAAGCGGCTCATCGAGGACTACGGCGTCAAGGGCTTCAAGTTCCACCCGAGCGCGCAGGCGTTCTACCCGAACGACCGGGCCGCCTACCCGCTGTACGAGGTGATCGAGGCGGCCGGGCTGCCCGCGCTGTTCCACACCGGGCAGACCGGCGCCGGGGCCGGCACCAGGGGCGGCGGCGGCATCAGGCTCGCCTACTCCAACCCGATGCACCTGGACGACGTGGCCGTGGACTTCCCTGACATGCCGATCATCCTCGCGCACCCGTCGTTCCCTTGGCAGGAGGAGGCGCTAAGCGTCGCCACCCACAAGCCGCAGGTCTACATCGACCTGTCCGGGTGGTCGCCGAAGTACTTCGCGCCCATCCTCGTGCAGTACGCGAACACGCTGCTGAAGGACAAGGTGCTGTTCGGGACGGACTTCCCCGTGCTCACCCCGGAGCGGTGGATGTCGGACCTGGAGAAGACCGCGATCAGGGACGAGGTCAAGCCGGGCATCTTCAAGAACAACGCGATCCGCCTGCTGGGCCTCGACAAGCCCGCCTAGCAGCAATGCCGGGGAGTTAAGGTCCGGGAGCAGTGGTCGGGGACCGTCGTCGGCGTGTCCTCCTTTCGCCTCGGTAGGGGCGCTAGGTCGCCGGGCTCGCCGGTGGTGTTGTGGCTGTCGCCGTACCTGGTGCCTCCGGCTACCCCGACATCCCTGACTGGGCCAGCTGCGCCAACGGCCCGGCTGTATCGGGCCGGCTGCGCCAATGGCCCAATTGCCTCAACTCCCCGGCATTTGCGCCTAGCAGGCGCGCCAAGCAGGCGCTCACGCCCCCGCCTAGCAGGCCCGCCTAGCAGGCGCAGGCGCGCACGCCGCTCAGCGCCACGACTCCTGCAGCACGCGCACGTCGTCGGCGACCGTCACGGTCATCCCGGTCAGCGACAGCACTTCATCGACGGTGAACCCGGCCGCGATCTCCTCCAGCGTGAACGGCTCCGCGCGCGACGCGCGGCGCAGCAGCGCGAGGTCGGTGATGATCGCGTCCACGCAGTTCGGCATGGTCAGCGGGAGATCGCACTTGTCCACGAGCTTGGGCCGCCCGCGCGAATCGGTGTGCTCGAGCGTCACGAACACGTGCTGCGCCCCGGCCGCGAGGTCCATCGCGCCGCCGATGCCGCCGCCGATCATCCCTGGCGCCGACCAGTTGGCCAGGTCGCCGTTGCCGCCGACCTGGTACGTCCCCAGGATCACCGCGTACAGCCGCCCGCCGCGCGCGATCTCGAACGACGTCACCGAGTCGAAGAACGACGTCCCGGCGCGGACCGTCACGAACATGCCCCCCGCGTCGTGCAGGTCCGGGTCGAGCTCGTCAGGGCTCGCGAACCCGCCGTAGTTGAGCAGGCCGTTCTCCGCGTGCAGGACGACCGGCCGCTCCCGCACCCAGTTCGCCACCTGCACCGGCAGCCCCGCGCCGAGGTTCACCACGGCGTCGTCGGGCAGCAGCGCCGCCGCCCGCCGCCCGATCTGCTCCCGTGTCAGCGCGGGCTTGCCGAAGTACTCCTTCGCCGACGAGGCCGGCCGGTTGACCCGCTGCGGCAGGTTCTTGATGTCCATCCGGACGGTGATCGGCACCACCCGGGTGACGAACACCCCCGGCAGGTCCACGGCCTCCGGCGCGATCGTCCCGGTCTCCACGACCTCCTCGGCCTCGACGATCGTCACCCGCGCCGCCTTCGCGAACGAGGTGTTGAAGTTCTGCGACCCGCCGCGGAACACCACGTTCCCGAAGTGGTCCGCCCGCTGGGCCCGGACGAACGCGAAGTCCGTGGTGATCGCGCGCTCGAGCACGTACGGCTTGCCGTCGAAGTACCTGATGTCCTTGCCCGCGGCGATCTGCGACCCGTACCCGGTCGGCGTGTACACCGCGGCGAGCCCGGCGCCGCCGGCCCGCATCCGCTCGACCAGCGTGCCCTGGGGCACCATCTCCAGCGTCATCTCCCCGGCCTCGATCTGCTTCTCGGCCTCGGAGACCACGCCGGGCCGCGCGGAAAAGCAGGTGATCAGGTGGGCGATCTGATGGTTTTCCGCGAGCAGGTGACCGGTCGGGAACCCCGGCTGGCCGAGCCCGTTGCAGTACACGGTCAGCCCCCTGGTCCCCTTCTCGGCCAGCGCCGAGATCAGCGTGGACGGATACCGGTGCGACAGGCCGAACCCGGCGATGCCGAGACTCGCGCCGTCCTCGATGTCAGCGACGGCCTCGGCCGCCGACGCCATCACCTTGCTCATGTCCCGTCGGTCCTCCGTATCTCACGTGTGCTTGACGATCCAGTCGGTGAGCAGCGCCGCGACCTCAACGTTGTTCTTTTCCAGCATCATGGCATGACCGTTGCCGTGCAGACCTGCGTCGGCCAGCCGCAGTTCGGTCACGTCCGCGCCGCATTCGCGCAGGTAGTCGGCGGTCGCGTGGCAGGAAGGCTCGAAGCCAGAGCACGGCGACGACACCACGGCGACGGGAATGCCGCCGAGCTTGCCGTCATCGCCACCGGGTCCGAACGAGACCGGCAGCGCCGTCAGCCCGTAGCTGAACTCCCCGAGCACCGGGTGGTTCAGGAACGGCGGCCCCGACGTTTCGATCGCCACGAGCGCCCGGACAAGGTCCGGCCGCTCGGACAGCGCGAACCACCCGAACGCGCCGCCGAACGAGTGCGTGAGCAGCACCGACGGCCCGATCCTGTCCAGCAGGGCCACCGCCCCGACCCGCATGTCCTCGTGCGCCCGCACGAGGTCGGGCGGGAACGGCTCCTGCCAGGCCAGGAACTGCGCGAGCGCCGGGTCGTCCCTGTCGCCGCTGCCCGGCCACTGGGTGTGCTCGGGCAGCCCGGGCGGCGACGGCGCGGCGAACGTCGCCACGAACCCCTCGTACGACGCCGGCGGCCCGATCGGCCCGTAGATGTCCGGGTGGAACGGCGAGCGCCCGAGCCCCGGCCGGTCCACGGTGTACACCGCGAACCCGTCGCGCAGGAAGATGGTCGACCACCCGGGCCGCCCGTCCGGGGTGGTGAGCATGTCGAGCGCCTGACCGCCGCCCCCATGCACGAGGATCAGATTGTCCCGAACGGACGGTGGCGCCTGATACTGCACATGCGTCCCGTACACGCTCGTGCCGGCCGGTCCGCCGTGTTCCCGCAGCCCGGTGAAGAAGTGCCCTTGCTCGGCGATCACCAGGGGTTCCATCGGCGCTCCTAGCCCCAGATCTCTTCGGCGGCCTGTACCACGAGCTCGAGCTTGGCCCGCTCCTGCTCGATCGTGAGCGCGTTGCCCTCCACCGTGGAGGCGAAGCCGCACTGCGGCGACAGGCAGAGCCGGTCGATGTCCACGTACTTGGCGGCCTCTTCGACGCGGCGCTTGAGCGTGTCCTTCGGCTCGAGCTCCGGCGTCTTGCTGGTCACCAGCCCGAGCACGACGACCTGGTCATCGCGCACGAACCGCAGCGGCTCGAACGTCCCTGACCGCTCGTCGTCGTACTCAAGGAAGAGCCCGTCGACGTTCAGCCCGCCGAAGACGGCCTCGGCCACGAAGTCGTAGCCGCCGGAGGAGAACCACGCGGACTGGTAGTTGCCGCGGCACATGTGCACGGTGACCGCCATGTCGGCGGGCTTGCCCGCGAGCACGTCGTTGATCACGCGCACGTTGGTCTCGTGCTGGCGGTCGGGGTCGACGCTGCCGGAGGCCGCCGCGTTCGCCCGCCACGCCGGGTCGTTGAGGAACGCGAAGAGCGTGTCGTCGAGCTGCAGGTAGCGGCAGCCGAGCGCATACAGCTCGGCGACCTCGGCGGCGTAGGTCGCGGCGACGTCCGCGCGGAACTCGTCGTCGTCGGTGTACGGGCTTGCGGACAGGTCGGCCCGGAAGTGGACCATGCTGGGGGAGGGGATGGTGAGCTTCGGGGTCGCCGTCGTGACCGTCCGCGCGAGGAACCGGAAGTGCTCGCCGAACACCGGCTCGGCCAGGTGCACCTTCCCGGTGATCGCGGTGGCGTGCGGCTGCCACGACAGCTGCCCGTCCTTGCGGTACACGGGGATCGCCACCGGGGAGAGCGCGCCCCGCTCGACGCCGCCGAGGCTGTAGACGAAGTCCGAGTGCCACTGCTCGCGGCGGAACTCCCCGTCGGTGGCGGCCTGCAGGCCGGCCCCCTCCTGGAGCTCGACCGCTTCCGCGATCGCGCGGTCCTCGGCGGCCCGCAGGTCGCCGGCGGTGATCTTGCCCGCGGCGAAGTCCGCCCGCGCCGCGTGCAGCGCGGCGGGCCGCAGCAGGCTCCCGACGTGATCGGCGCGGAACGGGGGGGTAACGCGTCGTGCCATGGAGTCTTTCTCCCTAGAAGACTAGAACAGGCCGTCCTTGAGCCCGAAGTGCATGCGCGCCACCTCGGCGGAGATGATGTCGTGCCTGGCGGAGATGTGCCCGAGGTACATGGACATGTCCCGGTAGTGCCGCTGCATCGCGGCGCCGCGCTTGGCCGCAGACGACGAGGCCGCGGCGAACAGCTCGGTCGTGGCCTGGCTGGCGAGCCGCGCGGCGACCTGAACCATCGAGTACATCTCGGCGTCGTCCTCGCGGGTGAACGGCTCCCCGGTGCGATACCAGCGCTCGGCCAGCTCGTTGTACCGCAGGCCGATCTGCATGATGATCGCCTCGGCGCTGTCGATGTCCGCCCGCGCCTGCCCGTAGTGGCGCTGGTATTCCTCGACCGTGTACCGGGGGACCTGCGGCGCGAAGTACGTCTTCTTGGTCAGCAGGATGTTCTCGTACTCATACAGCGCGCCCTTGGCCGCGCCGATCACGGGGATGACCAGGCCGATGTGGTACATCGCGTAGATCCGGCCGCAGAACACCGGGTTCTCGTGCAGGTACATGCCCGGCGCGGCCTTGTCGGTGTTGTGCGTCCAGTCCCCTGAGCAGGTGCAGTGCTCGGGGACGAACACGTTGTCCACCCGCACGCTGTTGGACCCGCTGGAGTTCATCCCGATGATGTTGCCGTTGCCCCAGTCCTGCAGGACGGTGACGTTCTCGATCGGCGTGCAGATCGTGAGCAGCCCTTCGGCCTCGCGGCCGGGGACGAGCGTGTTGCACATGAAGTGCGTGGCGTGGCCGACGCCGGAACAGTAGTCCCACTGCCCCTTGACGATGTACCCGCCGTCCACGGGCGTCGAGGTGCCCATCGGGGCCGCCCGGTGCGGGCACTTGAAGTCGCCGGTGGGGCCGAAGAGCTCGACCTGGCCCTCCTCGGGGAACCAGGCCCCCAGGCCCTGCGCGTGGTGCGCGCCGAGGCACAGCCCCCAGGCGGTGCCCGCGTCACCCTCGGCGATCGCCATGATGACCCGCCAGAACGTATGCATATCGAAGGCGTAGCCGCCGAACCGCCTGGGCTGCAGTATGCGGTAAAAGCCGGCCTCGGTGAACTTCTTATCGAGCTCGGGCGTGTGCTTGCCGAGCCGCTCCGCCTCATCCGCCTGCTCGCGAACCGCCGGGATCAGCGCCTTTGCCCGGGCGACGATGATCTCCGGCGTCAGGTCCGGCTCGGGGGCAGGGACGTGCGGTCGGGGAATAGTCTGCTCTGACACACTACTGAGCCTGATGTATCGGCAGGCCGTAGGCAAGGCCGCGTGCCCGCCGAACCCCCCCGTTGTCCCCGCGGACACACTTCCTCCCCCCTGCTTGTGGTCGGATCACGGTGCCGGCCAGCGCCCAAAGTCACACTTGAGGGGCTCCCAGGGCGCACGGGACTGGCCCACCACCCCGGCTGAGGACGTGCACAGTCGCGAGCAGCTTCTTCGCTTCTGTCCCGGTTCGTGGTAATGGTGTGGAACGCGGGCCGGAGGAGCCGGCCGTGGCAGACGGCGGGGAATGGAGCGGCGAGCGATGGCGGCAGAGAACGGCTCGGAACCTGTCCGGGGAGTCCCGGACGCCGCGGCCCGGCTGTTCACCGACGCCGAACGCCTCGCCCGGTCGATCACCCGCGAGTACTCGCAGGGACTGGCCCTGACCGAGCTCGCCGAGACGGTGGCGGCCGCCGACCCTGACCGCGCCGAGTGCATCGCCCGGTCGATCACCGACGAGTCCAGGAAGGCGTGGACGCTGAGCGGCGTCGCCACGGCGGTGGCGGCTACCGACCCCGGCCGCGCAGCCCGGTTGCTCGCCGATGCCGAGCGCGTGGTCGAGTCGGTCACCGGCGAGGACGAGAAGGCGTGGGCGTTCGGCTGCCTCGCCACAGCCGTGGCGGCCGCCGACCCCGATCGCGCCGAGCGCATCGCCCGGTCCATCACCGACGAGATCCGGAAGGCGCGGGCGCTATACGACATCGCACAGGCGGTGGCGGCCGCCGACCCCGGTCGCGGCGAGCGCATCGCCCGGTCGGTCACTGACGAGTCCCTGAAGGCAATGGCGCTTGGCGGCGTCGCCGGGGCGGTGGCGGCCGCCGACCCCGGGTGCGCGGCCCGGCTGTTTGCCGACGCGGAAGGCGTCGCCCGGTCGGTCCCCGGCGAAGACGAGCAGGCGTGGTCGCTGGCCCGCGTCGCCGAGCGGGCGGCAGCCGCCGACCCCGGTCGCGCCGAGCGCATCGCCCGGTCGGTCACAGACAAGTTCTGGAAGGCGTGGGCACTGCGCATCGTCGCTGCGGCGGTGGCGGCCGCCGACCCCGGGCGCGCGGCCCGGTTGCTCGCCGACGCCGAGCGGATCGCCCGGTCGGTCAACGACGAGGTCGAGCAGACGTGGGTGCTGAGCGACATCGCTGCGACGGTGACAGCCGCGGACCCCGAGCGGGCAGCCCGGTTGCTCGCCGACGCCGAGCGCATCGCCCGGTCAAACGCCGACCAGCACGTGCAGGGGCCGGCGCTGCGGCACGTCGCTAAGGCGGTGGCAGCCGCCGACCCCGGTCGCGCCGAGCGCATCGCCCGGTCGATCACCGACGAGTACTGGAAGACGGCGGCGCTGATCGCCGTCGGCCGGGTGACGGCCGCCGCCAACCCGTACCAGGCGGCGACCAGCGAGGGGTATCACATCTAGACAGATGCGGGATACAAACCCACCCCTATTGGTGGGTTTGTATCCCGCGTGTTCCAGATTCGCTCGAGGAGCGGGCGCGACGTGCCAGGCCGGCCTGCACCCGGTGCGGCCACAGCGGGCCGGCGTAGATGAACGCGGTGTACGCCTGTACCAGGGTGGCGCCGGAGGCGAGGCGCTCCCGGGCGTCGTCGGCGGTCTCGATGCCGCCGGCCGCGATCAGCACGAGGCGGTCGCCCACCCGGGCATGCAGCCGGCGCAGCACCGCCAATGCGCGGGCCTTCAGCGGCGCGCCGGACATGCCGCCAGGCCCGGCGGCAGCCACCGCGGCGCCGTCGCGCAATCCCTCCCGCGAGATCGTGGTGTTGGTCGCGATGATCCCGTCGAGGCCGAGCTCGAGCGCGAGGTCCGCGACCGCGTCGATATCGGGGTCGGCGAGGTCTGGGGCGATCTTCACCAGCAGCGGCACCCGTCGCCGCGGCGAGGCCTCGTCGAGCGCCGCCCGGACCGCGCGAAGCAGCGGCCGCAGCTTATCGATGGCCTGCAGGTCGCGCAGGCCCGGCGTGTTCGGCGAGCTGACGTTGACGACCACGTAGTCGGCGACGTCGGCGACCAGGCGGGCGCTGGTCACGTAGTCGGCCACCGCCGACGCCTCAGGCACCGCCTTGGTCTTGCCGATGTTCACGCCGACGACCGGCCAGCGGCCATGGGGCCCGCGCCGGTCGCGCTGCGCCCGCAGCCGTTCCGCCCGCAGCCGCGCCGCCAGCGCCGCCGCGCCGGCGTTGTTGAAGCCCATCCGGTTGACCAGCGCGCGCTCGGCCGGAAACCGGAACATCCGCGGCTTGGCGTTGCCGGGCTGCGGCCGCGCGGTCACCGTGCCCACCTCGACGAACCCGAATCCCAGCGCCGCCAGCCCCGCGACGCCGCGCCCGTCCTTGTCGAACCCGGCCGCGAGGCCCAGCGGCCCGGGAAAGTCCAGGCCGAGCGCGTGCACCCGCAGCACCGGATCCCGCGGCGCGAGGAACCGCCGCAGCAGCCAGGCCCCGCCCGGCACGTAAGCCGCCGCCCTGATCAGCCAGAACCCCACGGCGTGCGCCGCCTCTGGCGGCAGGTGCCGCAGCACGGCGGCGTAAATCGCCCGGTACAAGCACCTCGCCCCCAGCCTCCCCCGCACGCCTATTGTGCAGGATCGAGATCCTCGACGATGCGGTTGATGGCCGCCGCGATCTCCGCGGGCCGCTCCTGATTCGTGGCATGACTGGTGTCGGCGAGCACGACGTGCGTCCCCCGCGGAACGGAAGCGGCCAGCCTGGCATGAAAGCCGGTCCACATCTCCCGCTCCTGCCTGGGATGTCCCGTGGTCGCGCTGAAGACCACGACGGGAACGTCAGGCAGGCTCGCCTCCGCGCGGCTGCGCCGGATGACCGGCAGGGAGTCGACGACCAGCCGCCATTCGTCGCCGACCATGCGGGCCTGCGACTGCTTCGCGTAGCAGGAGACGTAGGCGTCGAGTATGAGTGCCTGCAGCTGCTCGTCAGCGGTCAGGTGCCGCGCGAACGACCGGAACGTCTCCCTGACCGTCCCGGGAAGCGTCCCGTTCGCGTACTGATCGATGATGACCTGCCCGTTGGCGATCTCCTGCTGGTGCCGGGCTGGCGGCAGCGCCGCCAGGAAATCCTCCTCAGCCGGGTCGACAAGCACCAGCCCGGCGACAAGCTCCGGATACGTGAGTGCCGCCAGCTGCGCGAGCAGCGCGCCCCAGCTGTGGCCGACGAGAACGCAGCGCCCCCCGGTAGCCCCGGCCACCGCGGCCAGGTCGGCCACCTGAGCAGCCAAAGTCAGCGGCGAGGCCGGGTCACTGGCGCCGATGCCGGCCCGGTCGTAGGCGAGCACGCGAGCGCGCGGTGCCACGAGCGGCATGACCCCGGCCCAGGCCAGCGAACCAGGTTCGCCAAGGGCCGCGTCGAGCACGACCGCGGGACGGCCCGCACCGGCTTCCACCCAGCGCACCATGCGGTTCTCCCGCCGCAGCTCACCCCGCTGCACGCCACCGGGCACCAGCCTGTCGAGCGCCCGAACGACGAGATCCTCCATCGACGGCACCTTCCGCACCCACCGCCAGCGCGCCGGCGGCCCTGGCACGAAAACTGTATGCCGCCGGCCACGAACGTCTTGCGGCGGTGGCCGTGGCCGGCAACATGCGCAATACCGGGCGGTAACAGAATCCTCAGTTTCGTCTGTCATTCTGTATTGGAGGCAGAGGGGACGAGAGGACAGCGTGCAGACCCACGACATCGAGGAAGGCCTGACAAAGACCGTCAGCTTGCTGGACAAGCTGCGGCAGGCGATTTACCGCGGCGAGTTCGCGCCGGGGCAGCGGCTGGTGGAATCGGATCTCGCCAGGAAGTACGAGACCTCCCGCGGCGCGGTGCGGGAGGCACTCGCGCTGCTGGTGAACGAGGGGCTGATCAGCCGCCAGCGCAACCGCAGCGCCTGGGTGCGGCCGGTGTCGATCGAGGAGGCGATCGAGATCCTCGAGGTCCGCGCCCTCGTCGAGGGGCTGTGCGCGGCCAAGGCCGCGACGCGGGCAACCGAGGAGGACCACCGCGAGCTGCGGAAGATGGCCGACGAGATGACCGACGCGGTCAAGAACGGCGACGTGGTCACCGACAGCCGGGTCAGCGACCAGGTGCACGCCAAGATCCGGCAGATCGCCGGCCAGCAGACCGCCACGGGCATCATCGAGCGCCTGCGGTACCAGGGCGTTCGCTACCGGTTCCACGTGTCGCTGCTGCCCGGCCGCCTCGCCCAGGGGCTCACCGAGCACCTGGGCATCATCGAGGCGGTGATCGACGGCGACGCGGAGGCCGCCGAGCAGCTCACCAGGGAGCACTTCGCCAGCGTCATCGAGGCGCTCCACGTGCTCGCGAACGCTAACCCGGCTCCGTTCACCCCGCTCGCCTCGCTCGCCTGGGTGGCCCTCACCCCGCGTTGATCGCGCCGTCGATCAGGTGCAGCGACCCCGACACGTACTCCGACTCCGACGACAGCAGCCACACCACCAGGTTCGCGACCTCGGTCGCGGTGCCGTACCGCTTGTACAGCGGCACGGTCTCCGAGACGGCGCGGAACACGCCCTCGGGGTCGTCCGGGTTGATCTGCTTGGTCAGGTCGCGCCCCATCCGCGTGTCGATGTGCCCCGGCGCCACGCAGTTCACCCGTATCCCGTACGGCGCGCCCTCCAGGGCCGCCGACTTCGTCAGCCCCAGCACGGCGTGCTTGGAGGCGATGTAGGGGGAGAACGTCGCCGCCCCCTTGATCGCCGCCATCGACGCGGTGTTCACGATCACGCCCGAGCCCTGCGGCTTCATGACCTTGAGCACGGCGCGCAGCCCCATGAAGACGCCGCGGGCATTGACCGCCATCACCCGGTCGAAGTCCGCGACAGACAGCTCGGTCATCGGGGCCATCCGCCCCTCGATGCCGGCGTTGTTGAAGAACAGGTCGATCCGCCCGTGCGCCTCGACGGCCGCGGCCACGTACTTGTCGACCTCCGGCTCCTGGGACACGTCGGCGACCACGGCCAGGGCGCCGAGCTTCTCGGCCGCCGCGTGCAGGGCGTCCGCCGTTATGTCCACGAGGACCAGGGAAGCGCCCGCCTCGGCAAGCCGGGTGGCGACCGCGAGCCCGAACCCGGCCGCACCGCCTGTGATGACCGCGACCTGGCCATCGAACCCGTACCGCGCGCTCATCGCACGCCCTCCGCGTCCAGCGCGCCCGTCGCGGCCGGACCGACCGCGCCCGCCATGATCGCCGCATGCCGGGCCTCTATCCGGCTATCCCACTCGTGATCGGTGAGCAGATACAACGCACCCTCCCTGACTGCCGTGACCAGCTTGTCGGCCACCTCCGACGGCGGCATTCCCTTGGACAGCGTCGCGTGCATCCGGTCCCGCAGCTCGGCGCCGGACGCTGACATGCCCTCGTCGTTGCGCAGCGCGGCCTGCCGGTTCCGCGACCCGTGGAACAGGTTCGTGGCGATGATCCCCGGGCAGAGCCCGGTCACCCCGATCGGCGCCCCGGCTGCCGCGAGGTCGGCGGCGAGCACTTCGGTCAGCGCGAGGATCGCGTGCTTGCAGATCCCGTACATGTTGGTCGCCGCGATCACCGACGTCATCGAGCACGTGTTGACCACGTGCCCCGGCTCGCCGTGCGCCAGCATCCGCGGCACGAACGTCCGCACGCCGTAGACCACCGACATGAGGTTGACCGAGAGCGTCCAGTCCCAGTCCTTAGCGGTCGCCGCCCAGATCGGCCCGTCCAGGTACCCCTCCACGCCCGCGTTGTTGTTCACCAGGTGGATCGGCCCGAACCGGTCCTCAGCCGCGTCCGCCAGGGCCTCGATGTCCGACAGCTTCGACACGTCGGTCCTCAGCCCGAGCACCGGCACGCCCGCCGCCGCAAGCTCTGCGACGGTGGCGTCCAGCGCGTCCTGCTGGATGTCGCCGATGACGACGTTCATCCCCTCGGCGCCCCAGCGCAGCGCGAACGCCTTCCCCATCCCGCTGCCCGCCCCGGTGACGACGGCGGTCTTGCCCGCGAACTCTTCCACGTATCAGGCTCCTTTACCTTCCAGATGGGTCACTGCTGAGGCAACGACAAAATCCGCACAAGCGAGCCGGGCGTCTGCAGCCGCCGCAGCGCGTCGGGCGTGCCGTCAAGCGGCACCCGCTCGCTGACAAGCCGCTCCACGGGCACCCGCCCGGCCGCGAGATGCGCCACCGACTCCCGGTAGGTCTCGTCGGAGAACGCGCAGGCGCCGACAAGGTGGTGCCCCTCGCTCAGCATCCCGAACAGCGGCACCGACGCCACCTCCGGCGTCAGCGCGACCTCGACGCAGGTCCCGCCCGGCTCGACCACGGAAAGCGCCTCGGTGAACGCCCCTGGCGCCGCCGAGCACTCGAGCGCCGCCGCGAACCGGGTCCCCGACTGCTCGGCGTAGGACGTCACCGAGATCTCGCGGGTGTCGATCACCACGTCCGCCCCCACGTCGGCGGCCGCCGCGCGCCGCCCCGCCGACCGGCCCGCCGCCACGATCGGCCCGGCCCCGAACAGCCGCAGCGCCATGATCGCGTACAGCCCGATCGGCCCGACCCCGTACACGAGCACCGGGTCCCCCGGTCCCACCGACGCGAGCTTCGCCGCCTGCGACCCCACCGACAGGGGCTCCGCGTGCGACCCGACCGCGATGGGAAGATCATCGGGCAGCGCCACGAGCTGCCGCGCGGGCACCGCGACGTACTCCGCGTACGCGCCCTGGCGGTTGATCCCGATGTTCGGCGCCGCCGGGCAGCGGAACGCCAGCCCGCGCATGCAGATCCGGCACTTGCCGCACGACCCGAGCGGCGACCCCGCGACCGGCTGGCCCTGCGACCAGCCGGTCACGTCCGCCCCGAGCGCCACGATCCGCCCGCTGAACTCGTGCCCGAGGATCTGCCCGGGCTCGCACTGCCCGTTCTGCACGGCGTGCACGTCGGACCCGCACAGACCGCACGCCTCCACCGCGACGACAACTTCGCCAGGTGCCGGGCTGGGGTCGCTTACATCGGCAACCGCCGTGCCCACTTCTTTATCTATGTACCGAACGGCGCGCACTGGCTCCCTCGCCTTCTCTGCTGCCTCCCGGGGGACGACCCCCCGGTGACCCCCCGCATGGGGGACTGCCCGTCCCCCATCCCCCCTGGCCCGGCTGCCTGCGGCGACATTGGCCGGGTGGTTCCTCCGGACCCGGCCGGCTGCCTGCGGCGACATTGGCCGGGTGGTTGCTGCCGTCCACGTCCGCACCGAGTCACGAGGCGCTGGACCCGGTGGTTCCTGCACTCAACGTAGCGCCAGCGCCGAGCGGCGCGACAGTGCGCGCGTACACCGACAGCCAGCCGCAGCCCGCGGGCGCAGCAAGCGGCGGCAGCTCGGCGCGGCGGCGGTCGAGTTCCGCCGGGTCCACCTCGAGCTCGATCGTCCGGGCGCCGACGTCGATGCTGATCGTGTCGCCGTCGTGCACCAGCCCGAGCGGCCCGCCCGCCGCTCCTTCCGGTGCCACCTCGGCGACCACCAGGCCGCCGTTGACCAGCCCGGACATCTGCCCGTCGGTGATCACCGCGACCTTGGTCGACAGGCCGGCGCCGTCGATGGCGAACATCAGCGCCGACGTCAGGCCCATGCCGGGCGAGCCGCGCAGCCCGAGCCCGGTGAGCACGACCACGTCGCCGGCCTTGACCTTGCCCGCCTTGACCGCCGCGACGCCTTCCTCCCGCGAACGCACCACGATGGCGGGCCCGCGGAAGTCAAGCGGCGCGTCGTCCGCGACCGTCCGCTTGAGCACCGCGCCCTCGGGGGCCAGCGAGCCGCGCATCACCACGATGCCCGGGTGCGTGGCGAGCGGCCGGTCCACCGGGCGGATCACGTCCTCGTCGACGGCCGCGGCGGCGGTCGCCTCGCGCAGCGTCAGCCCGCCGACCGTGGACTGGTCCAGGTACAGCAGGGGAGCCAGCTGCTTCAGCAGGCCCAGCGTGCCGCCGGCCGCGTCGAACTGCGTGATCTGGGTGTCGCCGTTCGGCTTGACGCCGGCGAGCAGCGGCACCTTCGGGGCGAGGTCTTCGAACAGCCGGTACACGTCCACGTCCACGCCCGCCTCGACGGCGATGGCCTGCAGGTGCTTGAGGCAGTTGACGGATCCGCTGACCGCCAGGATAGCGGTGACGGCATTGCAGAAAGCCCGGTCAGTTAGGAGTGAGCGGGGGCGGACATCCTCGGCGACCAGCTCGACGATGCGGCGGCCAGCCCGTGCGACCGCGTCCCACATCTTTCCCCCGCGGGCGAGCACGGGCGTCGTGCCTGGCAGCGCCATGCCGAGCGCCTCGGCCGCCAGGTGCATGGAGTTCGCGGTGCCCATGCCGGCGCAGACGCCGGGCCCGGTGACCGCGCAGCTGCTCATCTCGCCGAGCTCCTCGGTGGTCATCCGGCCGGCGGCCACGTGGCCGGCGAACCGGAAGATGTCCTCGAAGTCGACGGACTCGCCCTTGTACACGCCCGACGGCTGGTAGCCGCAGGCGACGATGATCGTCGGGATGTTCAGCCGCCCGGCCGCCATGAGCTGGCCCGGCGTGGTCTTGTCGCAGGACGCCAGGCACACCATGCCGTCGAGCAGCGCGCCCTCGACGGCGACCTCGATGTCGCTGGCGATCAGGTCGCGGCTGGGCAGGATGTACTGGCCCGCGGCCCCTGCGCTGGTGATCGCGTCGCTTGGGGCGGCGGTGCGGACCTCGAACGCGACGCCGCCCGCCTGCGTGATGGCTGCCTTAAGGGGCGCGACGATCTCGTCGAGGTGGCTGAAGCAGCTGGCCAGGCTCGAGGAGGAGTTGACGATCGCGATCTTGGGCTTTTCCAGGTCGGCGTCGGTGAGCCCGAGCGCGGTCCACTGCGCGCGGCGCATCGCCCACGGCGTGGTCCCCGGCGTGAAGTTAGAACGCAGCTTGCGTTCCGGCACACTACTGAGCTTGCGACGGTCGGCTGCCTGCGGCAAGAGGGGAGGACCGGCGCGGTTCCGCTGTTGTCCCAGCGAACACCGCCGCCGCAGTGCCGTTGTGACCTCACCACGGACGCGGGTGACGTTTCGCAGCGCGTGACCGGACCGGACGCGGCCGACCGTGGGACACCTCGACGCCCAGCGTCCCTGAGAGTCCGATCCGATCCTTCTAAGCGTTTTATGAAAATTCCCACGCTGTGCAGGCACTATTGTAGCCTCCACGCATTACCGCGTACTTAACCAGGTCTTAGCGGATACAGGGACTAGCAGACACAGGACCAGCATGGTGTGGAGACCAGACGAGAAGAGCCAATCCGGAGAGGAGCCCGGAGTACACAGAACCTGGACTCGCAGGCAGTTGCTTGTCGGCGGAGGCGGCGCAGTGGTCGGGCTTGCGGCGGCCGGCGCCATTGGCGCTTCGTGGCCCCGATCCTCGGACCCGGCCGCCACGGCCGGTGCCTCCGCCACGGCCGGCGCCTCCGCCGCGTCCGGCGCGACAACGGGCACGGGGCAGGCGGCGACCGCTGGGGCGTACACGTTTGTGTCAAGGAGCGACCTGCGCCCGCCCATACTCTCCGTTGACGTGCTCGGCAGCCCGCCCGGCCTGCCGGGGTACATCTTCCTGGGGAACAAGGGGTATAAGGGCCCGGCGATCGGCCAGGCGGGCCTGCTGATCGCCCGGCGGGACGGGGACATCACCTGGTTCAGCCCCGTCACCCGCACGGTCATCGACTTCAATGTGCAGACCTACAAGGGCAAGCAGGTGCTCACCTGGTGGCACGGGGAGACGGGCCCGGTCTACGCCAAGGGCAACTGCTACATCGCCGACTCCTCGTACACCGTGATCGCCACCGTCAAGGCCGGGAACGGCCTGATGGCGGACATGCACGAGTTCAACCTCACCCCGCAGGGGACCGCGCTCGTCGACTGCTACCAGCAGCGGAACAACGTGGACCTGTCCGCGGTCGGCGGCAAGGTCAACGGCGCGGCCTTTTCCGGCGTGGTCCAGGAGATCGACATCGCGACCGGCGAGGTGGTCTTCGAGTGGATCAGCCTCGACCATGTGCCGGTTACGGAGTCGCAGGCCACGCTCTCCGGTACCGGAACCGCGGCTCGTCCCTACGACTACTTCCACATCAACTCGATCGGCCTGGCGCCGGACGGTGACCTGCTCGTCTCGTCCCGCAACACGTGTACCGTCTACAAGGTCGGTCGTCGCGACGGCCTGGTCAAGTGGCGGCTCGGCGGGAAGAAGTCCGACTTCACCCTGGGTCCCGGCGTGATGTTCCACTGGCAGCATCACGTCCGCGCGCACGGCACGGACCTGCTGACGCTCTTCGACAACGGGTCATCGCCGGCCGAGGAGCCGCAGTCCCGCGGCCTGTTGCTGCAACTGGACACCGACAAGATGCACGCGACGCTCGTGCGCGCGTACACCAACCCGGCCCGTCTGCTCGCCGACAACCAGGGCAGCATGCAGCTGCTGCCCGGCAACCGGGCATTCGTCGGCTGGGGCTCGGAGCCGTACTTCTCCGAGTTCGACTCGAACGGCTCGCTGGTGCTGAACGGGCAGTTTCCGATGGGCGACCAGTCGTACCGCGCGTTCACCTACGACTGGGTCGGCCAGCCCAAGGACCGGCCGGCGGTCGCCGTCTTGTCCAACGAGGCCCGTGGCGCGGCGGTGTACGTGAGCTGGAACGGCGCGACCGAGGTGGCGGCCTGGCAGGTGCTCGCCGGCAAGCGCGAGTCGTCGCTCTCCGTGGTCGCGACCCAGCCGCGCTCAGGCTTCGAGACCGTGATCGCCGCGGACGGCACGGGACCATACTTTGCGGTGACCGCACACGACACGACCGGCAAGCTGATCGGCCAGTCGGCGACCGTGAAGAAAGATGGCCTGACCGCTGCCTGACCGCGCGATGCCCCCGGCGTCGCTGATCGCCTTGTTGAGCGGTGCCGCGATCTGGTCCAGGTGGCTGGAGCAGCAGGCCGGCTGCGAGCAGGAGCTGACGATCGCGATCTTGGGTTTCTCCGGGTCGGCGTCGGTGAGCCGAGCGCGGTCCACTGCGCGCGGCGCATCGCCTACGGCGTGGTCCCCGACGTGAAGTTGGAGCGCAGTTTCATCTACAGCACCTGGCTCATCAACAGCATTCGCCTCACCTGCACCATCCATCCCATCTAGAGCACCTGCACTACCCATCCCATCTACAGCACCTGCTCTGGTTTGCGGCGGCCGAGGAAGACGCCCTGGCTCTCCAGCCGCCCCTGCAGCCGCGTGACGTCGACGTCGCCGCCGGGGATGCTCGCATCCAGGGCCATGCCCGCGGCGGTGCCGGCGGCCTCGCCCATCGCGAAGCACGGCCCTGTCACCCGGGCGGCGGACTGGGCGCCGTGCGTCATCGACGCGCACCGGCCGGTGACGTAGAGGTTCTCCGTGCGCGGCGGCACGATGATGCGGAACGGCAGCTGGTTGAACCCGCGCGGGTGCTTCTGCCAGCGGAACTCGACAGTGCCGGCCACGTGCGACTCCACCGGCCAGCCGTTGACGCCGATCGTGTCGTAGAAGTCGACGCAGCGCAGCACCTCATCCTCGGTGAGCTGGTGGCGGCCGATGATCCTGCGCGTCTCGCGGATCCCGATCTGCGGCGCGATGTCCACGATGTAGGAGTCCTCGAAGCCGGGCGTGCGGTCCCTGATGAACGTGAACGCGTCCAGGGCCTGCTGGCGGCCGGTCAGCTCGCCCCTGGTGAGCTCGTCGACGTTCGTGCCGTCGATCGCGCCGCCGTCCTGCGTGCGCAGCTGGGTCAGGTTGGCCCGCCACTCCAGCGGGTTGCGCTGCGGGCGGACGATCGGCTTCTTGCGCGGGAACGTGTGGGTGCCCGCCTTCTCGGCCTGGTCCATCAGCCGCTCGACGGTGCGCCACGGCGCCGGGCCCGCCTTCGCCACGTCCACGCCGTTGATGCGGAACATCAGCGACGGGTACATCATCCCGTCGATCGGCGGGGACTTCTCGTACGGCACCCCCGCCCAGGCGGCGAGGTCGCCGTCGCCTGAGGCGTCGATGAAGAACCGGCCGCGGACGGCGTGCCTGCCGGACTTGGACTCGATCAGCACCGCGCCGATCGTCTGCGGGTCCGTCATGACCGCGCCGACGGCCATCGCGTGGAACAGGATGCGCGCCCCGGATCCGGTCACCAGCTCGTCGGCGGCGATCTTGTAGGCGGAGATGTCGAACGCCTGCGCCGCGATGCCGTCGGCGATGGTCAGGTGCGGGGCGTTCAGCCCGTCCAGTTTCGCCAGCCGGTCGAGCAGCTCGTCCGCCTGGCCGCGGATCACCCGGACGTCGGCTCCGTAGGTCCGCGCGTGCAGGCCGCAGAACGTGGAAAGCCCGCCGGCCGTGCCGGCCCCGCCCAGGAACCCGTACCGCTCGATCAGCAGCGTGGACTGGCCGGCCCGCGCGGCCGCCGTGGCGGCCATGATCCCGGCCGGCCCGCCGCCGACCACGACGACGTCGAACTCGCCGTATACCGGCGTGCGGCGGCTCGGCTCGGTGATCGTGCTCGTCGGGCTCACTCGTTCACCTCTTTTCCCGTTCGCCTATACACCAAGGCTCACTCGTTCACCTTTGTCATCGCGGGCGGGCGGTCGAAGGGTCCGAACGTCTCCACGACCGACGACACGCCGGCGTTCGGCGCGCCGGCCACCACGATCTGGACCGCTTCGATCGAGTTGAGCAGCTGCACGGGCGTGTCGAGGTCGTCCGGCGGGGTCTGCGGGATCGCGTCCGGGTGGTCGGCGGGAAGCCGCCAGCCGGTGCCCGCGGCGATGGCCTCCTTGCCGGTGGCGGCGAGGTCCCGGTAGGTACGGAAGCCGTGCCCGGCGATGGCCTGGCGCAGGTCCTGCTTGGTCCAGCCGGCCTTGTCGAGCAGCCGGGCGTGTTCGGGGTTCAGCACCACGTAGCCGCTGGCCCGCGCCCGGACCAGCGCGCCAGTGCGGCAGAACGAGTCGGCGAAGTCCGCCGCGAGCTGGTCGGGGTCCGTGGTGTGCCTGGCCTCGATGTGCAGCACCGAACGGATGACCGTCGCGGAGACCGCGCTGTCGTCCGGGCCGATGCCGTTGTCGGCGGCCAGGCTCGGCCAGGGGGAGTCCTCCTCGTTCTCTCCGATGCAGCAGGAGTACTTGGCGGGCGTGCCCTGGGTGGCCTGGTCGAACACGTGCGGGCGCAGTCCCAGCCCGTTGATCGCGCCGAGCCTGATCGCCCGGCCGATCGTGGCGTTGGCGCGGAACCCCGAGCCCCACACGTTGCCCCGGCAGTTCACCCCGATCCGCTGCCGGACCGGGCCGTTGACCACGACGAACGGGGCGGTCCCCGTGGTCGACTGCCAGATCGACCTGGTCACCATGCCGTCCTCGAGGAACGAGTCCCAGGCGGCGAGCACGACGGGGAAGTACTCAGGCAGGCAGCCGGCCAGCGCGGCGTTGATCGCCGCCAGCCGCACGGTCAGGTTCCTGTTGAGGTGCGGCATGGGGATGAGCACCTCGGCCAGGTCGCGGCTCGTGGTCGCGAGGAACTCCGCGAGGTAGCTCTCGGTGACCGGGACGACCGGCAGTCCGTCCGTCCAGCCGCGTTCGGTGTAATACTCCATCGCGCGGCGTACCTCGGCTGGATCGGCCAGCGGCGCGTCGTCGATGACGGGCGGCTCCGCGTTGGCTTCCTCAGCGGCTGCCATGATGACCTGCCTTTCCCTTCCCCGCACTTCCCCTTAGCCCGCAGGCCGGATTGTCAGTCCCGCGCCGAGCACCCGGATGATCTCCGGCAGCGCGTTCTTGGCGATCTCGTCGATTTCCCTTTCCGTGCGGCTGGCGATTGGGTGCGGCAAGGCCACGTACTGGTAGCCGGGGAACCCCAGGGAGTTCGCCATCGCCTCGGCGGTGATACGGAAGGCGTCGGTGCAGAGGCTGACAGCGGGGATGCCGGCCCGCTCCAGCACGATCCCATCGGCCAAACTGGCCGCGCTGCACGAGCCTCAATCCCCGATCGCCGCGACCGCGAAGTCGCAGTTGTGCAGCATCTGCTGGACCACGGACTCCTCGACCGGGGTGCCGAAGTACCCCTTCTGGAACATCCGGATCTCCCTGACGCCGTACCGCTCCTGCAGCTCGCGGCCGACGGCGCGCAGGACGACCGCGCCGTTCGGCTTGGTGTTGTCGAGCAGGCCGACGGTCAGGCCCTTGAGGGACTGCGGCCGGGGGGCCAGCGAGGTGTTGGTGGTCCGCTCGCTGTCCCCGGTGGGGTCGATGAGCCGTTCTCGCATGCCGTTAGCTACCTCTGCTTTCTTATCGGCCTTATAGGCGCAGACCAGCCGGCACAAGTTCCAGGGCCCTGGCGACCACGCCGGCCACCGTCAGCCCGTAGTACTCGTACAGTTCCGCGGGCACGCCCACCTCCAGGTCCTTGTCCGGCAGCGCGGCCTGCTTCAGGTCCACGGCGAGCTTGTGCCGCGCCACCGTCTCGGCGACGATGCTGCCGAGGCCGCCGATCTCGATGTGGTCCTCGATCGTGAGCACCTTGCCTGTGCGGCTCGCGCTGGCCACGATGGCCGCCTCGTCGTACGGCTTGAGGTAGGCGGCGTCGTACACGTCGGCGCTGACGCCGTGCTGATCGTGCAGCACCTCGGCCGCCCGCACCGCGAGCCCGACCCCCATGCCGTGGCCCGCGAGCGTGACATCCGTGCCCTCGCGCAGCCGGGGCCACTGGCCGTAGCTGAACTCGGGCACCTCGTCGTAGACCGGGCCGGTGGCCTCGGCTATCCGGATGTACACCGGACCGGGCAGATCGGCGGTGGCGCGCATCAGGCTGAGCACGGCATTGGGGTCGGCGGGTGCCACCACGGTCGTGTTGGCCATCATTCGCGCGATCGCGATGTCCTCGACCGCGTAGTGGCTGGTCCCGAAGTAGCCCATGGCCAGGCCCGACAGCCTGCCGACGAGGCGGACCGGCAGGTGGTTGTAGTCGGCGTCGGTGCGCAGCTGCTCGGCGCACTTCAACACGCCGAAGGGCGCCATCGAGTAGATGTACGGGACGAACCCGCAGGCCGCCATGCCCGCGGCGAGCGAGACCGAGTTCGTCTCGGCGATGCCGAGCTCGATGTAGCGCTCGGGGAAGGCCGTGCGGAATTCGGCGAGCACGTTGGACAGGTCCGCGGTCAGGGTGACGATCCGCTCGTCCTCGGCGGCGAGTTCCGTGATGGCGTAGCCGGAGGGGTTCGCCTTGAGTGCGGTGTCCCGGTCGATGTCGCTGAAGACGTCGACCATTTTTACCTGTTGGCGCTCATCTTGCCTGTTGGCAGAGACCAGCCGGCCAGCCGGCTTGCGTTCGGCCATTAAATCCTCCCGGCGTTCACTGGGGGCTCCCTGCGGCGAACTCCATCCGCGCGCTGATCTCCGCGACGACGTCCGCCTGCTGCTCGGGGGTGAGCAGGCCCAGGTGCCAGGCCTGCGGCTGCTTTTCCATCATGTCGACGCCGTGCCCCTTGCGGGTCCGCGCGATCACGCACACCGGCTGCCCGCTCG
>NZ_JASIAL010000543.1:0-6944 GCF_030042015.1 Trebonia sp. | reverse complement strand
CCCAGGAGTAGCCGAGCAGGTGGAGTCCGGTGACGGCGTTGCCGAGGGCGGTTTCGACGTCTTCGGAAAGGTCGTGGAGTTCGGTGATGGCGTCGATGTCGCCGGTGGCGATGCGGCGGGCGTAGGCGCGCAGGACGCGGCGGACGAAGGCGGCGTACTCGTCGTTCTCGACGTAGCGTCTGCGCCGGTTTGGTGTCAAGCGCGGCTTGACAGTGTTCCCGCGTGCGCGGGGTGGCTGGCTAGCGGGCATGGGGGGTGTCCTTCCGGCGGAGCTGGGCGGCGTAGGCGGCCAGGTGGCGGATGTCGGAGTCGGTGAGGAACGCGGTACGGATCCGGCGGGGCACGCCGGTTTCGGCGAGCAGCCAGGCGGTGCCGCGGGCGAGGGGGTCGATGTCGGCGGCGCTGTAGCCCTGGGCGGCCCAGCCCTGGCCGAGGATCACGTCGGAGGAGGAGTCGGTGGTGCAGCGGAACGCCAGCCGGTAGGAGAACAGGTCCCGCATGGACGGGTCGATGATCTGGTGGGAGGGCCGCTGGGTGGCGAGCACGAGGATCACCCCGGCGGCCCGGCCGCGGGCGATCAGGTCGCGGGCGAGCGCGGCGAAGTCCTCGCGGTCAGCTTTCTTGCCGACGGTGGCCGAGTAGTAGGCGTACTCGTCGATGACGACCAGGTACACGTCTTCGCCGTCGCCGCGGGCGACCTTGCGGACGCCCTGGGCGAGCAGCTTGTCGTAGCGGCCGTTCATGATCTGCTGGAAGTGCGTGAACGCGTCGATGGCGTCTTTGAGCGAGGGGCCGATGAACATGTCGGCTGAGTGCCGCCAGGGGCCGAGCTGGACCTGGTTGCCGTCGACCAGGATCAGGCGGCAGTCGGCGGATAGCGCGCCGTGCGCGGTGATCAGGTTCAGCGCGGAGGACTTGCCGCCGCCGGGCTCCCCGCCGATCAGCATGTTGCGTTCGGCGAGGTTGACGTGCACCAGCTCGCCGAACTCGTCCACGCCCAGGTGGATGGGGTCGAAGACGGAGAACGGGAATACCGGCACGGTGGCCGGGCAGGTCAGTGTCGCGGTCATGACAGGGCCTCCTTTCAGGCCGGGTGGGCAGGCCCCCGGAACGGGGTGGTTCCGGGGACACTGCGGCATGGCTGCTAGGCAGCCTGTCCGGGCGGTTCGGGTTCGGTGGTGCTGGCCTGCGGCCAGGGCGCCGGGCCGTCGTCTGCGGCCAGGCCTGCCAGGGCGGGCCTGGCGTCCAGGACGTTGGCGTAGACGGCGGACAGCCGGGCCAGCGGGGTGTCTACGTGGTGGCTGGCCGCGAGGGTGTCGCGGCGGATGATGTCGATGGTCACCAGCTGGGACCAGCGGCGGTTGCGGGTGATCCGCGCGGAGCGGGCGTAGCAGGCGGCGGCCAGTTCGCCGGTGTGCCGTTCGAAGTCCTCCGCCGAGGTGCCCGCCCGGCAGATGACGTGCAGCCGCTCGCCGACCTTGGTGGGACGCACCCAGGCGACGATGGGCAGCCGACCGGCGCGGGTGTGCAGGCGGGTTTCCCAGCACAGCCGCTGGAACCGGTGGCGTGCCAGCACGCACCAGAACCGGCGGGTGATGAACCGCCGTGACCACGGCACCGCGAAGATGATGCCGATCGCAGCGGCCAGCACCAGGGGCGCCCAGTGGATGGTGACCTGGCCGGACAGCCAGGCAAGGGCAGCGGCCAGGCCGCCGAGGACGGTCAGTTCGGTGCGCCACCGCCAGGCGGTCCCGGCCGGGCTGCGGTGCATCTTGACGATGAACTGGTCCAGGTTGTACATGTCGTCGCGCTTGCCGCGCGTCCTGGTCGTGGTCATGGCTGGTCCTGCCTTCCGGCCGGGTGGGGCATGGGGATGTAGCGGTGCGGCCCTTGCGGGGCGCGGTTGGGGTAGTAGCGGGGAACCAGGTCGCCCGGCGGGGGGCCCCAGGGGCCGTCCCAGGGACGGGGGGTGCACAGCGGGCAGAAGCGGACGGCGCCGCCCTGGTTCTTGATGGCCCGTTCGGTGCGGCGGGTGCCTTCGCAGGTGCGGACCAGGGTGAACCCGATCCCGGCCCGGTAGATCACGGCCATCAGCCGTGCGCCGTTGCCGGTGGCGTGCCGCTCCAGCCGGTCGATCAGGTCTTCGGTCCAGCCGGTGTAGTGCCGGGCATGCTGGTAGGGGTGGCTGAAGTGCAGCAGGTACACGACGCCGGGCGGGCCGGTCATGACGGGCCGTCCAGGTCGCTGATGCAGGCCATCGGCCAGGCGAGGTGGCAGTTGTCGCAGACGTAGGCGGTCTCGGTGATCCCGTCGCCGGTCGGCACGTCCTGGGTGGAGACGTCGCGCGACCCGCACTCGGGGCAGACCTGGGCGTGGTAGATGACCCGGAAGCCCATCACGCCGCCGCCTTCTTCGGCTTGGGGGTGTGCCGGTCGATGAGGTGGGCGCGGGTGGCCGGGTCGATGGTGGCCGTGGTGATCCAGGCTTCGGCGCAGCGCTTGTGGCAGGGCTCGCCCTTGACCGGGGACCGGCAGAACGCCAGCCGCCCGCACAGCACGCACGGTGCCAGCGGGCCGGTCCGGGCGTGCCGCCAGTCCAGGACTACGCGCGGAAGCGCCGCGCTGGTAGCGTTGAGCATGCCGAACGCTCCTTTGCTTCTTGGTAGGGGTAGGGATTTGTTCTGGCTGGCCGGGCCGGGAGATGGCCGTCTCCCAGGCCCGGCACTTATGCGCGGATCAGGTGGTGCCGGTCTGGCCGACCGGGACGAAGGCATACGCCCGTACCTCGACACCGAAGTAGCCGAAGGTGACGGAGGCGTGCTGGAATTGCTGGCCGTCCTCGTCGGTGTAGTCGTCGCACGCCACGACGGCGCCGAAGCGCTGCGCCCAGCCCGTCAGAGCCTTCAGGCTGGCCGCTGACCTGGCGAAGCCCAGGCCGAATGACTGCGAGCCCTGGTAGATGCTGGCACAGGCGGGCGGCACCAGGCCGTCGGCCTTGCCAAGCAAGTCGACCAGGCCGACCGTCAGCTCGCGGATGGTGATGGGCGGGATATCCGGCAGCACCAGGCTGCCTGCCGGGCTGGAAGTGCCGAGACTGCCCATGTCGGGTCTCCTGTCTCTGGTAGGGGTAGGTGTCCGGGCTGGCCGGGCCGGGGAATGGCCGCCCCCCGGACCCGGCACCACGACTAACTCTGGTCTGACCTGCGGGAAAAGATGGTTCCGCTACGTCCAGGCCGCTCACGCAGCCTGGACGGACTTGCCGGACGAGGCAGCGGGCTCGATCACGTCGGCGCGGAACGCGCGCTTGATCTTGCCGTCCTTGCCGACCCACGGCGCGAACACCAGGCCGCGAACCACGGCGTAACCATCAAAGATCAGCTTGGGCTCGTCTCCGGCCACCTCGACCCAGATGGTTTCCTTGGTCTCCCGCTCGGTGTCGATCGCGTCCAGGCGGACAGTCCAGATCGGCCGGTTGTCCGGCGCTGGCGTGCGTGCCTGCTTGTCCTTGTCCTTGTAGTCCGGACGGGCTTTGGGCAGCCCCGCCACCCGGAACTGAACGCTCCTCGTGTCGATCAGAAGTCGCATGATCTCGTCCTCTCATGAGGTCTGGAACCGCTCGGGTTCTGTGCCTACGAGTCTGGACTATACAAGCTTGACTGTCAAGTTGGACACGGCTGGCTACACGGATAAGCTTGATCATCAAGGGAGGACCAGCAACAATGGCCAGCGTGCCGATTACGCAGCAAATCACGGCCGATCTGCGGCGGCAGATCCAAGAGGGAACCCTAGGACCAGGGGCACTCCTGCCATCCGAACCAGAACTAGCACGCGCCTACGGGGTCAGCAGGCAGACCGCGCGTGCCGCCATGCAAGGCCTCGAACGCGAAGGCCTGGTGATCGTCAGGCCACGCCGCGGGCGGCTCGTCCGAAGCGCCCAGCGGCTACGGTGGCACCTGTCGGAGTTCGAGCGGCCAGACCACACGATCCTGACCACCTCCGATGCCTGGGAAACCGACATCGAGAGCCAGGGTCACGACCCGACGCGCCAGGACCTCGACGTCGAGCGCATCCAGCCACCGCCCGCCATCGCGCAGCGCCTGCGGCTGGACCCGCGCACCGACGTGTGCGTGGTCCGCCGCCACGTGCGCTACATCGACGGCAAGCCAGCGATCATCTCCGACGACTTCTTCGACGAGCAGATCGTCAGGGGAACCGAGCTGGCGGAGCCCGAGGACACCACCCGTGAGAACATCCTGGCCGAAGCCGGATACGAGCAGGTCTACGACATCGACGAGATAATCACCCGGATGCCGACGCCGGAGGAAACCAGGCGCCTGGGCATAGCGCCCGGAACACCGGTAGCCGAGCACATCCGCACCGGCTACACCGCCACCGATAAGCCCGTGCGGGTGATGATCTCGATCATCCCCGGAGACACGCTCATCCTGCAGTACACCATCCCAACCTAGAATGCCTGTCTGATACCGCCCGAAGCGTGCCTACTGGAGTTGTTACAACTTTCTATACGGCTTCAAGGGCGCTCGCCTGCGGCTCCCGCCAGGCGCGGGCCGAGCCCGCGCAGCGATCGGGGCTGAAGGCGCGGGGATGCCAGGGACAGGGAGCGTAAACGAGGACGGGTATGGCCGCCAGGACCGGGCCTCGGCGGGGAATGGGCGGGGAACTGTCCGCGCCCGGGGCGCCGCTAAGGCCCCGCCCTCTCGCGCGCGGGCGCTACCGGGCGCGGCGGCGGCGCCGGGCCGCTGTCCCCGCTTCCCGCAGGCTGGCGGCTGCCCGCCGTTACGCAGGTCTCCGGCACCGCGCTTAGCCAGATCTGTGCGGGTGACCCGTCCAACGGTGCCAACGATTCTTTTGCCGTTCAAGGTCACTGTCAAGGGCGCGCCTGCGGCGCGTCGGTTGCTCCGCAACCGCAGACCCTTGAGCAGTGACCTTGCCCGGCAAACCCTTTGGCACCTATCAGGTTGGACGGGGCAGTGTGGCGGCCGGGAGATTCGTGTTTGTCAACGCCGACTTGACGGTGAAGACGTGCGATCCACGTGCGATGGCGACCGGGCTAGGACGGTCGCTAGCGGACCTTAGCGGGCATCTGACAGCGGTGGGCCGCACCAGACAGAAGCGAAGTTCTCGCAGGCCAAAGGCCAGATCGTACGGTAAGAATATGTGGTCAGGGACAGGATCGAACTGTCGACCTTCCGCTTTTCAGGCGGACGCTCATACCGACTGAGCTACCTGACCTTGACGGCGGGCCGGTCAAGGGGCCAGCGTCAGCGGTCCTGACGGGATTTGAACCCGCGACCTCCACCTTGACAGGGTGGCGAGCACTCCACGCTGCTCTACAGGACCATCTGGTATCGCCGACTCTAGCCGACGACGTGCCCCCAACGGGATTCGAACCCGTGCCGCCGCCTTGAAAGGGCGGTGTCCTAGGCCACTAGACGATGGGGGCTTCGACGGGGCACCGTCGTAGCTACATCAGTCCGCCGTCGGGGACTGACACAGCATAGAGGACAGACGGTGCAACCACCAAAGCGCCGGGCTCCTCCACACGAGCCACCGTTCCAATGGTATGCAGAACTGTGATCCGCCTCCCACAGACGATACCGCCTGCGCAGGCCCGCCCGGTCCGGCACCTGCCCCTGGCCGGGCAGCGGGCGCGCAGGGTTAGGCCCCCGGGCTACGGCCGGTGCCTGTTGACGAAGGATTCCAGGATCGACCCGTCCTCACCCTCCTCGGGGAGGACGGCCCAGGCGATCAGGTAGGACACGATGCCGAGCCCGTAGAAGACCGTGAGAACCCCGAACGCGAGACGGACCAAGTTCACGTCAACCCCGAAGTAGGCAGCAAGCCCGGTGCACACACCGGCGACGATCCGGCCCTGCCGGATGCGGAGCAAGCGCTTGCCCCCGCTGCTGTTGTTTTCGCTCATGAATGTGATGATGCCCACTCGGCCGATGCCCTGTCATCAGGAATCACCCCGGTTAATACCCTGATCTGTAACAGATGGATGGGAGCCGATATGTCCGCAGACACCGACCTTCTTCGCATAGACGACCAGCTCAACGACGAAGAGCGGCTCATCCGCGACACCGTTCGCGCGTTCGTTGCCGACCAGGCGATGCCGCACGTCGCCGACTGGTTCGAGGCCGGCGTGCTGCCGCGGTCGGTGCTGACGGAGCTTGGCAAGCTCGGGCTGTTCGGCATGCACCTGACGGGGTACGGGTGCGCGGGCACCGGCCCCATCGCCTACGGGGTCGCCTGCCGGGAGCTGGAAGCCGCCGACTCCGGGCTGCGCAGCGCTGCGTCCGTGCAGGGCTCGCTCGCGATGTTCCCCATCTGGAAGTACGGGAGCGACGAGCAGAAGGACGAGTGGCTGCCGGCCATGGCCAACGGCTCGGCCATCGGCTGCTTCGGGCTCACGGAACCCGATCATGGCTCTGACCCATCCTCGATGCGGACCCATGCGGTGCGGAACGGCTCGGACTGGGTGCTGAACGGTACCAAGATGTGGATCACCAACGGGTCGATCGCGGACATCGCGCTCGTGTGGGCTTCGACCGACACGGGGATCCGCGGTTTCCTGGTGCCCCGCGGAGCACGCGGTTTCAGCGCGCGGGACATTCATAAGAAACTGTCGCTGCGCGCGTCCACCACCTCGGAGCTGCATTTCGATTCGGTCCGGCTGCCTTCGTCCGCCGTCCTGCCGGGCGTCACCGGTCTCCACGGACCGCTCTCGTGCCTCACCGAGGCGCGCTTTGGCATAGCGTGGGGGGTCACGGGCGCGGCTCGTGCCTGCCTGGACAGCGCGGTGACGTACTCGACAACGCGGACGCAGTTCGGCAAGGCGATCGCCGGGTTCCAGCTCACCCAGTCGAAGCTGGCCTGGATGGCCGTGTCGCTGTACCAGGCGCAGCTCCTGGCTTTGCATCT
>NZ_JASIAL010000111.1:0-17032 GCF_030042015.1 Trebonia sp. | reverse complement strand
CACAGACGTCATGACGTGCACCTCGCTGCCGTGACGGGGACGCCGGACGGGCCCGCACCGCCGGAGGCGCTGCGCACCCCGGTCACCGTCGCGGCGCACAGGTAGAAGTTGAGCCACGACCCGTACGAGGCGAGCCTGGTGATGTCGGCCATCTTGAGCGGCAGGTCCTGCAGGAACGTGGCGACCGTGCCCGAGTTGTCCGCCAGGTTTCCCGCGAGCACCCCGAGCTCGCTGATGTCCTGGCTCAGCGGCGCCCGGCCCACCTGCAGCAGGCCGGCGGTGGCGCTGTTCAGGCTGGAGATGGCGCCGATCGCGCTGCCGATGGACTGCCGGTCCGCCGCCAGCCCGGAGACCAGCTCCTGCAGGGTGGTGATCAGCCCGGCGAGCGCGTTGCCGCGGGAGGTGATCGTCGTGAGCACCGAGTTCAGGTTCCCGATCACGTCGTCGATCACCTGGTCCTTGGTCGCCAGGGCGGTGGTCAGCGACCCGATCGTGAGGACCAGGGCGTCGAGGTCCGGGCTCTCGCCCTGGAACACCTGGATGATCTCGCTGGCCAGCTCGTTGACGTCGGTGGGGGAAAGGGCCGCGAACAGCGGCTGGAACCCGTTGAACAAGACGGTCAGGTTCAGCGCGGGGGTGGTCCGCGAGAGCGGTATGGTCCCCCCAGGCGGCAGCAGGCGGCCGGGCGGTCCTGTGCCCTGGCCGAGTTCGATGTAGCGCTGGCCGACGAGGTTGAGGTACCTGATCGTGGCGGTCACCGAGGCGGGCAGCTGCCGGCCGGCCTGCACCGCGAAGCCGACCAGCGCCAGGTTGCGGTGGTAGACGCTGATCGAGGTCACGTCCCCCACCCGCACCCCGGCGATGTCCACGTCATTGCCCACGGTCAGCCCGGTGACGTCGGTGAACACGGCCTGGTAGCCGGTGGTCCCCGGAACCCCGGTCTGGGCGATGCTGATCCCGAGGATCGTGGTCAGGGTGGCGGTGACCGCGATAAAGATGACCGACTTGACCAGCGGTCCTGCGATGGATGCCCGCTTCATGCGCTCACCCCGCGCCCGTTCGCAGGACCACGTCGGTGCCCAGGTACAGCGGCCCCACCAGGAGGCTGCTCCAGCCGGGGACGGCGGCCGTGGGACGGCCGAGTGCCAGCGCCGCGACCTCCCTGATCAGCTCGCCGTCCTGGGGGGCGCCGCCTGGTCCCGTCATGGCGGCCGTCGCGGCGGCGTGTTGGGAGGCTGGTTGCGAGGCCTGTTGCGAGGCCTGTTGCGAGGCCGCGCCGTCCGCTGCGGACGCGGCCGGCGAGGACGTGCCGTCGTTCAGCGTGATGCCGGGGAACGGCACCGGGTAACAGCGCGGCCCGGTGTTGTCCCCGTACACCGGCGTGTCCCGGTCGGGCAGGTACCGGCCGAGCGACGGCACCACGGTCACGTTGACGTGCAGGCCGGGCTCGCTCGTGCCCTGCCCGAGGACCTTGTTCATGGCCGGCTCGAAGCTGACCAGGTCCTGCAGCACGCACGGGAACTCCGGGGCGTACCTGGCCAGGATGCTCAGCGTGGCCGGTGAGTCCGCGGACAGCGTGACGATGTTCTGCTCGTTGGCGGCGAGGAACGAGCGCAGGTCGGTGGCGGCGACCGTCAGGTTGGCCAGCAGCGCGGTCACGCTGGCCCGCTGGTCCGCGATGACCTGGCTGGTGGCGGCGAAGTCGTTCAGCGCGGACAAGATGCCGGGCGCCGCCCGGTTGTAGGTCCTGGCCAGCCCGCTCAGTTCCTTGATGTCGGTGTCCAGGGTGGGCAGCTGCGGGTTCAGCCGCCCCAGGTAGGAGTTGAGCTCGGTCAGCGTCTGGGCCAGTTCGGCGCCGCGTCCCTGCAGGCCCTGCCCGAGGGCGTTGAGCACGAGCGAAAGCTTGTCCGGCTCGGTGGCGTTGAGCAGCGGGAGCAGGTTGTTCAGCACCCGCTCCAGCTCCAGGGCGTCACCGGACCGGTCCTGTGAGATCACGCTGCCGTTGGCCAGCATCTGCGGGCTCGGCCTGGCCGGCAGGATGAGGTCCACATAGCGCTCGCCGAACAACGTGGTGGGCAGCATCTCGGCGGAGACGTTCGCGGGCAGCTCCCCCACGACCGCGGGATAGATGGCAAGCTCAAGCCGGGCACCGGTGCCGTTGGCGCTGATCTGCCGCACCTCGCCCACCTGGACGCCGCGGACCATGACCTCGGCGCCAAGGTTCATCTCGTTGCCGGCGCTGCTGGTATACAGGGTCACCATCGCCACGGGCGTGAACCGCTTCTGGTACACCGCCACCGACAGCCACGCCAGCAGGATCAGCACGACCAGGAACAGGACGCCGGCGGCCCGGCGCCTGAGCTTGGCGCGCGCGCGCGAGCTCATCCGGCCACCCGCACCGTGGTGGTCGCCCCCCAGATCGCCAGGCTCATGAGGAAGTCGATGATGTTGATCATCACGATCGAGGCGCGCACGGCCCGGCCAACGGCCACCCCCACCCCTGCCGGGCCGCCGCCGGCCCGGTAGCCGTAGAAGCAGTGCACCAGGATCACGACGACGGCGAAGATCAGCACCTTGAGGAAGGACCAGAGCACGTCGACGGGCGAAAGGAACAGCCCGAAGTAGTGGTCATAGGTGCCTGCCGACTGGTGGTTGAAGTCGACGGTGACCAGGCGGGAGGCGAAGTACGAGCTCACCAGCCCGAGGGCGTACAGCGGGATGATCGCGATCACGCCCGCCAGGATGCGGGTGGTGACCAGGTAGGGCAGGCTCGGCACGCCCATGCCCTCGAGCGCGTCGACTTCCTCGCTGATGCGCATGGAGCCGAGCTGCGCGGTGAAGCCGGCCCCGACGGTGGCCGACAGCGCGAGCCCGGCGACCAGCGGCGCGATCTCGCGGGTGTTGAAGTAGGCGGACACGAAGCCGGTGAACGCGGCCGCGCCGATCTGGTTCAGCGCGGCGTACCCCTGCAGGCCCACGACCGTGCCGGTGAACAGCGTCATGCCGATCATCACGCCGACCGTCCCGCCGATCAGGGCGAGCGCGCCGCTGCCGAAGGTGACCTCGGACAGCAGCCGGAGCACCTCGCGCCAGTAGCGCCAGACCGCCCGGGGTAGCCAGGCCAGCGCGCGGGCGTAGAACAGCAGCTGCTCGCCGAGCAGGTCCAGCCAGGACAGCCGGCGGTCCGCGCTCGCGGCGGCGCTCGCGGCGGCACGGGCGGCGGCACGGGCCGACCATCGGCCGGCGTCGGCTTGTTCGCGTTCTCTTGCCTCCATGCGCACGGCTCACGCGCCCTTCGGGGGGACGATCCGCAGGTAGATAGCGGTCAGCACCAGGTTGACGAAGAACAGCAGCAGGAACGAGATGACCACCGACTGGTTGACCGCGTCGCCGACGCCCTTGGGGCCTGGCCGCGGGTTCAGGCCCCGGTGCGCGGCGATCACCCCGGCGATGAAGCCGAAGATCACCGCCTTGATCTCGCTGATGTACAGGTCGGGGAGCTGGGCCAGGGAGGAGAAGCTGGACAGGTAGGCGCCCGGCGTGCCGTGCTGCACGATCACGTTGAAGAAGTAGCCGCCAAGCACGCCGACGACCGACACCAGCCCGTTCAGCAGGACCGCGACGCCCATCGCGGCCAGCACCCGGGGGACGATCAGGCGCTGGACCGGCGAGATGCCCATGACCTCAAGCGCGTCCATCTCCTCGCGGATCGTGCGGGCCCCGATGTCGGCGCAGATCGCCGAGCCGCCCGCGCCCGCGATCAGCAGCGCCACGATCAGCGGGCTCGCCTGCTGGACGACCGCGAGCACGCTGGCGGCGCCGGTGAACGACTCGGCGCCAAGCTGCTGGGTCAGCGAGCCGACCTGAAGCGCGATCACCGCGCCGAACGGGATGGAGACAAGCGCCGAGGGCAGGATCGTGACGCTGGCGATGAACCAGAACTGCTCGATGAGCTCGCGCACCTGGAAGGGGCGCTTGAACGTCAGCCGCAGCACCTGCGCGGCAAGCACGAAAAGCTTGCCGGTCTGGCGCAGCGCGCCAGCCCCTGGGAACGTCACGTCCTGGCTGCTCATGGGCGGTTCCCTGACTGCTGCGGGCCGAAGCTGGCCGTGATCGCTTCCTGGGCCCGCGGCGGCAGGGTCGCCAGCATGTCCAGCATCCGGGCGCGGCGCCGGCGCAGCGCCTGCCGCTCGGGCAGCCCAGGGCTTGGCTCGAGCTGCGGCACGAGGGCAGGCGGCGGCGCGCCAGGACGGGCTCCGCCGTTGCCGGCCGGCTCGGCCTGCTGGGCCTGCCCGGCCTGCCCGGCATGCCCGGCATGCCCGGCGGCGATGTCGGCTTCGTCCTTTTCCTCTGACATGCCGATCGGGCCGATCCTGCGGCCGTTCACGAACTGGGTGATGACCGGGTCGTCGCTGGTCAGCAGCACCTCCCGGGGACCGAACATGACCAGCCCGCCGCGGTAAAGCATGCCGATGTTGTCCGGCACGGTGCGGGCGATCTGGATGTCATGGGTGACGATCAGGATCGTGGCGTCGATCTCGGCGTTGAGGTCGATGAGCAACTGCGACAGGTAGGCGGTGCGCACCGGGTCGAGGCCGGAGTCCGGCTCGTCGCACAGGATGATCTGCGGGTCAAGCACCAGGGCGCGGGCCAGCCCGGCGCGCTTGCGCATCCCGCCGGAGATCTCGCCGGGGAACTTGTGCTCCTCCCCGGTCAGGCCGACCATCTCCATCTTGGTGAGCACGATCTGGCGGATCTGCGCCTCGGTCATCCTGGTGTGCTCGCGCAACGGGAAGGCGATGTTGTCGTACAGGTTCAGCGAGCCGAACAGGGCGCCGTCCTGGAACATCACGCCGAAGAGCCTGCGGGCCCGGTACAGCTGGCGTTCCCGGCAGGTCACGGTGTCCACGCCGTCCACCACGACCCTCCCCGCGTCGGGCTGGACCAGCCTGACGAGCGACTTCAGGAACACCGTCTTGCCCGTGCCCGAGGGGCCGAGCAGCACGCTCACCTCGCCGGCCGGCAGCGTGAGCGTGACATCCCGCCACACGACGTGGCGGCCGAACGCCTTGGTCAGCCCTTCGACAACCACCTCAATCCCCATCCGGCCTCCCCTGGGGCTGTCGGTAGCGGACATCCTGCCGCACATGGTGCATCTCGTCCACGCTTTCGGTCATCCGATGCTTTCGGTCACCCGATCCTGGCCGCCGGTCAGCGCACCGGCTTGGGGACCGGCGGCGGACAGCCAAGGTCGCCGATGAGGGTGCAGATCGGGCCCTGGGTGAGCACGGCGTAGTTAGCTGGCCCGGACACGGTGCCGGTGAACAGCGGGTCGAGGTTCTCTGTCACCCCGCAGCCTTCGAACGGCGGAATGGTGATCTCGCCGGTCAGCGGGCCGCCGCCTTGCAGGGAGTACGGCTGCGGGCCGGCGGCCACGCCGGTGAGCTTGACCAGCAGCGCCTGTTTCGTCTGGCAATGCGCGCCCACGTCAAGCGGCTGCCCGTTGACGTCGACGTCGTAGATGCGCAGCTCCATCAGCGCCCACGCCGTGTTGGACGCCAGCGCCGACGTCGTCCCCACGCCGATGATGTTGATCGTGCCGATCTCGGTGAGCTGCAGGGTGGCCGATACCGGCATGAAACCGAAGGCGAGGAAGGTGGCACGCGCGGGCGGCAGCCCGTGCTCGATCCGGCAGGTGGCGCAGGTCTTATAGTCCAGCTCGGCGGCCGTATCCTCCTCGAAGTAGCCGGTGCTGAGGTTGTATACGACCCGCAGGCCGATCGCCAGGTTGGCCAGCCCCGGCCCCACCAGCGAGGCGCCGTCCAGCTTGCGCACGTCGGCGTAGCCCTTGAGGTACGCGCAGCCAAGCTCGGGCGCCGGATGGGTGACCGTGGCGCCGCGGGGCGCCTTCGGCAGCGGGAAGCGCGGGTTGAGCTTCAGCCCGCCTTTCGGCAGCGCGGGACAGGGGGACGGCTTGGCTGCCGGCCTCGCGGTGGCGCTTGGTGCCGCGCTGGCCGCGGCGGTGCTCGCGGCGGGCCTGATCGGGCCGCCCCGCTGGCTGGCCGCGGGCCCGGCGCTGCTGGCCGCGGCGAGGCTGGCCACGCCGGCGACCAGCGCCGCGCTCCCGGTCGCCGCGATCCACACCGCAACGCGTGCGGGCAGTGCCTTCACCGTCATGCTCCGTGTCCTGGTACGGTCAGGCCGTCTTGGCCGCGCCCAAGATGAGCGTGATCGTGTTGCCGGGGCCCGCTATCGACTCGTTGATCAATGGTGACAGCAGCCCGGCGGGCCCGCAGCCGGAAAACGGTGGAACCGTGTAGGTGCCGGTCAGCCTGCCGCCCGCGACCACGCTGAAGCCGGGCCGGCTGGTCGCCGTGATCACCGCCGGGGTGGCGCTCTCACACGAGCCGCCGACCGGTACCGGCAGCCCCGCCACGCTCATGCGGGTGATCTTGAGGATGATCTTCGATGTCGCCGTCACGGCCCCGGTGTTGACGTCGACCTTGCCTGTCGTCGCGGCGGCCTGGATGAACTCGGTGGTCGCGCTGACCGGGATCAGCCCGAATTCCCTGACGGACACCGTCGCCGGGGGCAGGGTCAGGTTCGCGGTCAGGGTGGCGGTTTTGAGGTTCAGCGTGGTCGACAGCGTGCCCGGCCCCAGGCTGACGGTGGTGTTCGGCACGTCCAGGTAGGTGCTCCCGTGGACAGGATAAGCAACGGCGATCGTGTTGCCCGAGGACGCGGCCGCCGGGGCCGCCTGGGCCGCCTGGGCCGCGATGACCGACGCGGCGGCCAGCAGGCCGACGGCGGCCGGGACGGTCACGGCGCGGACGCCGCGCGACCGCGTGAGACTGTCCATCGCATCTCCTTGCCTGCTTTTCCTTGCCTGCGCTGTGTTGCCTGTGTTGCCGGGAGGGACTGGCGGCGGCCAGGCAATGCCTGGCCGCCGCCAGTCGCCGCGTTGCCGACGTCTCTTACGCCGTCACGGGCTGGTAATGGTCTGCGCCGGGCTGACGGCGTTGACCGCGGTGAACGAGGACCCGTCGCCGTCGTTGATGAGCCCAAAGCAGCCGCTCACGTCGTAGATGTGCAGGTTGCCGCCGCTGGCGAGCACCGTCAGCTTGTGCGTCTTGTTGACGTAGGTGACCTTGACCGTCCCGTTGTCCTTGGTGGCGCCGGTGCCGTCGACGGTGGCCGCGCAGCCGGGCCCGGACAGCGTGGAGTGGATCCCGGTAATCGTCCCGGTCGTGGTCCCGGTCGACTTGGTGTAGGACACCGCGTTGAGCTTCCACGGCAGGTGGCTGCTCTTGACGGTGAATTTGATTCCCAGCGGCCCCGTGCAGCCGCTGAAGCTAATCGCGGTGATCGAGCCGATGCCGGTGCCGGACAGCTTACTGCCCTTCTTGAGCGTGATCTTGGCGCTCGAGGACGTGCACGTGAGCACCGTCTTCGTCTTCGTGTCCTCGAGGAACGTCTTCCCGATTGCCTTCGCGGTAGCGGTCCCGCCGGGCTTGATCGTCCAGGTGGGGGCTGCTGCCAGTGCGGGCGCCGCGCTAAGGCCGATTAGAAGAGCCACGGCAGTGCCAGCGATAAGGCCACTGCCCGTCCGTTTCCACTTCCACATCGTCATGGTGAGTCTCCTCAGGTGTTCTGCCCGGACGAACCCTGCGATCGGGCAGCTCGCATGTACGGTGCACGCCGCTGCCGCTCGCTGGATACTGGCGAGTACGTTACTTGCACGTAAACATCCGGTGCAAGGCTCAAAAAGTTAAGCAGTCGTGTGTGTCGATTCCGCTAGCCAATCAGGCCGGTCAGGTCAAGCCGCCCGAGGCGTTGCGGGTCGGCGAGAATGTCGATCTCGGTGATCTTGTCATCCCGAACGGCAATGCCGATGAGCGCGAGGGGCTGGCCCCTGGTCACGACCAGGTATCCCAGGGTTCCGTTGACGAGCACGGGGTGCGCGAAGCGTGCGAGCCCCGCGAAGCGGCTTGCCTGAGCGGCCACCTCCGACGCCCCCCTGATCAGCTGGGAGGGGCCGAACGGACCGGTGCCCGCGTCGGCGCGGAGCACCACGTCCGGATCGAGGAGGGCGAGCAGGCCCGCGAAGTCGTCCCCGCGCGAAGCGGCGAGGAAGGCGTCTGCCACGGCCCGCTGCCTGGCGGGATCGGCCGCGCCGGCCGCGCTCGCGCCGCGAAGCCGGTGCCTGGCACGGCTTGCCAGCTGCTTGGCGGCCGCCGGGGAACGGCCAAGGATGGACCCGATCTGCGCGAACGGGACCGCGAAGATGTCGTGCAAGACGAAGGCGAGCCGTTCGGCCGGGGGCAGCGTGTCGAGGACGACGAGCAGCGCGAGGCCGACCGAGTCGGCCAGCAGGGCATGCTGCTCGGGATCGTCATCAACGGGGGTGACGATCGGGTCAGGCACGTGCGCGCCGAGCAGGTCCTCGCGGCGCGCCGCGCGGGCGCGCAGCATGTCCAGGCAGACGCGCGAGGTGACGGTGGTCAGCCATGCGCGCATGTTCCGCACGTCGGCGACGTCGGTCTTGGTCAGCCGCAGCCAGGTCTCCTGCACCGCGTCGTCCGCCTCGGTCAGCGAGCCGAGCATCCGGTAGGCCACTGCCCGCAGGTGCGCGCGGTGCGCCCGGAACGCCTCGGCCGGCCAGTCCGTGCTGTCCACTGTTACCTTCCTCTGCCGCCATCCGTCATACCCACAGACGATCCGAACGAGATCGAGGTGACAACCTGGGAGGAGACGCAGATGACCGATCGGCCGGCGCCGGGCCATCCGCTGGAGAAGCCGGCCCCGCGGGCGCAGACCATGGCAGCGCAGAATCTGGTGAACCGGATCATCCGGGGGCTGCTGCGCGCGCCGCTGGTGAGCCGGCTCGCCGGCAGCCGGCTCACCACGGTGTATGTCGTCGGCCGCAAGTCGGGGCGGCGCTACGCGGTGCCTGTGGCCTATACGAGGCACGAGGGAGACCTGCTTATCGGCACGCCCTTCGGCTGGGGCCGCAACCTCCGCACGGGAGAGCCGGTGGCAATCCGGCTCAAGGGCCGCAGGCTGCTCGCCGATGTCCGCGTCCTTGCAGCAGAGCAGAGCGTGGCCGACGCTTACGCCGTCATGGCGCGCGACAACCACGGCTTCGCCAAGTTCAACAAGATCGGCTTCGACGTCGACGGCAACCCGGACCCCGGCGACCTGCACCTTGCCTGGGCCGCGGGTGCCCGCGCCTTCCTGCTGACACCCCGCGGGTCGGGCTAGATGGCTTCCCGCGGCCCGCTGCGGGCGAACTGCGCGAGCCGCAGCTCCCGGGACCTCACTAGGTGCCTGGTCAGGTGCGCCCTTGCCGCATCGGGGTCACGGGCAGTGATGGCCGCCAGCACCTGGGTGTGCTCCTGCCTGGTCTTGCTGAGGTCCTCCGTGGTCTCGTGCGGGGCGCGGTCATAGATCCGCAGTTGCGCGGTCAGCCGGGTGAGCAGCGTGAAGATCGTGCGGTTACGGCTGGCTTGCCAGAGGGCGACGTGCCATTCGCCGTTCAGCTTCCTGATCTCTGCCGGGTCCGTGAGCCTGCCGGTGACCTCGTGGATATGCAGCAGCCGGGCCAGGTCGAGGTCGGTGCACCTGGCCGCGGCGCCCGCCGCTGCTTCACCTTCAAGCGCCACCCTGGCTTCGTATATGTCGAGTACGTCCTGGGCGGTGCCTGAGCAAACCCGGTAGCCGCGTGCGGCTCGCTCGAGCAGGCCGTCCTGTTCCAGGCGGACCAGTGCCTCGCGCACCGGCGTCCTGGAGATGCCGTAGCGCGCGGCGAGCGCGGTCTCCAAAAGCAAGGCGCCCGGTTCGAACACGCCAGCCAGGACGTCGCCGCGCAGCAGCTCGTAGGCACGGCCAGTAGCAGCCACAGTGAGCACACCATGACCGTACCATGTAACAATCGTATACTTGTGTATACACAAGCTCGTGGTCACGCGGTTCCATGGCCTGATCATGTGAGATGGCCTGCCAAGAAACAGCAGTTCATAGCCTACGGCTGTTCCATCGGCTCTCTTGACATTTCCTATAACTTATGTAGGAATAATCGAGTTAATGATGACGCTACCTCACACGGAGACTCGCATGACCACCTCGCCAGGCCTAGCCGAAGGCCCGCCTGCACTGGCGCCGGCCGCGACCACCGGACTCGAGAAGCACTCCATCGACTACATCCCGGAAGGCGAGCGGCACGGCCGTGTCACCCAGCAGGGCGTGTTCTGGTTCCTCAGCAACACCCAATCGCTGTCCGTCGCGGTCGGGTTCCTTGGGCCGGCGCTCGGCCTGTCGATCTTGTGGACCGTCGTCGCGACCCTGCTTGGCACGCTGTTCGGCACGTCCTTCATGGCGCTGCACGCCTCGCAGGGACCGCACCTCGGGCTGCCGCAGATGCTGCAGTCGCGGGCCCAGTTCGGCTACCGGGGAGTCGTCGTTCCGCTGCTGGCGGCGCTGTTCGCCTACATGGCCTACCTGATCCTGGACACGGTCATACTCGATGTGGGCCTGAACGCCATGTTCGGGATCAACGCGGTGCTGATCGGGATCGGGGCTGCCGTGCTCGCGGTGATCCTGGCCATCTACGGCTACGACTGGCTGCACCGGACCTTCCGCTGGTTCTTCTGGATCTCGCTGCCCTTCTGGGCCGTCCTGAGCATCGCGATCCTCGCCGGTCACGCCGGCGGGCACCCGACGACCGCGCACTACGGCTTCGTATTCGTCCCGTTCGCCGCGCAGTTCTCCTACGCCGCGAGCATCAACTTGTCGTACGCCCCGTGCGTTTCTGACTACTCCCGATATCTGCCGCGCAGCACCCCGTTCAGGAACGTGATCGGGGCGGTCTACCTGGGAGCGTCCACGCCGCTCGTCTGGCTGGTCGCCATCGGGGCGTGGCTCGCTGTCCGGCTGGACGCCACGAACGCGCTTCCCGCGATGGACACGGCCGGCAACGCCCTCTTCAGCGGCTTCGGCGACGCGCTGGTCGCCGTCTCCTCGATCGTGCTGGTGATCACCATGGGCCTGTGCGCCTACTCCGGCGCGCTTACCGTGCTCACCGGCGGCACCAGCCTCGGCGTCCTGAAAGAATCCCGCAGCTACAAGATCTCCCTGCGGGCGGCCGTCACCGTCGTGCTGGCCGTCATCTGGGCCGTCATCGCGATCCCGCTGCACAACGTGAACTCGACCGTCAACAACCTGGTTCTCGCCGTGTACTACGTACTGCTCCCGTGGACCAGCATCAACCTGGTGGACTACTTCTTCATCCGGCGCGGCCGCTATGCGATCACGCACCTGGACAGGCCGGACGGCATCTACGGAGCCTGGTCGTGGCGGGGAATCGTGGCCTACGTGATCGGCCTGGCCTGCATAGTGCCGTTCGTGGACCTCACGTTCTTCCAGGGAGCCGCGGTCGGACCGCTGAACGGCGTGGACTTGTCCTGGGTCGTCGGCATCGCGGTCTCGGCCACCGTGTACTTCGTCCTCACCAGGTCCCTGAACCTGAGCAAGACGAAGGCCGCGATCGAAGAGAGCAACGCGGAGCTGCGCGCCCTCGGGCTGGCCACCGCAGGAACCGACACGACCGCGGCGGAGTTCTGAGTGGCCGATCCGCTCGTCAGCGCGCGGTGGCTTGCCGGCCAGTTGAGCAAGGCTGTGGTCCTTGACGCCACGGCCACACTGGCCGCGCCGCGAGCCGACGGCGACTACCGGGTAGCCAGCGGTCGCCCGGGGTGGCTGGCGGGGCACATCCCTGGGTCAAGGCACGCGGACCTCGTCACGGAGCTAACCGATCACGGCGCCGGCTTTCACTTCGCGCACCTGGAGGCGGCTGCCCTCGCCGCGGTGGTCCGGCCGTGGGGCGTGGTCAAGGGACGCCCGGTCGTCATCTATGACCGGGCCGGCTCGCTGTGGGCGGCGAGGCTGTGGTGGGAACTGCACAGCATCGGCGTGGATGCCCGGGTGCTTGACGGCGGACTGGCCGCATGGCGCGCTGCCGGACTGCCTGTCGCCGTCGGCGATGACGCGCCGGCGCCGCGGCGCGGGTACCTGGAACCCCGTGAGATTCCGGGCGCCTGGGCCACCCGGGACGATGTGCTGGCCGTCATCTCCGGGCATAGCCGTGCCACTTTGGTGTGCGCGCTCGGCGCTGACGCCTTCACCGGCCGCGCGACAACCCGTTATACCCGGCGCGGGCACATTCCGGCCAGCGTGAACTTGCCGGCGCACGGGCTGCTTGACGGTGACGGCCGGCTGCTGGAACCGGCGGCGCTGTCGGCGGCGGCCGCCGCGGTGCTCCCGCGCGACGGCGGCCGGATCATCCTCTACTGCGGCGGCGGCGTCTCCGCGGCGCTGCTCGCGCTGGCGCTGACCGTCATCGGCGTCGGCGGGGTGGCCATCTACGACGGCTCCCTGGAGGAATGGACCGCCGACCCGGCGCTGCCCATCCAGCTGGGAGTGGCATGACCCGCCCCGTCTCCCGCTACGAATCGCTCGCCTCCTGGTACGACCAGGTGATGACCGACCCGGATGACAGGAGCAGCCTGGCGACCATCGCCTACGCGCTGGTCGCCAGGCTGCTCGGGCCGGGCGATGGCCTGGTACTCGACGTGGGAACGGGGACCGGGCTGTCCGCGAGCACGCTGCGCCGGGCCGGTTACCGCCCGGTCGGGCTCGACCTGGCCATCGACCAGCTGCGCATCGCGGCCGGGCGGCTGCCCGTGGCGCAGGCGGACGCGGCCCGCCTCCCCCTCGCGGATGACACGGTGGCCGCGGCGTACAGCACCTTCGTCGCCTCGGACCTCGATGACTTTCCCGGCACGGTCGCCGAGGTCTTCCGGGTGCTGCGCCCTGGCGGCCGCTATGTGGCGGTCTGCCTGCACCCGTGCTTCGACGGCAATTACGCGCAGCGGCAGCCCGACGGCACGATCGTGCAGCATCCCGGCTACCGCGAAACCGGCTACGCCGGACCCGGCCACTTCTCTTCAAGCATTCGGGGCAAGGTGGGCGCCTGGCACCGCCCGCTTGCCGCCCAGCTGAACATCTACCTCGCCGTCGGCTTCCGGCTTGCCGAGGTGGCCGAGGACGGCACCGATCCGCTGCCGAACCAGCTCGCCCTATTGCTGACCAAACCCGCAGAACTGGAGCCCGCGTCATGACCACCACCACTGACCAGCTCGCGGCGCGTACCTGGGATGACGGCCTCACCCAGCAGGACGTCGCCGCCGTCCGGGCCGGCTCGCCGCTGACCCACTGCGTGACCAACTACGTCGCCGCGCCCCTCACCGCCAACGTCCTGCTGGCGGTCGGCGCGGTCCCGGCGATGGTCTCGACCATCGAAGAAGTTGGCGGCTTCGCGGCCGCCGCCAGCGGCGTCCTGCTCAACGTCGGGACCATCACCACCGAGAGCGCGAACGTGTTCATCCAGGCCGCCGCCGCGGCCTCCCGTGCCGGGACCCCCTGGGTCCTTGACCCGGTCGCGGTGGGCGCCGGGCTGCGGCTTCGCGACCGGGTAGCCACCGAACTGCTGGAACACAAGCCCACCATCATCCGCGGCAACGGCTCGGAGATCCTCGGCCTCGCCGGGGCGGCCGTCGGCGGCAAGGGACCTGACTCGACGGCAACCTCCGATGACGCCCTTCCCGTTGCCGTGGCGCTCGCCCGTGAGACCGGCGCGGTCGTCGCGATCAGCGGGGTGACCGACTTCGTCACCGACGGCAAGACCACCGTCGCCGTTCCCGGCGGGCACGTGCTGATGACCAAGGTGACCGGGGTCGGCTGTTCCCTCGGCGGGCTCATCGCGGCCTTCGCAGGAGTGATCGGCGATCCGCTGCGGGCTGCCGCGTCGGCGTCGGCGCTGCTCGCCACCGCCGGCGAGCGCGCCGCGCGCACCGCTCGCGGCACTGGCAGCTTCGCGGTCGCGCTGCTCGACGAGCTCTCGACGCTCGGCGCGTCCTGATGACCGTGGAGCTCGGGGTGGTGCTGCCCGCCAGAACCCGGCCGGCGCCGCTGGGCTTCGGTGACCTGCTCCGTATCGCCGAAGACGTCGACGCCAACCCACGCTGGGGACAGCTGTGGGCGCCGGATTCGATCCTCGCGCTCCCGTTCTACGATTCGACGGTGCTGCTCGCGGCCAGCGCGGCCCGCACCCGGCGAGTCCAGCTCGGCGTGGCCTGCCTGGCCAGCCTCGGCTTCCGGCATCCGGTGATCGCGGCGCAGGAGTGGGCGAACCTCGACGCCCTGTCCGGCGGCCGGATGATCTTGGTCGCCTGCCCGGGCAACGCGACCGGTACCGCCGTGGAAAGGGAACTCGCCATCTTCGGCCTGGACTACCAGGAGAAGGTCGCCCGCTTCGAGGAGTACGTAGAGTTCCTGCGGCAGGCCAGCTCCTCCCCCGGCCCGGTGAACTTCTCCGGCACATACCTGCGCGCGGAAGGGATAGAGCTAAGGCCGGCTTTCGCACAGCGCCCGCTGCCGATCTGGATCGTCGGCAACCCGTCTGCGACCGCGGGCCCCAAGACCCTCGACCGGGTGCTCGGCCGGGTAGCCAGGCTCGGCAGCGGCTGGATGACGTACAACGTCACCCCTGGCCTGCTGCGGCAGCGGGCCGGCTACCTGGCCGGGCTCAGGGCCGGCCTCGGCCGGGCCGGCGGCGACTTCCCTGTGTGCGTATTCGTCAACACCAACCTCCACCCTGACGAACGCCAGGCACAGCAGGACGCGGCCGCGAGGTGGTCGCAGCAGTCGACCCGCAACATCAGCGTCGCGGACCTGCAGCGGGTCGGCGCGATCGGCGCCCCGGCGCGCTGCGCGGACTTCATCGCCCAGCTCACCGAGGCCGGGGCGACGCACATCGCGCTGGAGCTCCTCGCCACCGACCCGCACAAGCAGCTAGACCTGCTGACAGAGCACCTGCTCCCGCTCCTGCCGGCCTGAGCGGCCTGAGCGGCCTGAGCGGCATCGTCGACCGGTTTAGCTCGCCGCTTTCCTGCGCAGATAATCACTTTGCGTGATGCCAGTGAGTGCGATACGGTGCGGCACTGGCAAAATGAGGTCAGCGTAATCCGCCATGTGCTAGGGATCCGAAGGAGTTGTGATGCGAGGGACGTCCGCTTCCATCGAAAAGTGTCTGCCGACCTATTCGGAGGATGTGGCGCGTGTCTCGCGGAACGCTGAATTTGGGGATCCTTGCACATGTTGATGCCGGCAAGACGACGCTGACTGAGCGCCTGCTCTATTCCGCCGGGATCATCGACGCGCCTGGCCGCGTCGATGAGGGCACGACGCGGACTGACTCGCTGGCGCTGGAGCGTCAGCGAGGAATCACGATCAAGTCCGCGGTCGTCGCGTTCACGATCGGCGGCAGGACCGTCAACCTGATCGACACACCCGGCCACCCCGACTTCGTGGCCGAGGTGGAGCGTGCGCTGAGCGTGCTTGACGGTGCCGTCCTGGTGGTCTCCGCGGTCGAAGGTGTGCAGCCGCAGACGTCGGTCTTGTGGCGTGCCGTGCAGCGGCTGCGGGTCCCGACGTTGTTCTTCGTCAACAAGATCGATCGCCGCGGCGCGGGGTATGAGCGGCCGCTGAACGACATCGCCGAGCGGCTGACACCCGCGGTCATCGCGATGGGCTCCGTCAGTGAGCCAGGAACGCGCGGGGCGGCGTTCCTTCCCTTTGACGGCTCCGCTCCGGCGTTCCGATCGAGGCTGGCCGAGATGCTGGCCGATCATGACGACGCGGTCCTGGGTGCCTATGTCGACATGGACGGGGCCATGCCGTATGACTGGCTGCGCGAGAGGCTGGCCATGCAGACCGGGGACACGCTGGTGCACCCGGTCTACTTCGGGTCTGCCATCACCGGTGCGGGCGTCGGCGCGCTGATCCAGGGAATCACCGACCTGCTGCCCTCGGCCGGAGGGGACGGTGGCGGCCCGGTCTCGGCCCGGGTGTTCAAGATCGGCCGGGGGGCCGCCGGAGAGAAGATCGCCTACGCGCGCGTGTTCTCCGGCACCGTCGCGGTCCGTGACCGCGTGCGGTTCGGCCGCGGGGGCGAGGGCAAGGTCACCGCGATCGGCGTCTTCGCCGACGGCACGTGCGTCCGCCGCGACTCGGTGACCGCCGGCCAGATCGCCAGGCTGTCAGGTCTGGACGGCATCCGGGTCGGCGACGCGATCGGGACGTCACCTGCCAGCGCGGAGCAGCACTATTTCGCGCCGCCGACACTGGAGACGGCCATCGTGGCCCGCGATCCGCGAGACAAGCCGAAGCTGTTCAGCGCCATGACCCAGCTAGCCGAGCAAGACCCGCTCATCAACGTCCGGCAGGACGACATCCGGCAGGAAATCTACGTCTCCTTGTACGGCGAAGTCCAGAAACAGGTGATCGAGGCCACCTTGGCGCGCGAGTACGGGCTGGAGACCGGTTTCCGGGAGACGACACCGATCTGCGTGGAACGGCCGCTGCGCACCGGCACGGCCGAGGAACTCTTGGGCGCGCGGGAAAACCCGTTCCTCGCCACGCTGGGAATCCGCATCGACCCAGCCCCAGCGGGCTCAGGCATCGAGTTCCAGCTCAAGGTCGACCACCAGGCCGTCCCGCTGTTCATCTACAAGAACGCGGAGAACTTCGCCACCGCAATGGAGCAGTTCACCACCGAGACACTGCGCGAAGGACTCTACGGCTGGCGGGTCACCGACTGCACGGTATCGCTGGTCAGGTCCCAGTACAGCGTCCCGGACGGCCCGCCGAGTACCCGGGGACCGCTCAGCGGCCCGCAGGACTACCGCAAGCTCACGCCGCTGGTCGTCATGGAAGCACTCCAACGGGCGGGAACCCAGGTCTGCGAGCCCGTCCACCGGTTCCGTCTGGACACTCCCGCCGACACTCTCAGCACCGTGCTGCCTGCCCTGGCGAAACTGCGCGCCGTCCCCGGGATGACCTCGACCCAGGGTCCCTGGTGCACCGTCGAAGGGGACATCCCCGCGGCCCAGGTCCACGAGCTGCGCCAGCAGATCCC
>NZ_JASIAL010000542.1:0-10749 GCF_030042015.1 Trebonia sp. | reverse complement strand
AACTCGGGCACGGTCGCCACGTTCCTGCAGGACCTGCCGCTCAAGATGGCCGACATCACCAGGCTCGCCTCGTACGGGTCGTGGCTCAACTTCTACCTGTGCGCCGCGACGGTGACCGGGGTGCGCAGCGCCTCCGGCGGTGCGGGCCCGTCCGGCGTCCCCGTCACGGCAGCGAGGTGCACGTCATGACGTCTGTGCCGGAAAGGCCCCTGCCGGCGAAGGCCCTGTCGGCGAAGGCCCTGTCGCGGTTTGTCAGGAAGCCGCTGTCGCAGCGCAGCCTGATCGGGGTCGCCTTCACGGGGCTGGCCATCCTCGCCGCGATCGCCCTGCTCGTCTACTACTCGGGCGACCTGCCGTTCATCGGCGGCGGCACCACCTACACCGCCTACTTCGCCGAGGCGGGCGGCCTGCAGCCAGGCAACGAGGTGCGGATCGCCGGAGTCGTGGTCGGCCACGTCACCGGGGTATCGCTGGACGGCGACAAGGTGGCCGTGACGTTCCAGGAGAAAGGCGCCTGGCTGGGGAACGACACCACCGCCGCGATCGAGATCAAGACCCTGCTCGGCGACATGTACCTGGCGCTCGACCCGCAGGGCACCGCGCCGCTCAACCCGGCCCAGCCGATACCGCTCAGCCGCACCACGTCGCCGTACGACGTGCAGCAGGCGTTCAGCGACCTGGGGCAGCAGCTCGGCCAGATCAACACCGCCCAGCTCGCCAAGAGCCTGCAGGTGCTGTCCGACGCGTTCGCCTCCACCCCGCCGTACGTGCGCTCGGCCCTGAGCGGGCTGGCCAGCCTGTCGTCATCGGTGGCCTCCGAGCAGGCGCAGGTGGCCAGCGTGCTGGCGGGCACCCGCACGGTCACCGGGGTTCTCGCCAGCGAGGACACCCGGTTCTCCGAACTGCTGACCGACGGGAACCTGCTGCTGGCGGAGCTGCAGCAGCGGGAGGCCGCCATCACCTCGCTGCTGGAAACCACGCAGGCCCTGTCCGTCCAGCTGTCCGGCCTCGTCACAGACAACCAGGCCAAGCTCCACCCGGCGCTGCAGGCACTGAACGAGGTCACCAGCGTGCTTGAGCAGAACCAGGCCAGCCTGGCCCAGGCGATCGCGCTGGCCGGCCCGTACTACCGGCTGCTCGGCAACACGCTCGGCAACGGCCGCTGGCTGGACGTGTACCTGTGCGGCCTCATCTCGAGCTCGGACCTGCCGCCCGGCACCGGTCCCGCCGCCGGCTGCGAGCCACCGAAAAGCTGAGGTGACACGATGAGCGATCCGAACGAAGGCGGGCTGAGCACACTCGACAGCCTCCTGGAAGAAGGCCGGGAACAGCAAACGGCCAGGCGGGCCCGCCTGCGCGGCCTGCGCGATCGGCTGCGGCGCAGGCTGCTCGGCTCCCGGCGGCGCCGGATCATCTCCGCGGTCGCGGCCGTGGCGGTCGTGGCCGCGCTGATCGCCGGCGGCAGGCTGCTGGACCAGGCCACCCATCCGGGTACGCGGATCACCGCCTACTTCAGCGAGTCGATCGGCATCTACCCCGGCTCCGACGTGCGCATACTCGGGGTGCGGGTGGGCACGGTCGACGCGGTCCAGCCGGACGGCGCGGAGGTCAGGGTCATCCTGACGGTCGACAACGGCGTCCCGGTCCCCGCCGGCGCGGACGCGGTCGTGGTCGCGCCGAGCGTGGTCTCCGACCGCTACGTCCAGCTCACCCCCGCCTACACGAGCGGCCCGCGGCTCGCCAGCGGCGCCGTCATCCCGCTCTCCCGCACCGCGGTCCCTGTCGAGATCGACCAGATCTACGCGGACCTGAACCAGCTCGCCACCGCGCTTGGCCCGTCGGGCGCGAACAAGCACGGCGCGCTCAGCAACCTGATCACGACCGGCCAGGCCAACCTGGCGGGCAACGGCAGCTACCTCAAGAGCATGCTCACGCAGTACGCCGGCCTGTCGAAGACCCTGGGCGGCTCCGCGGGCAACATCGCGTCGACGATCACCAGCCTGGAGCAGTTCACGGCCATGCTCGAGCGCAACGATGACCAGGTGCAGCTGGCCGAGCAGCAGCTCGCCCAGGTCTCCGGGTACCTGTCCGGCGAGCGGGACCAGCTGTCCGCGGCGATCAGCACGCTGGCCGGCGCGCTCGCCCAGGTGCAGCAGTTCATCGCGGGCAACAGGAGCCTGCTCACCGCCAACGTGAACAAGCTCGCGTCGATCACCGACATCCTGTCCAGCGAGCGGGCGTCGCTGGCCGAAGCGCTTGACGACGCCCCGCTCGCGGCCGACAACCTGCTCAACGCGTACGACGCCACCACCAAGACCCTGGACGGCCGCGCCGACCTCAACGAGTTCAGCATGACCGCGGCGGGCACCACCGCGGCCAGCGACGAATCGGCGGCGTCGTCGGGACCGGCCGGGTCGGTCGCGGTGCTCACCAGCGAGATCGCCGGCCTCCCGCCGCTGCCGCTGCCGTCGGTGGGCACCGTGTACAGCACGCCGCAGGCCCTGCTCGCAGAGCTGCACGCGTGCGGGAAGCGGTGCTGATGCGCGCCCGGGCCCCGCGGCAGTGGGCGGCGATCGCCGTCGCGGCGGCGGCGGTGATCGCCACGGCCGGCTGCGGCGCGGGCGGGTTCAACGGCATCTACAGCATCCCGCTGCCCGGGGGCGCGAGCCTGGGCAGCCACCCCTACGAGGTCACCGCCCGCTTCGCCGACGTGCTCGACCTGGTGCCGCAGTCGGCGGTCAAGGTGAACGACGTCAGCGTCGGCCGGGTCACCAGCATCTCCCTGCCGCAGGGGTCGTGGACCGCGAGCGTCAGCATGCTGATCAACGGCGACGTCCGCCTGCCGGCCAACGCGATCGCCCAGGTGGAGCAGTCCAGCCTGCTCGGCGAGCTGTACATCGCGCTGTCCGCGCCGCCCGGCGTCCCGGCCACCGGCAGGCTGACGAACGGCGCGGTGATACCCGAATACCGCACCACCACCAACGCCACCGTCGAGGAGGTGCTCGGGGCGCTGTCGCTGCTGCTCAACGGGGGCGGCATCAACCAGCTGCACACGATCACCAGCCAGCTGGCCGTCGCGCTGAACGGCGACGAGCCGCAGGTCCGCTCGCTGGTCGTCCGGCTGCACACGCTGCTGGCCAACCTCAACGCCCACCGCAGCGACATCATCACCGCGCTCGACGGGCTCAACGCCCTGTCGGCCACCCTGGCCGCGCGCGACCGCCAGATCGGCAACGTCCTCATCCACCTCGGCCCGGGCCTGCAGGTGCTCGCCGCCGAGCGCAACCAGCTCGTCACGATGCTGAACTCGCTGCACGCCCTGTCCGGCGTCGCGGTCGCCACGATCAACGCGAGCCAGGCCAGCCTGGTCACCGACCTGCAGCTGCTGACGCCGACGCTCACCGAGCTCGCCGACGCCGGGCAGAACCTGCCGCTGGCGCTGCAGGTGCTGCTGACCTACCCGTTCACCGACCAGGTGCTTGACGACGTGCAGGGCGACTACCTGAACGTCTACCTGAAGGTGGCGGCGGCCAAGGGCACGACGGTGATCCCGCCCGTGACGCCGGCCCCGACCGCCACGGCCAGCGGGACGGGCAAGAGCTGATGCTGACCACGGCGACGAAACTCAAGCTGGCCGCGTTCGCGCTGCTCAGCCTCCTTGTGGTGGGGTACACCGGCATCCACTACGCGAACCTGGGCCGCTACATCGGGCTGCCAGGCTACTACGTGGTCAAGCTGGAGCTGGCCCAGGCGGGCGGGATCTTCCCCGACGCCGACGTGACCTATCGCGGGGTCCAGGTCGGCCGGGTGGGCGCCGTCGAGCTGACCGCGACCGGCGTGCAGGCGGACCTGGACATCAGCGACTCCGCCCCGCCGATCCCGGCCCGCCTCAAGGCCGCCGTGGCGGACCTGTCGGCGGTCGGCGAGCAGTACGTGGACCTGCGACCGGACACAGGCTCCGGCCCCTACCTCACCGCGGGCAGCGTGATCCCGCAGGCCGACACCTCGGTGCCGCTGCCCGTGACGAACCTGCTGACCAGCGTCAACACGCTCGCCACGTCGCTGCCGCTCGGCACGCTCCGCGAGCTGCTCAACGAGCTGGCGACCGGCTTCCAGGGCCAGGGGGCCAACCTGGCGGCGATCCTGGACGGCGACCACGCGCTCGTCCAGGCGCTGGACGCCACCACCCCGCAGACGATCACGCTGGTCACCAACGCCAAGGCGGTGCTGGCGACCCAGATCGCCGAATCCGGGGCGCTGGACTCCTTCGCCGCAAGCGCCCGGCTGCTCGCCCGGCAGCTCAAGGACTCCGACCCCGACCTGAGCAAGCTCATCACCGCCGCCCCGCAGGCCGCCGCGCAGGTGGCCGACCTGCTGGCCGGCACCAACCCCGGCCTGGCCGTGCTGATCGCCAACCTGCTGACCACCTCGCAGGTGACGCTCACCAGGGGGGCGGCGCTCGACGAGCTGCTTTCTGTGCTGCCGGCCGACATCGCGGCGGGATCCACGGTCATCACGAACGAGGGGGCCAACATCGGGATGGCGCTCACCTTCTTCAGCCCGCTGCCCTGCACCGCCGGGTACGGCGGCACCGTGTACCGCAACGGCCTCGACACCTCCCCTGCGCCGGTCAACACCTCCGCCTCCTGCACGCTGCCGGCCAGCAGCGGGGTGGACGTCCGCGGCTCCGCGCACGCCCCGTCAGGGGGCGGGGTGCCGGCGGCGGCCCAGCCGGGCCTGGCCACGCTGCTCGGGGTGACCCCGTGATCGCCCTCGTCCGCCGCGGCGCCCGCAGGCTCGTCAAAGACCCGCTGCTCGCCGTCGCGGTCGTGCTCGCCGTCGCGGCCGCGGTCTTCGCCGCCTGGTCGGGCCTGGCGTGGCACAGCGCCGCCCAGGCCGGGACGGTCGCCCAGGCGCAGGCCCGCGACCAGGTCCTGCAGGAAGGCGAACAGGACGTGCAGAACTTCAACACCCTGGACTACCGCGACGTCGGCCAGGGGCTGAGCCTGTGGGAGCAGTCGTCCGCCGGGGCGCTGCGCGCGCAGATCGTCGCGGGCAGCGCCGAGTTCGAAAAGCAAGTCGAGCAGGCCAAGACGATCACCACCGCCAAGATCCTCGACGCGGCCCTCGTCACGCTCAACACCAGGGCGGGAACCGCCAGCATCATCGCCGCCGTCCAGCTCACCGTCGTCCCCGCCAAGGGAGCCGCGGTCACCAAGCAGACCAGGCTCGACGGCCAGCTCACGCGGACCGCCTCGGGGTGGAAGCTCACCGCGCTCGGCCAGGTGCCGGTCGGCAGCGCCGGGTGAGACGGAAAGGATTCGCGATGCCCGAAGACCCCGCGCTCGAAGACCCCGCGCTCGAAGACCCCGCGCTCGAAGACCCCGCGCTTGACGACGACGAGCTTGACGATACTGACGACCCGGCAGACGAGCCAGCCACCGCCACCCGCGGTCGCCGCCGCACGTTCGCGGTGCTGGCGCTCGGCGCGGTCACCGTCCTGCTCGGCGGCTTCGGCATCTGGGCGACGGCGCACGCCGGCAGCCTGCGCGCGCAGTCCGCGCAGCAGAACACCGCCCTCATCGACCCGGCCGCCACCAGCGCGGTCCGCACCCAGATCGACGCCGCCGTGCAGACGGTCTTCTCCTACAGCTACGCCGACACGGGGGCGACCAGGCGGGCCGCGCAGCGGCTGCTGACCGGGCCGGCGATCCAGCAGTACAACACGCTGTTCGCGCTCGTGGAGCAGCAGGCCCCGGCGCAAAAGCTCGTGGTCACCACCACGGTGACCAACAGCGGGGTGGAGCTGCTGACCGGCGGCCAGGCGCGGGTGCTGATCTTCGTCAACCAGCAGGACACCCGGGCCGGCACCAGCCAGACGAGCTACAGCGGCTCGATGCTCGCGGTCACCGCGCTCTGGCAGGCGGGCCGCTGGAAGATCGAGAACATCGACACGTTCAGCTGAGGCAGGAAGAGGCGCCAGGGCCCGTTCGGACTGAAAATCTTTATCCCGAACGATCCCGGCCGACTCCCGCCCGCCCGCGATCACCCGGTCGGCGCGACTAGCGCCCGGGATGTCCGGCCTGTCATAATCGGGGCTCAATGGGGCCTTCGGGGTGGGAGGGGCGCGATGACACGCATACGGCTGCTCGCCGCGCGGTCAGGGGTGATCGTCGCCGCGGCGGTGCTGCTGACAGGCATGGCCGCCGGGCTGGCAGCGGCCACGCCAGCCGCGGCGGCCCAGGCCAGGCCCCAGGCCCCCCGGGTCGCCATCCCCTTTGGCGGCCAGCTCAACGGCGCGGCCGTGACCACCGGCGGGATCGCGTGGGCCGTCGGCTACACGCCGGGCGAGGCACTGGCGCAGCGCTGGAACGGCAAGGCCTGGACGTGGGAGTCGGCCCTGGCGGTGGGCGGGACCGACAGCGACTTCTACAGCGTGGCCGCGATCTCCCCCGCCAACGCCTGGGCGGTCGGTTACACACCCAGCGCGTCGGCCAACGTTCCGCTGATCGCGCACTGGAACGGCACGGCCTGGAAGCAGGTGCACAGCCCGAACCCGGGACCGGACGGCACCCTGCTCAGCGGCGTGGCCGCCGTCTCGGCGGACGACGCCTGGGCGGTCGGCCAGACCGGCACCGAGCGCAGCGTGACCCTGCACTGGAACGGCAAGGCGTGGACGCGGGTGTCCAGCCCGAGCCCTGGCAGCGACGACGAACTGTTCGCCGTGGCCGCCACCTCCGCGAGCAACGCCTGGGCGGTCGGCGAGACCGACGACGACGCCGTCATCCACACCCTGATCCTGCACTGGAACGGCAAAGCCTGGAGCCAGGTGTCCAGCCCCAGCCCCACCCCGACGGGCGACTTTCTCTACGGCGTGACCGCCACCTCCGCGACCAACGCCTGGGCGGTCGGCTACTCCACCGTCTACTCAGAAGGCTGGCAGACGCTGATCCTGCACTGGAACGGCAAGGCGTGGACGCAGGTGCCAAGCCCCGATCCCGTCAAGGTCAGCAGCACCGAACTCACCTGGAACGTCCTGCAGGGCGTGGCCGCCACCTCGGCGGGCAACGCCTGGGCGGTCGGCTACGACGAGACCGCCGCGGGCGGCTCCAAGACGATGATCTTCCACTGGAACGGCAAGGCGTGGGCGCAGGTGACCAGCCCGAACCCGTTCTGCGCGACGTGCGACAGCCTGTACGGCGTGGCGGCCGCATCGGCCGGCAGCGCCTGGGCGGTCGGCACGGTCAACATGGGCGCGGAGGTCGTGATCCTGCACTGGAACGGCACCCGCTGGGTGAACTCCACCTCGGCCACCCCGCCGGACTAGCGTCACGCCGGCCAGGTCAGCCTTCCCCGGCGAGGAACTTCAGCAAGGCGTCGGCGACCTGGCCAGGCTGCTGCTGGGTCACCCAGTGTCCGGACGGCGCGACCTGCACCACCTGATGCCTGGCCGAGATCCTGGCGGCCTGCTCGGTCATCGGGGCGAGCACGTGCGGCTCGGCGATCGCGAGGTAGGGGATGTCAAGCGGCTGCTTGAGCCACCCGTCGTTGTCGGCGATGTCCTGGGGAAACGCCCGGAACCAGCCCAGCCCCGCGCTCAGCGCGCCGGGAGCGGAGTAGGCCCGCACGTACGCGTCCCTGTCGGCGGCGGTGATGCCCGACGCGTCGTAGTTCTCGCCCGGGTCGTGAAAGTCGAAGAACCAGTCGAGGTAACAGCCCAGCGAGGCGGAGATCAGGCGTTCGGGCAGGAGCGGGACGGCGTGGAACCCGAACCACCACGGCGACCCGGCGCCCAGCAGCGGGAATCCGTACCAGGCGCGCTCGGGCAGCAAGACCGCGGCGATCGCGAGCTTGCTGACCCGGCCGGGGTAGCTCTTGGCGAACGCGTACGCGACCATCCCGCCGATGTCGTGTCCCACGACGCTCGCCGCCGGAACGTCGAGCGCGTCGAGCAGCCCCGCGACGTCGCCGGCCATGGTGCGCTTGTCGAACCCGTCGAAGGGAACGGTCGAGCCGCCGATCCCGCGCAGGTCGGCGGCGATCACCAGGTAATGCTCCGCGAGCGCGGGCAGCACGGCGCGCCAGGCCCGCCAGGTCTGCGCGAACCCGTGCAGGAGCACCACGGCAGGCCCGTCCCCGCCGGTGACGGCGTGGACGGTCAGGTCGCCCAGGTCGATGTGCGCTGACCTGAACCCGGCGAGTCCCGAGGGCATGCGCTCGGTGTCCTTCATCGGCTACAGGCCCTTGCGGCCGAGCCAGGACAGGCAGGCCTGCGCGACGTCGCCCCAGCCGGCGTCGATCGTCAGCGAGTGACCGCGGTCGCCGAACTCGAGCAGCTCGGTCGCCGCCGGGGAATAGCGGTACTGCTTCAGCGTCGACTTGGTTATCGCCTCGGGGACCGTGTGGTCCTGGCCGCCCATGATCAGCAGCAGCGGGCCGCGCCGCGGGTTGCGCGTGTTCACGCTGGCGGGGGAGTGCAGCGAGAAATTGGCCGCTGCCGCCTCGAAGAGCGGCTTGCCCGGCGCCGGCACCACCCACTTGTCGTAGAGCATCGCGGACTCTTCTGGGGTCACGGCGTTCCCGAAGCTGTAGCGGAACTGCTCGGCGGTGAGCATGACGGCCCGGTGCCGGTTCGCGGGGTTCCTGAAGACAGGGAGCGTCGCCCGCAGGGACGACAGCGGCAGCGGAAGGACCCCCTTGATCTGCGCCGCGTCGATCGCGATGGCCGCCGCGGCCCGGTCCTGTCCGAGCAGCTTCTCGGCGATCATCCCGCCGAAAGAATGGCCGATCAGCACGGGACTGGCGTCGAGCCCGCCGATGATCGCGGCGAAGTGCGCCACGACGTCGTCGATCCCCTTGTCGGCGACAGAATCTGTATCGGCCCTGGCGAGCTCGACGGTGTCCGGCTCGCCGGGCCAGCCCGGGGCGAGGACCCGGTAGCCGGCGTCTTCGAACAGGGACTCCCATGGCTGCCAGGAGCTCTTGTGCAGCCAGAGACCGTTGATGAATACGACCGGGTGTGGTTTGGCAGGCATCTGACGTGGCCTTTCGTGGGTGCTGTCCGGCCGGTTCGCCCGGGATCGGGCCCCCAGCGTCGCTGCCCACCGTAGGGGGAGCGCGCGTACGCCGGCTTCAGTCATCCGACTGGTTTCTCCCGGGGGGGCGACCCCCCGGAACCCCCCGGCTGCGCCTTGACGGCGCACCTGCTCCGGGGTGGCTGCGGTTCGCTGGGCCGTTAGCGGTTCGGGTCTACGGTGGGCAGGACGGACGGGAGCTGGGTCCGCGAGGTGATGCCGAGCTTGGGGAAGATCCGGTACAGGTGCGAGCCGACGGTCCGGTGGGATAGGTACAGCCGCTGCGCGATCTCCCTGTTGGACAGTCCCTCGGCGGCGAGCTGCGCGATCTGGAACTCCTGCGGGGACAGGGATGTCCGCGGTTGCGCGCGGGGTTCCTCGCTGGCCTCGCCGGTGGCGCGCAGCTCCCTGCGGGCGCGCTCGGCCCAGGGCAGCAGGCCGTGCGCCTCGCAGATCTGCCGTGCGGTCCGCAGCGGCCCCCGGGCCGCGGCGACCCGGTACCGGCGGCGCAGCCACGAGCCGTACTCGAGCAGCAGGCGCGCACGGTAGGCCGGCCAGCGCGTCAGGTCCACCGCGAGCGCCCGGTTGAACTCCAGCTCGGCGCCGGATTCTTCGGCCAGCAGGGGGGCCGCGTAGCCCAGGGCGACGCGGGTCCACGGGGTGACGCTGTCCCCCGGACGCGGCCTGAACGCCTCCGCTAGCGCACGGACCTCGGCCGTCCGCGCGGTGTGCGCGGCCGCCTCGGCGAGGTCGCCGAGCGCCCAGGCGCTCTGTATCGCCTGGTAGCAGGGGTCGCCGCGGTCGAATACGCGGCGCAGCTGGTCGAACGCCTCGTCGTAGCGGCCGGCGGCGATCGCGGTGACGCCGCGCGCGAACTGGATGCCGGACAGCACCGCGCTGATCCGCGCGGGGAGCGCGAGCGCCTCCGCCTGCCGCGCCAGCCGTTCGGCGTCCTCGTCCTCGCCCCGCATGCCCGCGATCATCGCCTGGCCCGTCATCGCCGCCGCGTGCCACATCGGCTGGCGTGTCTCGACCGCCAGGCGGACGGCCTCGTCGCAGGCCGGGACGGCCGCCTGCCAGTCCGCGCGCGTGATCGCGGTCCAGGCCTGCTGGGTCAGCAGCCTGGGCAGCGCGGCGAGCTTGCCTTCCCTGCGGGCGCAGTCCACGACCGCGCGCTGCACCGCGGTGATCGTCTCGTCGGCGCCGACGAGGTGGATCGACATCGCGAGTTCGGCCGACGCCGGGTCGAGCTCGTCCTGGCGCAGGGTCGCGATGCGCGCCGTGATCCGGTCGCCGTAGCGCGCGGGGTCGATGAAGCCGCCGGCCGACAGCAGCCGCGGGTCGTCCGCCGGGACCGGCAGGCGTCCCATGACGGCGGTCAGGTGATCCCGCGGCTGCGGTCCCGGGTCGGCCGACCAGACGCGGACCGCCCCGGCCAGCACGAGCCTGAACGCCAGGTCGGTGTCGCCGGCGTCGATGATCTCGCTGGCCAGGTCGGCCAGGGTCCGCACCCGGAGCGGGTCGCCCGGGTCGCCCGGGTTCAGCCTCTCGTTGATCAGGGCCAGCCGCGCCAGGTCGGGCGGCGCGTGGGACAGCGGCTCGGCCCGCGCGGCAAGCTCACCGGCCCGCTCGAGCCGCCCGAGTTCGACGGCCAGCTCGGCGGCGCGCAGCAGCC
>NZ_JASIAL010000110.1:0-8172 GCF_030042015.1 Trebonia sp. | reverse complement strand
GCGCGGCACCGGCGCGGCCGCCTGCGCGCCGTTTACGGCCGCGCGCTCAGCCGCCTTCCCGCCGGCGACGAGGACCGCCCGCTCGAGGGCGACATCGCCGCCGCCGAGCAGCTGGTCGCGGACCTGGCGCAGGGCTGACCCGGCCGCGCCGGTGCCGCGCGGGCGGCCGCGCCGGTGCCGCGCCGGGTGCCGCGCCGGGTGCTGCGCCGGCGGCCGCCCCGGTGCCGCGCCGGCGGCCGTCAGAGCTGGCCCAGGCCGAACCTCATCCCCTGGTCGTCCGTGCAGTCGGCGGTGACGCCGTACGGCTGGCGTTCGGGATCGGTCGCCGTTCCGCCGCCGTCCCGCACGCGCCGCGCCGCGGCCGCGATGTCGCCGACGCGGTACGTCAGCACGATGGCCGGCCGGCTGGTGCCGCCCCGCAGGCCGATCATCGGCAGCGGGCCGCGGACCTGCAGGCCGCGCGGCACCAGGCCCGGCGCTATCTCCCAGCCGAACAGGGCGCCGTAGAACCGTCCGGCCCGCGCCTCGTCACCCGGCGAGATCGTGATGTAGGCGACGTCGCCAGGCCGGTCAGCGGCCTGGTCCTGACGCGGCGCGTCCGGCGGCATCTCGAGCAGCGTGAACGCGTTGCCCTGGTCGTCGGCGCAGTCCGCCATCATCCCGTACGGCTCGCGGTGCGGCTCGCCGGCGACCCCGCCAAGCGAACGGACCGCCGCCACGGACGCCCCGATGTCGGCGACGCGGTGGACGACCAGCACGCCCGGCCGCTTGATGCCCGGGGACGGCGCGCCGTCCCAGATGCCGAACGGCAGCGACTGCCCGTGCACTTGCGAACTGCGGCCGGGGCGGTGATCGGCGGCGAACGCCCAGCCGAGCACCGCGCCGTAGAACCGGCGGGCACGGGAGGCGTCAGGCACCTGCAGGCTGAGGTAGGCCACGTCGCCTTCGGTGCCGGCGAGCCTGGGTGCAGAGGTCATCGTCGCTCCTTCGGTGAGGGCACGCCGGATCCGTTCCCGCAGCCGGGCCGCGAAGGCGGGATCGGGTGCCAGCGGCACGAGCGGGCGGCGCAGGACTTCCAGCGGGTCAGCCATCGCCGCCACCCCTTCCTTCCTCGTCGCGTTCTTCGTAGGCGCGGCGGAACGCCGCCCGCGCCCTGACGATCAGCGCCTCGGTGGCATGCCTGGTCCGGCCGAGCTCGGCGGCGACCTGCGGCACGGTCAGGTCGTCGAGATAGCGCAGCACCAGGACCACGCGATGGTGCGGCGCCAGCTGATCGAGGACCTGCCGGGCGCGCAACGCGTCGAGCCGCTCCTCCCAGGGATCGTCGTCCTCGCACGCGCTGTCATGGGCCTGGGCCGCCCGCAGCTGGCGCTGCTCACGCGAGCGCGCCCGCCAGTGGTCCACGAGTTTGTGCCGCGCGATCCCGATGAGCCAGCCGGCGCTCAGCACGGCCGTGCCCTTCCTGGCGGCGGCGACCGCCGCCAGGAAGGTCTCCGCCGTCAGGTCCTCGGCCAGCGCGGCGTCGCCGCAGCGTGACAGCAGGTACCCGTAGACGTCCGGCAGGGCCTGGTCGTACAGCGCCAGCAGGTCGGGTGCCGCCGCTCCGGACGGCGCCGGCCTTCCGGGCCGCGAGGGCTCGCTCACATCTACTTCATCGCCGCCGGCGCCCAAACTCCAACGCCCCGGCGCGGAGTGCCGCGCGGCGCTAGTAGAAAAACGCGAACGTGCGGATCTCGACGCTTTCGCGGGTGTGCCCGGCTGGCACGCTCGGGTCGCGGAACGCCGTGTGCGGCGCCCGCCAGGCGACGCTGTGGTCGCTGTCGTGCAGCTTGAGCAGCAGCGCCTCGTCCGGGTTCATGTCAGGGAAGTACCACCAGCGGTGCGCGGGGCTGTAGGTGAACACGGTCCCGGCCGGCTGCGACTGTTCGTCCTCGATCGTGTCAGGCACCGGGTCGGGCGGCTGGTCGACGAAGAGCAGGAGGTTGGCCACGCCTTCGGTGTCGGCGACGCTGCGGTAGTCGAGGATCGCCAGCGGGCAGTCCTGCGGCGGCGGGCTGAAGGCACGCCACAGGCTGGTGTAGATGACCCGGCGGAACTGCTTGCCCGGCCGCCCGTGGGTGGCGTGGAACCTCTCGAACACACCGGGCGCGCGATCGGGGTGCAGGTCGATGTGCACGTCAGGCGCGGGCGGCTGGGCACCGCGCAGCGCCGTCCCCGAGCGGCGCAGCACCCAGCCTTCGGAAATCACCAGGTCGGCTCCGGTCAGCTGCCCGACCAGGTGAGTCGCCTCGCCGGTGTACGCGGCGTCGAGTTCGGCCGGGGCGGAGAAGTCGGCGACCGCGCTGTGGTGCCTGACGAACATGAACCCGTTCCTGTCGAGGCTGAACTCGCCGCCGTGCGGGCGGCCGTCCGCGATCAGGACGACGTGCGGGTCGTACTCGGTGGTGGTCAGGTGCGCCCCGGGCGCGACGTAGAGCCGGTTTTTCGCCGACCAGGGGGCGACGTAGTTCAGGGATGCCCGCACGCCAGCGACGACATCTGTGTCGACAGTCTCCATGGACTCCACTATGGGGCCTGGCCGCCCGTGAGGAAATGCCACAACCGGCGGGCGGAGCCCCGACTCGGCTCACCTGCGCGCTGGCCAGGCAGGCTCCGAGCAGCGCCGGGAGCGTGTACCCGATGGAGGCCCACAATGGCTGGCCGATGAACGTGACGTCGCGCGGCAGCCGGTGGGTGGCCGCCCCGTAGAACGGCGTGCCCTGGTCGGCCAGGACGATGTCGCCGGGCCGCAAGGACCGCGCCACCAGGTCCCACAGCGCCTGCTGGGACAGCGGCGTGCCGGGCGCGAGCGGTTCCCGCGGCGGTGGCACCGGAGCGGGCCGCCCGCCAGGCCTGGGCCGTCCGGACGGCAGCTCGGCGACCAGTGCCGCCAGCACCCGGATCGCGATCCGCAACGGAACCCGCTCATACAGCGCGGCCCCCACGCTTGCCGCGGTGGCACCGATCTCGATGGTTCGCCGACGGGTGATCTGCTGGGTGAAGAACCCGCTGTTCAGGTCGGTGAACTCCACGCCCGCCAGGATCAGGACGGGCGCCTCTTCCACCGTCTCGCGGGCCGTGTCCGCACGCCGGGCCGCGGGTGGCGCGGCGGGGCGCGGGTGGCGCGGCGCTGGGTGGTGGCGGTGGCGGTGCGGTCGCCGCGTGCATGAAGAAGCGGAGGTCCCCGGACTCCGGGGACCTCCGCTTGCGTGCTGGCAGGCAGTTAGCGGCTGCTACCCTTCGAATCCATCGAATTCGCCGTTTCGCACGCCGCCGACAAACGCATGCCATTCATCCGGAGTGAATCGGAGTATTGGCCCCGCGGTGTCCCTGCTGTTGCGGATGCCGATCTCGCCGTCGGGCAGGCTTGCCACCTCAACGCAATTGCCGTTAGCGAAACTAAGAGAGCTCTTGACCCAGTAAGGACCTGAAACTGGCCTTTCGGGTAGCCTGCGGAACGCAGGATTTCCCACGTTACTACCCCTCACTGATCGTTGTCATTGTCGTGAATGCAGCATTGCGGAATGCGGGCGAGGCAAGAGTAGCAGACAACACTCGCGCCGAGGGTCCCTGTCGGCTCAAGCGGCACCTCGGCCCGGTGAATGTCTGTCGTACCCACGGTGTGCCGGGCACCTCAAGCGTGCGCTGTCAGCGCCCACCGCCGATCGCGGGTGGCCGAACGAGTCGCGTCACTTACGCGTGAGCGCGACGGCGCGCACCTGACCAATGCGACTGCGCTGTCTGGAGTATCAGCGCCCTGGACGCCGCCCGGTCGAGCGACGCATCGGCAAGCATCTCGAACGCGATCCGGTGCAGGTAGGTCTCCCGCTCCCCCTCCAGCGTGAAACCGCTCTTCAAATGCTCGGTGCTCACCACGTCTTGCAGCACCGCATCACTATCTGGCCCGAAGCCGAATATGACGAACGACTCCCCCAGGGCCATGTGCTGCGCGTCGAGGGAGAGCACCCGCAGGGTGAGATTCGGCCGCTCACACTCTCGCGCGAGGCGCTGCAACTGCTCATACATCACGGACTCGTCGCCGATCCGGCGCCGCAGGATCGATTCGTCGAGCACCACCGCCAGCTGCAGTCCGTCGCGGTTCAGCACCTGCTGGCGCCGCATGCGGACCCTGACCAGCCGGCCGATCATGCCGGGAGCGACCGGCTCGACCCTGCTGTAGCTGCTGATTATGTGCCTGGCATAAGCCTCGGTCTGCAGCAGGCCAGGCACGACATCGACGTGCCATATGGCGATCGACGTCGCCTCGTGCTCCAGGCCGATGAATTGCTGATAATCCTCGGAGAGGCTGTCCGCGAATTCTTCCCACCAGCCCTTCCGAGCCGCATCCTCGGCGAGGCCGAGGAGAAGCTCGCGGCGGGAGCCGGTGACCTCGTAATAGTCGAGCAGCCTTTCGACTTCCCGCGGTCGCAAGCCCGTCCGGGCCCGCTCGTACCTGCTGATCTTGGAGGCCGACCATTTCAGCGCCGCGGCGACGGTGTCGCCGCTCTTGCCCTTGCTCTCCCTGATCCCGCGCAGTTCAGCGGCAAGCCGGCGTCGCCGCACCGTGGGGCTTGCTGGCGCGATCATCGGGCGTCCTTCCTCCTCGCTGCTGCGCGGGCGGACTAGCGCGACGGTTACGAGGATGTCACGGACACGAATTGTGAAACCTCTATTACACTATACACTCGGCCGCGGCAATCGAGAATACTCACTAGTTCTCTTTCGTCCCGGGCGAACCTCTGTTATCTGGCGCCTAATCGGGTTTGAGCTCCGGCTTTCCCGCGTCACGCGGGCGGGTGCAGGCGCGTCCCCGCCGCTGGGTGCCCGCCGACCGTCGCCCGGCGACGCGATATGCCCGGTATGCCGGAATCCCCGAACCGGACATTCCGGACAGGCCGATTATCGGGAAGGAAAATGCCTGTCAGGGGTGGCCCTTTCTTTCCCGTTGTCTCGGCCGGGTGCGTGCAGGGCCAGCGGGAGGGGCTGGCGTGACGGACGGGAATGGGCCGCGCGCCGGGCCGGCGCCGCGGCCCGTCCCGCCGGTGAGGTTCGCGCTCGCCGTTGGCGGTGGGGCCCCCGCCACCAATAGGTAGGGCATCTCACTGTGTACCGCTAACGATTCGGTAACATCGCTGGTCAGATGGCGTGCCGCTGGTTGCCTCTGCTGCCTTACGCGCGTCCCCGCGTGCGCACGGGCAGGGTCGCCCAAATTGGGATGCAAATTGCCCGACCCATCGCAACAGATTCCGCTGTGCGCGCACGATGACAGCCCATGCACCTATGTACGCAACCTAACGCCACCCCGCACGGCGCAAGTTCTCATCTTCCGTGACAGTCCTCACCCATGACTGACGTGCCGTGCGAGGTCACCAGCGGCCCACGGCAGGACGCTGCGCAGCAGGAGAACACCGATAGCCAGTCCGAAGACCAGCACCGCTACCGGGACAAGCCTGCGCTGCCAGTCCTCACTCATGTGCTGCCTGCTGACGCGGGATCGCACGGGCTATGGCGTACTCACGCTCACGGGGGATGCGACGCTCCACGCGGGCAGGGCAGATGTACGCGTTCCACAGTTCCCCTTGCGCGGACAGTATCCCTGACTCATCCGCTTCCCACGGCGTCAGGTCGGCTTGGTCTTCCGCCACGGCAAGGCTCGTGAACACGCCCACGTCCAGCCCATCGCGGTAGTCGAGTATCACGACGTAGACAAGCTCCCGCCGCCGGAAAGCACGCGCGATAGCCTTGATGTTCATTCCGCGCCCCTCTCGAAAGTGACCTCATACGCGGGATCATGCGGCGGTTGCCACTGGATATTACGCGGGTAAATGTGCGCATCGAACTTATCCCCGCGTGCGGTAAGCGGGGAGAACGGGGAACCGTCCGGGTGGGCTTCCCACGGTCCCGGCAGCTCAGACTGCTCCCTGGCAAGCTCTAGCGTCCCGTAGACGTCGGGCACCTCGTGTAGCCGCTGGGTCCTGTCAGGGTCGTGGTATTCCTGCACCACCACGTAGACAGGTCCGGGGTACCGCTCGTGCTCGGCTATCTGCCGTTCGGTGCCCTCTTGCGTGTACCCGTAGATCGCCACTGCACCTCGCGGCACTGCCAGGAACCCCGCGTGCAAGCGGGTGATGTCCCATTTGGGATGCCTCGCCCGTAGTGCTGTCAGCTCTTTGTCGTCATCGTGGTATCTGTCTATCGGTCCCATGCCTGCCCCTGTCGCTCACACCCAACGGGTGTTCGGGTGCGTGAGAGACAAGCGTAACCACCCCAGACAAGCCATGCCACCCATGACAGGGATGCCCGCGTATCTGCGGTGGGGTGTGCTGTCCTACCGTGACATGATGACCGTGGACTACCGTTCACCCGAACCGCTGTATGTGCAGCTAGCGAACATTCTCCGCGAACGCATACGAAACGGCGAGTTCGGCAGCGGACCCCTGCCGTCTAACCGCACGCTGCGCGAGACGTACGACATAGGCGAGTACGCGGTGACGCACGCGCTTAAAGTGCTCACTGATGAGGGACTGATTTTCAGCGTCCCCCGACGCGGCTACTACGTGGCATTGGCTAAGTGAGACGCCCCCGCATCGGAATGAGTCCACCTATAATTTGTTTCATGGTTAACCGGGGCGTGAAACACGGATTCCACGGCATGTCGCGGCACGCGATGTATCCCACTTGGATAATGATGCTCAACCGCTGCGAAAATCCCGAGAACAGTCTCTATCCGTTTTACGGTGCGCGAGGCATTAAAGTTTGCGATGCCTGGCATGACATAGCAGCGTTCGTTGCCGACATTGAGCGTGAGCTTGGTCCCAGACCTTCGGGCATGTCGCTAGACAGAATCGACAACAACGGGAACTATGCGCCCGGTAACGTCCGATGGGCTACCAGGCTGGAACAGTCGCGGAACAGGAGGAGCAGCCGTCATATCGGGGCGTATCCGCTAATCCTCTATAAGTGGCGACACGGCCAGACTCGGCGGCAGATAGCTGACGACCTTGGATTGGATTACCACGTGGTGAAGGCCGTTGTCGTGCGCCATGCCTCTTGACCGTAGTTGTGCCGTGACCAGCGGGGGCATCCCAGCTCACAGGGTAGCGTGAAAGCCGCTCAGGCTTGATTCTGGCGCGTCCTACGGCGTGTCGTTGCCTGACATGCTCAGTAAGCGTTATAGGCAACCACCTGACATGAGGTGATATTCGAACCACTGATATTCGTTTCCACGGTGCCCCGCACCGACTGGCCAGCGGAAATTACCTCATCCCACCCGATATCAGGGACAGACGAGATTTCCTCGTTTCCGTCATAGAACACGACGGATTCCGTTTCCAGCGTTACCGGCTGACCGGTGTTGTTTATCGCGGTCAGTACGACGTTGACGGCATTGGCAGCATAGCTCTGCCCGTGCAAGGGCACTAGCGAGCATTCAAAGCTAAGCGCGGAAACCGTAGGGCTGGACGCCGCAGCGGTTTGCGTGGCAGGGACGTATACGGTCCTTATTGCCGGGGAGCACGCGGCTACGGCCAGCAGAGCGCCGCCCAGGGCTATCCCCGCGAGCTGCTCACGGATACTCAATGTCGTACACTACCGTGCCGCTGGGTACATTCCTGCTGATCTTGCGGATATGCCCGCCGCGCCACGACTGCCGCATGTCGATGTCCGCGTACGAGACCGTACAGCGGCAAGTCGTGTTCCATGGTTCCCTCTCGTGTCGTGCTTACAGCACCATGGTACACAGTGTGGCGGGCTATAGGGTTGGCGCTGGGGGCCCCACCGCCAATGCGGAGCGGTCTGGCGAGCGCCGGGGGACGGTGCGAGTAGCGGCGGGGGACAATGCGAGCGAGGAAACGCGCCTGGAGTTGCGGGAGTGGGCGACCGGAGCCCCGGCGTGCTCCGCGGCACGCCGGGGAGCACGCAGGCAGGCACACGGGCAGCAGGCACACGGGCAGCAGGCACACGGGCACGCGCTGGGGGACGCGGGCACGCGGGCGGGGAGCGGGGCACGGGGGCACGCAACTGGGGGACGTTAGGCAGGCCAATGGCCTGCCGGGGATTGGGTTAATCGGCGGCAGGCCATTAATCGTGTGCCTGGTTAGTTCACGCGAAGAAGTAGGTCCAGGCCGGGTCGGC
>NZ_JASIAL010000541.1:0-6201 GCF_030042015.1 Trebonia sp. | reverse complement strand
TCCGCCAGCATGACCTTGCGCCCCTCCTGCGCGATCGAGACCGCGAGTGAGGCCAGGGCGAGCGCCGCCACCTTCGGCTCGTCCACGGCTACGACCGCGAGCGCGCGGTGCCCGTCCTTCATCGAGACCGCCTCGCGCAGGTGCGCGACGATGCGCCTGATATCGGGGTCGTCTGCTCCGCCGATACCGCCCTGGCTGGCCGCCCTCTTGCGTCCGCCCGCCGTGGCGCCGACGCTGAGCTTCACGGGAGCGCCGAGAGCCCGCGCGATGTCATCGCGCCTGCGCAGCCGGTCGGACGTCACGGCCCCGATCACGACGATGCCCAGCCCCAGGGCCAGACCGCCCACCAGCCCGTAGACGGCGTAGATGAGCACCCACTTCTTCGTGGAGTACGCGAGCGCCTCGGCCGAGTCGAGCACCACGCTGCCCTTGATGGCGGCCAGCGTCTGGCTGCCTGCCTGGTTCTCGGCGATGGCCTCCTGGAGCACGCTCAGCGACAGGGCGGCCTGGTTCTCCTGGGCCTGCAACTTCTTGAGCTCGGCCTGCTGCGCCGACGTCTTGGGCTGGTGCTCGACGGCGGCGACCTTCGATTGCAGCGACGCTACGCTCTGCATGTCCCCGGGCACTTCCTGCTGCATGGACTGGGTCACCACCTGCTGAGCCTGCTCCTGCTGCTGGGCTCTCAACTGCAGGAACGAGCTGGCTATCGCGTTGGCCCGGCTGACCGCCTCGCTGCTGGTCTTCGCGCTCGCCGTGATCTGCAGCACGCGTTCGGTAACGATCGTGACCGAGTACGAGGCGGCAAAGCTGCCGAGGCTCTGGTGAATTCCGAGCTTGGCCATGGCAAGCTTGGCCACCGTGTGGCTCTCGGCGATCGCCTGCTCGTCGAAGACCGCCTCCGACGGGTTCTCGTCGATCCCGTACGTGATCAGGACCGAGGTCTGCGCCCTGTGCGCGGGGGGGTCGATCTTGAAGAAGCCCAGGCCGATCACGATCCCGACGAGGGCAAGTGCGCACACCAGCCGCGTCTTGCGCTGAATGGCCGCCCAGATGTACCCCAGGCTCACGAGGCCGGCGGCTACATCGGCCGGCTGGTCCTCGGGCAGGATGAAGTCAGGAAAGGCTGTGAGCCGCGCGGGACCGTCATGGTCCCCGTTCAGTGAGTACGTCACCGCCTGCTCACGTTCCGTCATCGTCTACTCTCCGTCACTAGGCCGACCATGCGGGTTGGCGTCTGGTGTTGGTCCAACCGCGCCAGCTGTGGCAGGCGGCCGGTTGTCTGATCACCTGGCTCGGGGTTGGCCACCAGGATTCCGGCGATGGTCCGGCCGGCACCAGCGGCGGCGGCAGCGACGCGGACCAGTTGCTTCGCGGTGACCGCGCCAGCGGTGACGGCCAGCAGCGTCACGTCGGCGCGCGGCGTGCTGGCGAGGCGAGGCGCCTGCGGGCTGACGACATCAACGGCGACGGTCAGGGCGGCCTGCGCCGACGGCTGGGAGACATCCTCGTGGCTGCTCACCATCACCCGGAGGTTCCCCGTGTCCCGTCCCGTCGCGGCGCCGCCCGCCGCCCGCAGGGCGGTCGCCTCCCTGGTGGCCTGACATGGGCCGACCACCAGGGCAGTGGGAATGCCTTGCGCAGCGGCGGACACCGCGAGCTGGGGACCTAGCGCGAGAGCCGCGCGGTCCGGCGTCAGCGACAGCACCGCTACCGACCCGGTGCCGCCGTGACCGGATTGCCAGGGCAGGCCGAGCTCACGAAGCGCACGCTGCAGGAGCCACGCATCGCCCGCCGGGGGTTCGTAGTGCCAGAAAAGCTTCGTCCAGCCGGCGGCATCGGCCGGGGAGCTGGCGCGGACGCCGGCCAGGACGGGTACCCCGATCGAATCGGCGATGGCGTCGCGCTTGCGCAGCCGACGGTCGTTGCCCCAGATCGCGAGCACGGCGATGAGCGCGACCACCGCGCCGGCCGCCGCGCCGGCCGCGGCCGCCTCGTAAACACGGGTGGTGCGGGGCTTCGCGCTCGCGGTCGCCGCGGGCTGCAGCAGTTCGGCTGGCTGCTGCCCGGCAGGGTTGCTGGCGGCGGTGATATAGGCGATATAGCTGCGGGTGACGGCGTTCGCCGTCCGTTCCGCCTGCTGCGCGGTATCGCCCTGGGCGCTGATCGATATCGTCAGCGCGCCCGCCTCGGCGACCGTGATCCGATGCTGCAGTGCCGCGAGGGAGACTCCGAGGCCGGCGCTGCGCAGCGCGGCCACGAGCACCGGCACGCTGGTGACGACGACGGACTGCGTGGAGACGTTGACGGAAGGCGTCTGCCCGCCGGCCGTTGTGGCGTTGGGCGGAGGGGGGAGAACGACGAGCGCGCTTGCCGTGTACATCTGGGGCTGAGCCGCGAAGTACGCGGTGTTCCCGATCAAGCCCAAGGCCACGATGGTGCCCGCCACGATCCTGTGCCGCCACACGATCGTGGCTGACTTCTTCAGATCCAGCGCCTGCCCGCTCACTCAGCCTCCGGGAGAGTACTCTGCCAAGGAATAAGAGCGCACGGGCGGCGTCGTGATACGGCTACGCAAAGGTAGATTTGCCGGACCGCGGACTATGGCGCGGTGCCGGAGGCGGCCCGCGCAGCTGCACGGATGCCTGCCGGCTGTATCAGGCCGTAGTCCTCCCCGATCTCCTGCATGCACACGCTGTCAGCTGCTTAGTCCAGCCCGGGCAGCCGAAGGAGATTAGGGACAGACGTGAACAAGCCACCCCCGCCGAAGACTCCCAAGGTCGGCCTCTTCGGCATCCTCGGTTCCGGGAATTCGGGCAACGACGCGTCCATGGAGACCGTGCTCGACTACCTCGCGGCCGCCCACCCCGACGCCATCGTGGACGCCATGGGCGGCGGGACGCCGGACCAAATGCGTGTCAGGTACGGCATCGCCATCACGCCCCTGTACTGGTATTCGAAATATGAGGGCCGCCTGTCCGGCCCCATGGCGGCCCCGGTCAAGGCCCTTGGCAAGGGGCTTGACGTATTCCGGACCATGTCCTGGGTACGCCGCCACGACGTGGTGATCATGCCGGGTACTGGCCCGCTAGAACTCACCTTGCCAGTGCGGCCGTGGGGGTACCCGTTTACGCTGCTCGTGGTCGCGCTGGCCGGGAGAATCTTCCGCACCAAGGTCGCGCTCGTGAGCGTCGGGGCCGGCCCCGTCAGGCAGCGGACCAGCCGGTGGCTATCCAACGCGACCGCACGGCTGGCGTGCTACCGGTCCTACCGCGACGAGCACTCGCTGGAGGCGATGCGAGCCCGGGGCATCGACACGTCGCGGGATCGCGTGTACCCCGACCTCGTCTTCGGCGTCCCGACCCCGCCGTACCAGCCCGGGGACCTGCGGGTAGTCGGCGTCGGCGTGATGGCGTATTACGGGGGAAACGACGACCGGGCGCGCGCGGCGGAGATTCACTCGTCTTATGTGCAGAAAATGACGCAGTTCACCAGCTGGCTCGTGAACTCCGGCCATCGGGTGCAGCTTTTCGGCGGGGACAGCAAGTTCGACTGGGACGTCGCCGACCAGGTGCTGGCGGCCGTGCGGCGTGAGCGGCCAGATCTCGGCCCGGCAGCGGTGTCCGCCGAACGCGCCGATTCCTACGCCGACCTCATGCGGCTCATGTCCCCCATCGGAACGGTGGTCGCCACCCGCTACCACAATGTGATGTGCGCGCTGAAACTCTGCAAGCCAACCATATCCCTGGGCTATTCACAAAAGTTTGTCGAGCTGATGACGGACATGGGGCTGGCGGAATTCAACCTTTCCGCGAACTCGTTCAGCGTCGCCCAGCTTATCGAGCAGTTCGAGGCGGTCAAGACGCGGCACGCCGAATTGCGGCAGCGGATGGCGGACGCGAACGCGGCGAACATGCGCGCCCTGGACGACCAGTTCACCGTCTTGTCGCAAGTGCTCTTCGGCGGGGACCGCGGGGACGGCGGGGACAAGGCCGTCCCCGCGAGCCCTCGGGGCCGTCACGCGGCTGAATCGGCCATCAGGAGATGACCAGCTTGGTGCACGTGAAGGCCTCGGCATAGCGCGCGCGGCACTCCACGCCGCGCAATCGCGCCAGCCCGAGAAACGTCTCCGCTCCCCACCAATCGCGCTTGTGCTGTGAGGGGTAGTACTCGTCGAGCAGTTCGGCCTTCGTCCGCGCGATCTCGTCGGTCAGCGGGAAGTACGTGTTCGGCCGGGGCATGTCGCCGTCCCACTTGGGCACCTCGTAGCCGAGGAGAACCTGATCGCGGAAGGCCGTCGGCAGCACTTCCGCGATCGTCCGGTGGTCTTGATGCGCGTCGCCCGGAGCGGGCCCGAGAATGAGGTCCGGGGTGAACGAGCGGGCCACGCCCTCGATAATCTCCTTGACCTGGGCCCAGACGGCCGGCAGCCGTCCCTCGGGCAGATCATGGAACTCGGCCTCGAGGTCGGCGCCTGGCGTGAAGCCGCGCGCGGCCGCCCTGGCCTCGCGCTGCCGCTCCGGCGTTCCGGTAAGCAGCACATACCTGACCCGAAGTCCGTGCTGGCGTCCGGCGAGGCTGAGCAGGGTGCCGCCCGCCGCGATCTCGATATCGTCCGGGTGCGCTCCGATCGCGAGCACCGACAGGGGCCCCCCGGTGGGGGCGTTCAGCTGCCAGCTGATCACGCGGTGACCACCTGGTCGGCGGCTCGCGCGGCCGCGCCGGCCAGGACGTCCGCGGACGTGGCCGCGGTGTGCAGCCCGGAGCGCTCGGCGTCCCAGATCATCCACGGGCAGTTCCCCCTGTGGTACATCTCCTCCATCTGGGCGCGCTCCTTGACCGTGTCCGCCGGCGACCAGTACCCCTTGTACGGGTAAGCGAGCGCGCGCCCCTGCGGCACCAATCGCACGATCGCGTCCTCGACGAGGTCCTCGCCTTCGTTGAGGTGGTCGAAGATTTCCTGCCGCATCACGAAATACCCGCCGTTCTCCCACTGGCGCAGGTCGCGCACCGGGGTCACCTGGGTGATGAGACCGTTCTCGTCGATGTCCACGACGTGATGGGAGGATTGCGGAGGCACGGCGAGCAGGCTGATCACCGCCTCGCTGGCCGCGAAACGGGAGATCATGTCAGGCAGCGGCGCGTTCGTGAAAACGTCCGCGTAGTTGGCCAGGAACATCTCCTCGTCCTGGACGAAGCGCCGGACTCGCCGCAGCCGCTCGCCGATCGCGGAGTGCAGGCCCGTGTCGACGAACGTGATTCGCCAGTCAGAAATATCCGTCTTGAACAAATCGACCTGACCGCCGCCGCTCATCACGAAATCGTTGGACCGGGTCTCGTCGTAGTTGAGGAAGAAGTCCTTCACCGCGGAGGCGCCATATCCGAGGCAGAGCACGAATTCCGTGTGCCCGTAGTGCGCGTAGTAGCGCATGACATGCCAGAGCAGCGGACGTTCGCCGATCAATGCCATGGGCTTAGGCGCGGTCGTTACCCCGTCCCGCATGCGCATGCCCAGGCCACCACAGAACAGGACCACCTTCATGTCACCCTCCTCCTTGAGGTCACCTGAGCTATCAGACCTGGCAGGCACGCTCTGTAATACGAAGCTCACACGACTTCGAGCGAGGGGATCGGGAAGACCAGGCGCCCGCCCCAGGATCGCACGTAGCCAAGCTGAGTGGTGATTTCATCGCGCAGGTTCCACGGCAGCACGAGGATGTAGTCGGGCCTGGTCTGCGCCAGGCGCTCTGGCGGGTAGATCGGGATGTGCGTGCCCGGCAGGAACTTCCCCTGCTTGACCGGCGACCTGTCGACGGTGTAGGCGAGCAGGTCCGACCTGATCCCGCAGTGGTTGAGCAGCGTGTTTCCCTTGCCAGGCGCGCCGTAGCCAGCCACCGCGCGCCCCTGAGCCGCGGCGCTGAGCAGGAAGCCCAGCAGGTCGCTCTTGATCCGCAGCACTTCGCCCGCGAAATCCTCATGCCCGGCGACCGAATGCAGGCCTGCCGCTTCCTCCGCGTCGAGCACCGCCTTCACCCGTTCGCTAGGCTCTCCCGCGGCCCCGGCCGGCCGCGCGTAGACCCGCAGCGAACCCCCGTGCGTGCCCAGTTCCTCGACGTCGACGACGCGCAGGCCCGCGGTCTGCAGCGCTCGGCTCGAGGTAAGCAGCGACAGGTACGAATAGTGCTCGTGGTAAATCGTGTCGTA
>NZ_JASIAL010000540.1:0-5319 GCF_030042015.1 Trebonia sp. | reverse complement strand
GCTGCTGCTCGGGGCGCCCGCGCTCGGCGCGCTCGCCCTGCTGCCCCGCGGGCGGCGCCCGGCGCAGCTGCCGGTGACCGTCCGCCTGTCGCCGGCCCGGTGCTTCGAAGGCGAGGACGTGCGGCTCGCCGTCAGCGTCGGCGTCGCCGCCGGAGCCGGAGCCGGAGTTCGCCTGGACGAGGTGACGTTCACGGTCTCGCCGGCCGACGGCGTCTCGGTCTGGCCAGCGGACGGGCCCGCCACCCAGACCGTGCTTGACGCCACGCGGGCTTGCGCGGCGTGGACCCTGCGGCCGGACCGCTGGGGACGGCGGGAGTCGGCCACGGTCAGCGTGACCTGCCGGGCCGGGATGGGCGCCTGGCAGACCTCGCTGCTTGCCCGGCCGGGCATGCTCGATGTCTTCCCGCGCGCCCCGCGGGTGCGGCCCCGGCTCGTGCCGCCCGAACTGCTGCGGCGGATCGGCGAGCACGCCGGCCGGGCGAGCGGGGACGGGACCGAGTTCGCCGGAATCCGGCCCTACGTGCCCGGCGACCCGCTGCGGGACGTGAACCGCCCGGTGAGCATCCGGCGCAGGCAGTGGCACGTCAACCAGCGCGCCGCATCCCGGGCGGCCGACCTGGTCGTCATGATCGACGTGTTCGACGACATCGGTCCGCCCGGTGACAGCACCCTGGACCTCGCGGTCCGCGGCGCGGCCGCGCTGGTGGCCGCGTACCTGCGGATCAGCGACCGCGCCGGGCTGGTCGTGCTCGGCGGGCTGCTCCGCTGGCTGGCCCCGGCGCCAGGCGACAGGCACTTCTACCGGATCGCGGCGATCATGCTCGACGCGCGCCACCACAGCTACGTCAGCCCCGACCTGAACCGCATCCCGCGCCAGGCGCTGCCGCCAGGCGCGCTTGTCGTCGCGTTCACCCCGCTGCTCGACCCGCGCGCGCTGACCGCGCTCACCGACCTGCGGCAGCGCGGCTTCGCGCTGGCCGTCGTGGACACGCTGCGGCACGAGCCCCCGGTCGCGGCGCGGGCGAGCGCGGACGCGCTCGCGCTTCGGGTGTGGCGGCTGGAGCAGGCCGCACTCCGGGAGGGCCTGGCGGGGATCGGCGTCCCCGTGTTCGGCTGGGCTGAAGGCTCAGAACTCGACGCGGTGCTGGCTCCGGTGCGCGGACCTGCGCCGCGGGGCCGGCGATGAGGGTACCTGGCGCCGGCGGCTCGCCGCTCGCCGTGGCGCTGGTAGCCGCGGGGACCGCCGCCGCCTTCGGCTTCCATCTCGGCGATGCCGGCCTGGCGGCCGTCGGGATCGTCATCCTCGGCCTGCTCCTGGCCGTGGGCGCGCCCCCGGGCCTGTCTGGCCGCCTGGCGGCCCGCTGGGCGGCCCGCCAGGTCCCCGCGCTCACCGCGGGCGCCGTCACGACAGGCGTCGCGCTCGCCGCGCTGACCTTCCGCCCCCCGGCCGTGGTCTGGGCGGTGCTGGCCGGCGCGGCCGCGGCCGTCGCGGCCTACCTGATCGCCGTGCCGCGCGGCCCGCGCACCCCGCCGTCGGCATGACGCCCCGGGCCCGGCAGCGTCCGCCGTCAGCCTTTGCGCGCAGGCATCGGACATCGGCGCTATTGTTTGAGGCTAGTCACAATTTGGTACTTTCGCGTTCGCCGCTCGCGGTGGGCGAGCGCTGCGGGGCAGGAACACCCACGATGGTCAGCAGCCTGGAACCGAGGGTGCCCGAGGGCATCGACATCACGCACCCGAGCATCGCGCGGGTCTACGACTATCTGCTCGACGGCAAGGACAACTTCGCGGTCGACCGGGCCGTCGCGGACAAGCTGATGGCCTCCCACCTGGAGCCGAAGCGGCTCGCGCTCGCCAACAGGGACTTCCTCGTCCGTGCGGTGCGGTTCGTCGCGGAGCAGGGCGTCGCCCAGTTCCTCGACCTGGGCAGCGGCCTGCCGACCTCGCCGAGCGTCCACGAGGTGGCCCGCGACGTCGTTCCCGGCGCGCGCGTCGTCTACGTCGATCACGACCCGGTGGTGATCGCGCACAACCGCGCGCTGCTTGCCACTGGCGACGGCCTCGTCACGGTCCGGGCCGATCTGCGCGACCCGCAGGCCGTGCTCGGCAGCGAGATCGTCAAGGACTGCCTCGACTTCGCCCAGCCAGTCGCGATTCTCCTGCTCAGCATCCTGCACTTCATCGGGGACGAGGAAGATCCGGAGGGCATCGTCGCCCGGTACCGGGACGCCCTCGCGCCAGGGAGCTTCCTGGTGCTCTCGACCGGCACCTCCCAGGGGGCGGACCCGGGCATGGTCTCCGGCACGAGGGATGCCTACCAGGACTACAGCACGCCATTCCGGCTCCGCTCGCACGCGGAGGTCCTGCGCTTGTTCGACGGCTTCGAGCTGGCCGATCCTGGCGTGGTCCTGATGCAGGACTGGCGCCCGGGCAAGACAACCGACCGAGTCCCGCTGAAGGCGACGAACCTGTCCGGTGCCGGGGTAAAACGGTAACGGGACGTCGGCGCTTGGCGGCTTTCCCTTGCGGGCCGTGGCCGCTCGGTTCACAATGGCCGCAATTGGTGATGAGGCTCGCCACGGTCCGGTAATGCAGGGGGGTTTCCAGGACCGGAACCGCGGGTGCTGTGCTCACTGGTCCTGGAGGCAGCTCCCGGAGCCGGAGAGCCCGCTGACGGCTTCTGTGTCCTGTCCGGCTTCGGCAGGTGAGGAGCCCGCCAATGACCGTGTTCCGCCGCATCCTGGTCGGCTGGGACTGCTCGCCCGGCGCCGTCGCCGCCTTGCGCGCGGCGGCCGCGGTGACGACCGACGGCGCGGCGCACATCGTCGCGCTCACGGTGCTGCGGCCCGCGCCGCATACCGAAGACGCCGACGAGGGCGTCGCCGACTTCAACGGCCGCCAGCGCTTCGCCCAGGAGACCTTCGCCAAAGCCTGCGAAGCGATCCCGGACGTCCAGCGGGCCCGGATGAGCCTGCAGTTCGCCCAAAGCGGCGACGCCGCCAAGACCGTCTGCGACTACGCCCAGCAGCATGGTTTCGACCTGCTTGTCCTCGGCAGGCACGGCACTGGCGGCGTGCTGCACCCGCGCCTGGGTCACGTCGCCGCGACCGCGGCCCGCAAGAGCAGCCTGCCGGTACTGCTGGCACCCTAGACCGCCGCTTCCCGCAAACATGGTCAATTCGCCCCGCGGAAAATCGCCATGTATTGTAAGAGCTGCATACGCGATGAGGCTCGCGTGTCGCCGGGGAACACGGCTGATGGCCTCTACCTGCAAGCTGTGTCCGGCGTCGGACGAGCAGGGGAGGCGTACTTGTGCCTGAGCTAATTCAGGTTCTGCAGAGCCTTGTCGTCCTCACGTTCGCCCCCCTGTACGCAGGTGCGATGACGCGCGCCGAGGCTGTCGTCGGGTCCAAGCGCGGCCCGAGCGTGCTGCAGCCCTACCGCGACCTGGCCAAGCTCCTGCGCAAGGGCAGCGCGGTCAGCGACCAGGCGTCCTGGGTGTTCCGCGGCGCCCCGTTCGTCGCGTTCGCCTGCTACCTGACGGTGTCGGTCATCGTCCCCGTGATCACGAACGAGCCGCTGCCGCTGGCCTTCCTCGCCGACCTGATCGGCGGCGCGTTCGTGCTCACGCTGGCCAGCTTCGTGATCTCCCTGTCCGGCCTGGACACGGCCAGCCCGTACGGCGGGCTTGGCGCGAGCCGGGCGAGCTGGATCGGCAGCATGGCCGAGCCCACGCTGATCCTGGTGTTCTTCACCGTCGGCGCGGTGTCCGCCTCGGACAACCCCTACCTGATGAACCACGCGGTCGCGTCCTCCCCGTACGTGGTGGTGCTGCCCACGCACCTGCTCGGCCTGGTCGCGTTCTTCATGATCGTCCTGGTCGAGAACGGCCGGATCCCGATCGACAACCCCGGGGGGTCGACCGAGATATCGATGATCGAGGAAAGCCGCGTCCTTGAGTACTCCGGCCGGGAGTACGCGCTGGTCAAGTGGGGCGGCTGGATGAAGCTGTTCCTGCTGTCGTCGGTGTTCATGAACGTGTTCGTGCTGCCGTGGGGGCTTGGCAGCGCGGCCAGCCTGCCCGGCGCGCTGCTGGCGATCCCCGTGCTGCTCGGCAAGCTCGCGCTGTGCGGGCTGGCGATCGTGGTCATCGACACGTCGTTCGCCAAGCTGCGGTTCTTCCGGATCGCCGAGTTCCTCGGCGCCGCGTTCATGCTCGCCCTGGTGGGCGTCGCCACCTCCTACGTGATCGGGGCGTGAGCGGCCATGCAGTCCCTGTCCGCTAGCAGCACCGCCGGGGTGCTCCTTGACCTGTCCGGCGCGACGATCCTGCTGCTGGCCTTCGCGTGCCTGGCGTCCAAGCTGTTCAACCGGTACGTCGCCTACTACGGCGCCCAGTCGGTGGTGCTGTCGTTCGCCGCGGGCACCGCGGCCGTCGCCTTCCACAGCACGGAGCTGTGGATCCTCGCGGTGCTGACGCTGGCGGTCAAGGGCATCGCGATCCCGATCGCGGCCCGCCGCGTCCTGGTCAGAAGGCTGGCGCTGAAGCGGGACGCCTCGATGTCCACCGGCCTGTCCACCTCGCTGATCGCCGGCGGGGCGCTGACCGCGTTCGCCTACCTGGTCACCCGGCCCGCGCTGCTGCCGCACGGCACCGCCGCGGCCGCGGTGGTCCCGCTGTCGACCGCGGTGATCCTGCTCGGCGCCCTGTCGATGGTCGTGCGGCGGCACACCGTCGCCCAGCTCATCGGCTGGCTCATCGTCGAGAACGGGGTGTTCCTCGGCGCGATCACCCTGGTGGCCACGTTCCCGTTCATCGTCGAGGCCGGGATCTTCCTTGACCTGGTGGCCGGGGTCCTCATCATGCTCGCGCTGGTGTCCGGGCTGGCGCAGCGCCTGGCGTCAGCAACTGCCAGCGACCTGCGGAGGCTGCGGGGATGACGCTCACGCTGATGATCCTCACCTGGGCGCTGCCGCTGTGCAGCGCGATCGTGCCCTGGACCGGCGCCTCGGGCGGCCGGACCGGGGTCGCGCTCGCGGCCGCCGGCGCGGGGTCGCTGGCGGCCGCGATCGCCCTCGCCGTGAGCGTCGTCTCCGGGCACCCGCTGAACGTCCTGGGCGGATTTGTCTACGTCGACTCGCTGTCGGCGTTCTTCGTCTGCACGGTGGCGCTGGTGGTCACGCTGGCCGGCATCGGCTCCTACAGCTACCTGCGGACGGAGGAAGAACGCAGGGAGCTGAGCCAGCTGCAGATGCGCCTGTACGGCACGTTCTTCGGCCTGTTCGCGGGGCTCATGCTCGCGGCTCTGCAGACCGGCA
>NZ_JASIAL010000539.1:0-4077 GCF_030042015.1 Trebonia sp. | reverse complement strand
GCTAGCGCGCCAGGTGCAGGTGCAGCGAGCCGGGGATGAGCAGCCGCGCCCCGACCACGAGCGCCGCCACCGCGACCAGCCCGAACAGCGCCACCCACACCCCGCCGGGCACCCGCGTCAGCCGCGCGAGCTGGTCGGCATCGGAGAACGACCCGTAGCGGGCCCCCCGGGACCCCCGCCGCCCGGACCGGCGGGACCGCGACCGCTGCAGCTCGGCGACCGGCCGTGCCCCGCCGAACAGCAGGAACCACGCGACGCCGTAGCCGAACACCGCCTGCACGGCGGCGGAGGCGAACCAGGTCACCGCGCAGACCCCCGCCGTGGCCGCCAGCACCGCGAGCACGCCGTAGGCGTTGCGGACCGCCAGGAACGTCGCGACGAGCAGGGCGAGCAGCAGCCACAGCGTCGCGGTCACGTGGTGCGCGGCGAGCAGCCATGCCGCGCCGAGGCCGAGCAGCGGCGGGGTGACGTACCCCGCGAGCGCGGTGAGCACGACGCCAGGCCCGGTCCGCCTGCCCCGGGTCACGGTCTCGCCCGACGTGTCCGAATGCAGCCGTATCCCCTCCAGCCGCCGCCCGCTCAGCAGGGAGACCAGCGCGTGCCCGCCCTCGTGGGCGATCGTGATCGCGTTCCGCGCCAGGTGCCAGGATCCCGCGTTCAGCACGGCGAGCAACGCGACGACGCCGCTCGCGGCGATGACCCACGCGGGCGGCACGGGCTGCGTCCCGGCCAGCCGCGCCCAGAACACCGCCATACCGGACAGGCTAAGCGCCGCGCACCGGTGCGGCGTCCCGTTCACCGCGCCGCCCAGGCTTATCCCGAACGAGCCGTGCCGACTCCCCCGTGTCAGGATGGCTGCATGGCCGATCCGCGCGCGGGCCAGCCCGCTGCCCCTGCCGACCTGGTGAACGTCGCGAAGCTGGTCACCGCCTACTACGCGGTGCATCCCGACCCCGGCGACGCGGCCCAGCGGGTCTCGTTCGGTACCTCAGGCCACCGGGGTTCTGCGTTCACCGCGACGTTCAACGAGGACCACATCCTCGCGACCACCCAGGCGATCTGCGACTACCGGGCCAGGGCCGGCATCGACGGGCCGCTGTACCTGGGCGCGGACACCCACGCGCTGTCCGAGCCGGCCCAGGTGAGCGCGCTTGAGGTGCTCGCCGCCAACGGCGTCCGGGTGCTGACCGACGCCCGGGGCGGGTACACGCCCACCCCGGCGGTCTCCCGGGCGATCCTCGCGCACAACGCGTCAGCGCACGGACCGCGGGCGGACGGGATCGTCGTCACCCCGTCGCACAACCCCCCGGCGGACGGCGGCTTCAAGTACAACCCGCCGGACGGCGGCCCGGCCGGCACCGACATCACCACGGACATCCAGGACCGGGCGAATGACCTGCTCAGCGGCGAGCTGAAGGAAGTGCGCCGGGTACCCTACGCCCGGGCCGCCGCGGCCGGCACGACGGGGAGGTTTGACTTCCTCGACTGCTACGTGTCGGCGCTGGACCGCGTGGTCCGCCTGGACGCGATCGGGCAGGCCGGGGTGCGTGTCGGCGCCGACCCGCTCGGCGGCGCGAGCGTGGCGTACTGGGGCGAGATCGGCGAGCGTTACGGCCTTGACCTGACCGTCGTCAACCCGCAGGTGGACCCGACGTTCCGGTTCATGACCCTGGACTGGGACGGCAAGATCAGGATGGACTGCTCGTCGCCGTTCGCGATGGCCAGCCTGATCAGCCGTCAGCACGAGTTCATGATCGCGACGGGCAACGACACCGACGCGGACCGGCACGGCATCGTGACGCCAGACGCGGGCTTGCTCAACCCCAACCAGTACCTCGCGGTCGCCATCGACTACCTGTACCGGCACCGTGACGGCTGGCCGGCGGGGGCCGCCGTCGGCAAGACGCTGGTCAGTTCGTCGATGATCGACCGGGTGGCCGCGGGGCTGGGCCGGCCGCTGCTCGAGGTTCCCGTCGGGTTCAAGTGGTTCGTGCCCGGGCTGCTCGACGGATCGGTGGCCTTCGCCGGCGAGGAGAGCGCGGGTGCGTCGTTCCTGCAGCGTGACGGGTCGGTGTGGACCACCGACAAGGACGGGATCATCCTCGCCCTGCTCGCGTCGGAGATCACCGCGGTCACCGGCCAGTCGCCGTCGCAGCTCTACCGGGGCCTCACCGAGCGCTACGGGACGCCCGCCTACGCCCGCGTTGACACCCCGGCCACCAGGGAGCAGAAGGCGGCGCTGGCCAGGCTGTCCCCTGAGCAGGTGCCGGCGGGCGAGCTCGCGGGCGAGAAGGTCATCGCGGCGCTGACCACGGCGCCGGGCAACGGTGCTCCCATCGGCGGCCTCAAGGTGGTCAGCGAGTCCGGATGGTTCGCCGCCCGCCCGTCCGGCACAGAAGACGTCTACAAGCTCTACGCCGAGTCCTTCCGCGGTCCCGCCCACCTTGCCGCCATCCAGGAACAGGCGCGGGCGATCGTCGCCGCCGCCATCGGCGGCTGAGTCCACGGCCCGGGCCGCCGAGGGCGGCCCGGGCCGTGGACGGGACTGACTAGCCCGGCTATCCGGCGAAAGCGCCGGCTATCTTGGCCAGGTTCGGCTGGCCAAGGCCAACGCCCTCGTTGTACAGGGCACCGGGGTTGCCTGTGTAGTAGATGTTGTCGTTGCTGGTGCCGGCGGTGTTGAGCTGGGTGAACAGCCCGCTGCCAGCGTCGGCGTAGATGACCGGGTTCCAGAACCCGACCCGGTGGCCCAGGTACGAGTCGATGACCGCGGTGGAGCCGTTCATCTGCGGCGCCACGAAGCTGGTCCCGCCGTACTCGCCGAGGCCGCCGGCCGACGCCCCGTAGACCAGGTAACCCGTCTGCGGGTCGGCGTCGGTGGCCAGGTCCGGGAGGACCCGGCCGGAGCCGAAACCGGTGCTCACGCCGGGCGTGGGGTTGAAGGTCCACGCGATGGGCTCGGTCAGGCCCGGGGCGACCTCCACGTAGTCGGTCGGGGTCAGGTACTCCACCCCGTGCCAGTTGCTGGTGCCCGACACATCCTCCTGGTACGAAGGCTCGGGCTCGAGCGAGCTGAAGCCGCCGCCGCTGCCGATGGGCAGGCTCTCCGCGACATCGGCCTCGGATACGCCATCGACCTGTGCGATCGCTGGCCACAGGTAGTCCCAGCCCCAGATGCGGTTGGTCGTCGTCGTGGCCGTGGCCGTGCCGTCCGGGCCGGACAGGTACGTGGTCCCAGGCAGCGAGGTGCCGCCGCACGCGGTGATGTAGGGGCTGTCGCCCGGGTTGTCCACCGACAGGTTGGTGGTGCCGATGTCCTCGGCGGCCGTGTAGGCGCCGAAGTCGCCGGAGGAGGTGAACGCGGACTGGCCCTGCGCGGCCATCTCGAGGAAGGCCTCGTCGAACGACTCCACGTAGCCCGCGGACTCCTGGCCGCTCAGGACGGAGGCCTCCACCGCGGTCTCGGACTCGCCCCAGCTCGCCGAGACGTCGCTGGCGATGTTCTGGCTGGCCGCGGTGAAGAATGCGTCGGCGAACCCGTAGTCGGTGTTCGGCGCCTCGTAGGCGATCACGTTCGCGCCCGGCGCCAGCGCCCCGGACTGCTCGACATCCAGGTCGGTCTCGTCCGAACCCGCGTCAGCGCTGGGCAGGCCGGACCCGCCGTCGACGTTCTCGGTGGTGAAGGAGCCGGTGCGGTTCACGTCTGCGATGTCGCTCCAGAAGTGCTCCGGCGCGCCCGGGTCAACCGAGGCGAGGGTGACGATGCCGACGGTCTGGCCGGAGCCGTCCGCCTTCGCGTACAGCGGGTCCAGGTTGTACGTCTGGGAGAAGAAGGACGGCAGGTGGCAGCCGTTGCTCAGGCCGAACTCCGCGATGCAGGTGGCGTTGCTGCCCGTCTGCGGCGTGCTGTGGCTGTCCGGCTTGACGACGTCGCTGACGTACGGCGCGTAGTTCGTGAGGCCGAGGATGGCGGTCACGAAGCTGGCCAGCCGGTACGGCAGCAGCGGGTCCGAGGTGTTGGTGTATATCTGCTGCGAGGGTATCGGGCCGAAGCCAAAGCCGCCGTAGCCGCCGGAA
>NZ_JASIAL010000538.1:0-11784 GCF_030042015.1 Trebonia sp. | reverse complement strand
CACGCCATGTCCCTTGCGGCGATGCTGCCCCGCGCCCTGCTCGCCTGGCTCAGCGGTGACTGATCTGTCCCAGCTAGCGCGAACCGGCGGCCCTTGTCCTCACCACCACCGCGGGCGCGGGCCACGGCAGCTCGGAGTCTGGCAGGCGCTCCTGCCAGAACCCAGGCTACCCAGCCCGCCGCGCCGAATCCATAGCGACACAAGGCCCCCTAACTCCATGACCGGGGCCACAGGCACAAACCTAGGGGTGTCATCCTGGCCCGCGACCAGCAGTGCGCGCGCGTAGTCGGCTGTCTGGAGCAGGCCGGGAATGATGATGAGCCGGCGCCGAATCAGCACGGCGCCGGGGAATACCCGCCCCGGAGAACTACCGCCCCAGTCCATGTAACCGGCCTCGGTGACCCGCCACTCAGGCGTACCCCCCATTTGCAGCGGGGCGTTTACGATCGCGTTATTTCAGACAGAGCCAGTCTTCGCGATCACTTGGAGCCGGAGCCATGCCCCGGGCACGCGAACGCGCACCGCGCCGGCGACACCGCCGAGGGACTAATCGGGCGCGCGAAGAGGAGCCGGGGACCGTTCTGATGAAAATTGGGCCTGTTCGGCTAGCCGACCGGGCCGCTCCAGACGCCGGGGATGCTGCGGACCTCCAGGCCGGGCGGGGCCCAGCAGTAGACGGAGGCGCCGTCCGGCGACGGTGCGCTGGCGAACCTGAGCCGGTCGGTGACCACGATCGAGAAGCTGCCGTCCGGGTCCACGATCCCGGCCCCGCGCTTGAGCAGGAACTCGCGCGTCCCCGCGTCCGCAGTGAACGCGTCGAAGTCGGCGCGGCTTGCGAAGAAGAACTCCTCGATGCCGCCGAAGCTGCCGAACATCCCCTGCGCGTACGCGGAACCCTCGAACGGGCTGCCCTCCAGCCCGAGCGTCGGGTTCTGCACGTACTTCCTGACCAGCCCTTTGGCATCGCGGGTCGCTTCGGTCACCGCGGCGGCGTATCCGGCCCGCCAGGCGCTGGCGAACTGCTCGCGGCCGACGCCGGGGGCGCGGCGCAGGAAGTGGACGAGCTTGACGGCGTCCTCCTCGGGGGCGGTGAGGTCGTCGAAGATCACCTCCTCGCCGGTCAGCTCGAGCACCATCGCCGGGTCGCTGAAGTCGTGCGGCCGCGCGCGCACCAGGTAGTCGGGCTCCTCCATCGAGCGGGCGAAGTCGTCGAGAGTCTCGAACGACAGCGACGCGAACCCGTCCCACCGCTGCGGGGACAGCGGGTAGGCCAGCGCCTGGCCGTCGACGTCCGCCAGCGTGTAGCCCTGCACGTAGCGCCGGAAAATCTGCATCGCGGACGGCGTGGTCAGCATCACCGCCACGTGGATGACGCCCCACTCATAGTTGAACTGCTCCAGCGTCATGCCTTGCTTGCGGCGGTTCGCCAGCATGAACTTGTTCATCGGTCGTTGCTCCTTCTCACAGCCTGGGCATGGGTGCGATGCTCGTGTAGCCGCCGTCGACAGGGATCACCGTGCCGGTCAGGTAGTCCGCCGCCGGGGAGACCAGGAACGAGACGACGCCGCCAAGGTCCTCAGGGCGGCCGGTCTCCCCCATCGGGACGGTCTCGGTGAAGCCGCGCGCCGCCTCCGGGTCCCGGTACACCGAGGCGGTCATCGCGGTGCGGAAGAAGCCGGGCGCGACCGCGTTCACCGTGATCTTCCTGGCCGCGTACTCGGCGGCGAGCGTCCTGGTGAGCGCCTGGAGCGCGCCCTTGGACATGGCGTAGTGCGTGAAGCCGCCGAAGCCGACGAGCACGCCGGAGATGCTGACCACGTTGACGATCTTGCCGCGCACCCGGCCGGCGTCCTCCTGGCGCAGCATCTGCCTGATCGCCTCGCGGCAGCAGAGCCACGCGCCGCGGGCGTTCACGCGCATCACCGCGTCGTAGGTGTCCTCGGAGTCGTCGGTGAAGCTGACCGGCTGCGCCGGCATGATGCCGGCGTTGTTCACCAGGACGTCGATCCGGCCGAACGCGCCGACGGCCGACGCCACGAGCTTGCGGACCTCGTCCGCCTCGGCCACGTCGGCGCGGACATACACCGACCGGCCGCCGCGGGCGCGGATCAGGTCGTCGGTGTCGGTATCAGGCTCGGCGTCGAATCCGCCGGGGCGCGGCGATTTGCTCATGTCGGCGACGACGACGGCGGCCCCGGCGGCCGCGAGCGACAGCGCGATGCCGCGCCCGTTCCCCGACGCCGCCCCCGTCACGATCGCGACCTTGCCGGGGTGCTCGATCACGGTTCCCCCTCTCCGGCGGCGACCTCGACCTGCATGACGCCCTCCCACTGGCCGCGGGAGAACTTGGTGGAAAAGCCGCGCTCGCGGGTAATGCGCTCCAGGTAGCCTGCCACTTCGCCGGCCCGCGGGTCATCGGCGGACAGCGGTTCGGTCGAGCCGTCCTGCAGGATCATCGCGGGGATGAACCCCGCCGTCAGCGAGCCGTCCGCGGCCACGTCGAACGTCGCGATGCCGGTCATCCGGGCATCGGGATCGAACGGGAACAGCGGGAACTGCGCGCTGCCCGCCGGCGCGTTCGCCGCGCCGCGGGCGCGCCGGCGGGCCGCCTCCTGCGGTGTCATCGCCGGGATGCGGATGTGGTGGACCAGGCTGCCGAGCCCGTAGAAGATCGGCCGCCGGTCGCGGAACTCCACGCCGCGCAGGCTGTGGTGGTGACAGCACAAGACGATGTCGGCCCCGTGGTCCACGATGTACCGCGCCAGCCGCAGCTCGTAGTCCTGCAGGACCTCCAGCCAGCTCGAGTAGCCCCAGTGGCAGAGCGCGACGACGACGTCGGCCGCCGCGCGGGCCCGTTCCAGGGCCCGGGCACACGTCTGGAGGTCCTCTTCAACCGGTTCGGTGAAGATCGCCGGCGCTATGCCCGGCTCCCAGAAGTTGCGGTCCGGGTCGGCGTAGAAGGTGCGGACCCGGATCGCCGCGATGCCTGGCCGCGCCGGGCGTGCCTCGTAGCCGACGGGGAACACCGAGCAGAACCCGAGGAACGCGATCCTGGTCCCGCCGCGCTCCAGGATCGTGGCGGCCGTCGCCTGGCCGAGATCCTTGCCCGCGCCGGTCACCGCGATGCCCTGGGCGGCGAGCAGGTCGATGGTGTCCGACAGCCCCTCGAACCCGCCGTCCATGGCGTGGTTGTTAGCGCAGCTCAGCAGGTGGAACGGCGCCTCGCCCAGGGCCGCGCCGCGCGCCCTGGGCGCGATCATCGGGTGCTTGTGGCTCGGGACCGGGTAAGCGCGGTCGGAGTAGACCCCCTCGCAGTTGCCGACGACCAGGTCCGCCTTGCGCAGCAGCGGGGACAAGTGCCTGAAGGCACCGCGCCCGTCCTCGACGTTGGGGAAGACGTCACCGACGCCGAACAGACGTACCGTCACGCGCACCTCGCTGTCTCCGCTGCCTCGCTGCCTCGCTGCCTCGCCGGGCGTTTCCTTATTGTTCTTACTTGCCGTTGCCGGCATGCCGGGCGGTGGCGAGCACGAGCTTGCCGCGCGTGCCCCCGCGCTCGGCGAGCGCGTGGGCGCGGGGGGCGTCGGCCAGCGGGATCACCTCGGCGATCCGGGTGACCAGCCGCCCGGCGGCCAGGTCGGCGGCCAGCCGCTCCAGGCCCGCGGCGTCCGGCTCGACCCACACGGTCTCGAACGTCACGCCGTCGGGCGCGGCGTCCTGCGGGGGCCGGGTGAAGACCGCCGTCCCGCCCTTCCGCAGGCCGGCCGCGGCGGCGGGGCCGAGCGGCACGGCGTCCAGCACGTTGTCGGCCGGCCCGGCGGCGGCGAGGTCTGTGCCGCGCGGCAGCGCCTCGGCGCCCAGGCTCGCCACCCACGCCTCGTCGCCGTGGCTGGCCAGCGCCAGGACCCGGCAGCCGGCCCGCACCGCGAGCTGGGTGGCGAACCAGCCGACCGCGCCGCTCGCGCCGGTCACGAGCAAGGTCGACTCGGGGGCCGGGTTCAGGATCGCGAGGCCCTGGGCCGCGGTCAGGCCGCTGAGCGGCAGCGTGGCCGCCGCCGCGAGGTCGAGCCCGTCAGGCACGTGGGCCAGCCACGACTCCTCCACCGCGGCCGCCTCGGCGTAGGCGCCGACCCGCGCCAGGACCGGCACCCACGGGATCATCCCGAGCACCCGGTCGCCGGACCGGAACCGCGTCACGCCCTCGCCGATGGCCAGCACGGTGCCCGCCAGGTCCCAGCCGGGCACGAACGGCAGCGGCATGCCGGGCACCCGCCGGTGCGTGCCGCCGCTGCGTGCGCCCAGGTCGCTGGGGTTGACCGTGGCGAACTCGATGCCCACGACGACCTCCCCCGGCCCCGCAACCGGGTCGGGGCGGCTGCCAAGCCGCAGCACCTCGGGCCCGCCGAACTCCGCTACCTCGATCACGCGCATGGATCTGCCCTTCTCGCTGGCGCTCGCCTGGCTCAGGCGGGGTTCCCGATCGAGTCGAGGATCCCCATGGGCTCGAGCCTCTTGCGGACGATGTCGATCGTCCGTTCCCGGTGGGTGACGATATAGAAGCGGTTGTCCCTGATCGCGGCCACCACCATGGCCGCGACCTGGTCCGGCTCGAGCCACGTGGTGCCCATCACGCTGCGCAGGAACTGCTGGGCGAGCTTTTGTGACGGGTGGTCGCGCAGCGACGGCACGCCGGACGGGCGGTTCCTGTCCGAGGTCGGGATGTTCGTGTTCACCGGCCCGGGCAGCAGCACCGACACGCCGATCGGCTCGCCTGCGTCCTCCAGCTCGCGCTGCAGCGTCTCCGACATGCCCAGGACCGCCGCCTTGGAGGCCACGTACGGGGCGGTCGTTGGCGCCTCCCCGCACAGGGCCGCCACGGAGGCGGTGTTGACGATGTGACCCTCGGGCTGCTGGCGCAGCAGCGGCAGGAACACCCGGCAGCCGTAGAGGACTCCCCAGAAGTTCACCCCCATCACCCAGTGCCACACCTCGAGCGGGATCTCGGCCAGCGAGGCGCCGCTGCCGACGCCCGCGTTGTTGCAGACCACGTGCACCGCCCCGAACCTGGACAGCGTCCGCGCGGCGAGCGCCTCGACCTGCTCAAGGCGCGAGACGTCGGTCTGCACGCCGAGCACGCGGTCACGGCCGCCCGCGTCCTTGCCGCCCGCGTCCTGCAGCTCCCGCACGGCGCGGTCGAGGGGCTCTTGCTCGACGTCGGCGAGCACCACGCTCATGCCCTCCGCGACGAATCTGGACGCGAGCGCGCGCCCGATGCCGCTCGCCGCCCCGGTCACCACGGCGACGCGGCCGCTGAGCTCTTTCACCGCGGGCTCCTTCCGCTAGTCACTTGCTACGAAGATCGGGACCGCGGCGCCGCCCGGCCAGCGCTCCGCCGCGAGCCGCACCTCCATGCCGGCGAAGGGCTCCGGCTGTCCCGGCGCCAGCCGGGCGATGATCCGGACCCCCGCCGTCAGCTGCACGTCGAGCACCACGTACGGCAGCAGCGGCGCGAACTCGGGCACGAACTCCAGGTGGCACCTGGCCCAGCTCAGCACCGTGCCGTCCGGCGGCGCCTGCCGCCACTCGTGGCCGTCGGTTCCGCAGTACGGGCACACCGGCGCGTGCGGATACCGCGGCCGCGCGCAGGACGGGCAGAAGCGCAGGACGAAGCGCCCGGCCGCGAGCTCGGCGAAAAACCGCTCGCTGTCGGGCGAGGGGCGCAGCAGGTAGCCCGGGTCGCCGTCGCCTGCCCAGGCGACGCTGGCCAGGCGGCCCTCAGCCCGCGTCGGCACCGAAGATCACCGAGTCGCCGAGCGTGGTCGCCCACTGGGCCAGCCGCGCGCCGTCCACCTGCCGTTCTGCCGCCTGCCCGCGCAGCTGGGCGACGATCTCAGCGAACGACCCCCAGCCGTTGGAGTGGCCTTCGGACAGGTGGCCGCCGCTTGTGTTCACCGGCAGGTCCCCGCCGATCTCGATCCGGCCGTCCTGGACGAAATGCGCGGCCTCGCCCGTCTCGCAGTAGCCGAACCGCTCCAGCGTCCACAGCACCTGCGGGGAGAAGGCGTCGTAGCAGTAGAGGGCGTCGATGTCGGCCGGGCGGACGCCGGCCCGGCCGAACACCGGCTCGGCGGCGCCGGCCGGCCGGTAGTCGAACACGTTCGCCTGGTCGACGCCGAGCCCCGGGTGGCCGAAGATGTACTCGTCGGGCCCGCCGTGGATCCCCTGCCAGCCGCGGATGTAGACCGGGGGCTGGCGCAGGTCGGCGGCCCGGTCGCCGGTCGTCAGGAGGAACGCCGCGCCGATGCCGGCGGGCACCGAGCAGTCGAACAGCCGCAACGGCTCGACGATGAAGCGGGCGGCGGCGTAGTCGTCAGGCGACATCGGCTTTCGCATCAGCGCGACGGGGTTGCGCTGCGCGGCCTTGCGCTGGGCGACCGGGACGGCGCCGAGCAGCCCGAGGTCCAGCTTGTGCCGCTCGAAGTACGCCCGGGTCGCGAGCGCCGCGCCGAACACCGGGGCGACGGCCCCCGCCCACGGGGTCTCGGCGTGCGGGCCGCCGCCCTCCCGCAGCGTCTCGGCGAACATCGCGCCGCCGGCCGACACGGTCCCGGCCCGGCGGCCGCCTGGCTTCCACACCGCGACGCACAGCGCGCAGGTCACGAGCTCCAGCCGCAGCGCCTGCCAGGCGGCGCCGAGCACCGTGGCGGCGAACCGGCCGTGCGACCACGGCTGCATGACGACCTGGACGTTCAGCGCGAGCAGCCGGGCGATCTCGTCGTAGTCAAGCCCGCGCGGCTGGCCAATGTGCACGAACAGGCCGTCGACGTCGGCCCGCGCCAGGCCGCAGTCGGCCAGCGCTGCCCCGACCGCGCGGGAAGCGACCGAGGCGACGCTCTCCCCCTCGAACGCGCCGACCCCGACCAGGCCCGCGCCGGCGATCGCGACAGCCGGGCCAGACGTCACGAGGCGGCTCCCGGCCGGGACCCGATCCCGTCGCGGGACGCTCGCAGCTCGGCCAGGATTTCCTCGTTGTGCTCGCCGGGGCTCGGCGCGCGGCGCCGGATCGACCCCGGGGTCCGGTCCAGCTTGATCGGCAGCCCCGCCGAGTAGACGTTCTCGACGCCGGTGTGCACGATCATGTCCCGCGCCTGCGCCTGCGGCTGCTCGATGACCTCGGCGACGTTGGCCACCAGGCTGGCCGGGATGTTCACCTCGGTCATCAGGTCCACCCACTCCTGCGCGTCCTTCGTGGCGAAGACCGGCATGATCTGCTCGTGCAGCTCCGCGCGGTGCTCGATCCGGTCGGCGTTGGTCTTGTACCGCTCGTCGTCGATCAGGTCGGGACGGCCGATCAGCTCGCAGAGGCTGCGGTACATGCGGTTGTCCGCCGCGCCCATGAAGAACTCGCGGTCGCGGGCGTTGAACACGCCGTAGGGCGAGCTGAAGGCGAAGAACGGCCCGCTCTTCCCCGGCACCTCGCCCGAGCCCGAGCACACGGCGATGTAGTGGGTCATCAGCTGAATGGCGCCCTCGTACAGGGACGTGTCGACCAGCTGGCCCACCCCCGTCCGGTCCCGCTCGCGCAGCGCGAGCACGATCCCGTACGCGGCGTGCGTTCCGGTCAGCAGGTCGATCGCGGAGTGCCCGATGCGCACCGACGGCCGGCCTTCCTCCCCGGTGACGCTCAGGTGGCCGCAGTACGCCTGCAGCAGCATGTCCAGGCCGGGACGGTCACGCAGCGGCCCGTTCTGCCCGAAGCCGGAGATGCTGCAGTAGACGATCCGGGGGTTCAGCTCCCGCGCCCGCCGGTAGCCGAACCCGAGCCGGTCGGCGACCCCGGGGCGGAAGTTCTCGAGCACCACGTCCGCCGTCTTGATCAGCTCCTCGACGACCTCCAGGTCGGACGGGTCCTTCAGGTCAAGGGCCATCCCCCGCTTGTTCCTGTTCAGGGCCAGGAACAGGCCGGAGAACTCCTTATTCGGCCCGTGGTAGTGCGTCCCCCAGGAGCGGGTGAGCTCCCTGGCCGGGCGCTCCACCTTGATCACGTCGGCGCCGAAATCCGCCAGCAGCAGCGAGCAGGTCGGCCCGGCCATGGCGATGGAGAAGTCGATCACCCGGATCCCGGCGAGCGGTCCCCCGCCTGCGCTCCCCTCGCCCGGGCCGCCGGTTGCGGCCCCTGCGTCGTTCATCGCGGCGTCGCGGCCTGCCATGCCTGTCCTTCTTTCTTCGGGTGTCGGTACTGGTGACCTGGTGCCGGCAGCGGCGACTCGACCTTCCCGAACCGGTCGCGCCAGTCCAGCCACCGGTCGATCAGGGCGTCCTCGGCCTGGTAGTCGAACGGGTCGCCGATCTGCTGCTCAAGCTCCCCGCCGGCCGGCGGTGGGTTGTCCACCAGCCAGCGGACCGACAGCTCCATGGCCGCGGGGGCCGGGACGGCGTCGGCGTAGCCGAGCTCGCTGCGGATGCGGACGCTGGTGGTCAGCCGGTGGTCGGGAGAGTGCCGGTAGAACGGGTAGCACGGCCAGGCGATGTCGTAGGGCATGTCGATGATCTCGAACTCGGTGTCCAGGCAGCGGCCGATGAACTCGATGCGCTGGCGCATCGTGAACGCGTATTCGTCGGTCACCGAGTACCGCCGGCCCGCCGCGGCATCGGGCATGTCGGCGCACCGCAGCACCGCCGCGGCCGCGTTCTGGGTGAAGACCCGGCTCTCAATCTTCTGCCCGGCGTCGGCCACCACGATCCTGCGCCTGCCGTCGAGCGCCCGGCGGATGACGGTCCAGTCGTACGGGCCTGGCGTGCGGGGCCCGTAGTTCAGCGGGTAGGCGATGTAGGTGGCGCTGTAGTCGCCCGCGGCGTGGTGCTCGAAGACGGCCTCCATCGCCTGCACCATCCGCCGCCCGATCTTGTTGCGCCCGCCCGGCCCCTCGTCGGCCACGAGGATCTGCGAGTCGTCGGGGACGATCACCGGCCTGCCCGCACCGCCCCAGCGGGGATCGTCGGGCGGCGCGGCGATCCCGGTCGCGCCGCCGATCGCGATCAGCCGCCCGGTGCGTCCCGCGAGCACGTCCGCGCACACCCGCAGCCGCCCGTACTGGGCGACGACCAGGTCAAACGTCTGCGAGCCGATTCCCCGCAGCAGCGGCTCGGCGAAGTGCGGGTCCTCGTGGATGTGGCGCACCGGCACGGAGAATTCGGCCTCGTGCTGCCCGCCGTGCAGGATCGTCACCTCGAAGTCACGGTCAAGGAGCCCCTCGACGATCAGCGGGCCGGTCGGCCCGGTCCCGCCGATGACCAGCGCCCTGCCACCCATCAGCTGCCGGTCTCCGCGGCGACGGCCCTGGAGCCGTGCCGGGCGGCCGGGACCGGGTGCGGCTGCGCGCCTTCGACGACCCGGTTCGTCACCGTCCCGATGCCCTGCACCTGGAGGGTCACCTCATCCCCCGGCTTCAGCGGCGGCGGGTCCTGGCGTCCGCGCCGTCCCCACAGCTCCGCCAGGCAGCCCCAGCGGCAGGTTCCCGAGGCAAGCAGGTCGCCAGGGCATACCCAGGCGCCGCGCGCCGCGTACGCCACCAGCTCGTCGAACGACCAGGACATGTTGGCCAGCGTGTCGCGGCCGAGCGGGACGCCGTTGACGGAGGCGATGAGCTCCAGGTCGTAGCGGTCGCCCGTGCGGTAGGGCTCGAGCTCGTCCGCGGTCACCAGCCAGGGGCCGACGGTGCTCGCGCCGTCCTTGCACTTGGACAGGCCGAGCCCGAGCCGGCCCTCGCGCCGCCCGATGTCCCGCGCCGACCAGTCGTTGAAGATCGTGAACGCCGCGATGTGCCCGCCCGCCTCCGCGACCGTCAGGTCACGGCCGGCCGTCCCGATGACCGCCGCCACTTCCAGCTCGAAGTCCAGGTCGACACATCCTGGCGGCACCGGGACGTCCTCGCCGGTGGCCACGACCGCGTTGGCGTTGGAGAAGTAGAAGAACGGCGCCTCATACCACTCCGCCTTGATGTTGCCCGCCATCATCCCCTCGACGTGCGCCTCGAAGGTGACGAAGTCGCGGACCGTGGGCGGCTTGAGCGGCGCAAGCAGCGTGACGTCCGCCAGCGCGAGCGGGGACCCTGCGCGCCGTGCTTGCTCCTCGGCGCGCGCGCGCTCCTCGGGGGTCGCGGCAAGCAGCTCGAGCACGTCCGAGCCGACGGGCAGCGGCCAGATGCCATCGGCGGCCACGACGCCGAGCCGGCGGTCACCGCCGGCGCTGAACGCAGCGATCTTCATGCCTCACCATCTCTCACCATTCGAAGGTCGGGGTTTCGCCGGCCCCTTGCAGCACGATCTGGAACCGCAGCGTGCCGTCGTCCTCCAGGGTGCCGATCAGCTTGCCGCGGTCCTCCTGGGGAACCAGCCGCAGGACCGCGTCCTTGTCGTTCGCCGCTTGCTCGTCGGGGAAGTAGACCCGGGTGATCCGCTGCTTGAGCAGGCCGACCCCGAAGACGGCGACGTTGAAGTACGGCGCGAGGAACTGGCCGTCCGGGGCCTGCCCCGGCGCCGGCCGGCTCAGGGACACCCGGAACCTGCCGTCGGCGTCAGTGCGCGCCCGCGCCCACTGCTGTCCGTGCCACACCTCGATGAGCCCGCGCGGCAGGCCATAGGGGCGGCCGGTCCCGTCGACCACGGTTCCGGCGAGGCTGACGGGGACGCCGCTTTCCGTGCTTTGCCTGTTTTCCGTGCTTTGCGTGCTTTCCGTGCTGCCTGCCGCGGGGGTGGCGCGGTCGCTGCCGTCGAACAGGAGGCAGAAGCCGAACAGCGGGCCGCTGGTCTGCGACGGGGTGAGGACGAGCTCGGTCATCGCGCGGCCTCGGCCGGCGTCGCGCGCGGGCCGCGCAGCACGATGTCCCAGTTGTAGGCGAGCGCGCAGTCAAGGGCGCCCGGCTCGTTCGCGTCGAAGTCGAGCTTGGCGATGAGCCGGTCCAGCCCGCGCGGGTCCCCGACCGACTGGGCGATCGCGTCATGGGCGATCAGCGGGTCACCCTCGAAGTAGCACTGCGTGATGAGCCGCGTGCTCAGGCTCCACCCGAACACGGAGACGTGGATGTGGGAAGGCCGGAACTGGCCGCCGGGCAGCCCGGCATACGCTCCCGGCCTGATCGTGCGGAAGCTGAACCGGCCCAGTGAGTCGGTCAGCGTCCGCCCGGCGCCGGTGAAATACGGGTCCACCGGCTGGAACTGCATGTCGACGCTGTCGATGTAGCGGCCCGAGGCGTTGGCCTGCCAGATCTCGATGAGCACGTCCGGCGCCGGGCGCCCGTCGCTGTCGAGCACCCGGCCGGTCAGCACGATCCGCTGGCCCTGCGGGCGGCCGCCGTTCCCGTTGACCAGGTCGTTGTCGCCGGCCCGGACGGGGATCCGGCCGTACGCCGGGCCCTCCCCGAACTCGAACCAGTCCCTGGGCAGGATGACCGGCCGTTTCGACGGCGACACCACCGTGGTCGATCTGTAGTCGGGATACAGGTACGGCGGGTTGAAATCGAGCGGCTGGACGTTCGTTGTCATGTCAGCAGGCTGTCCTCGGGTCGCGGGTTGCTGGTTTTAGTGGGTTGCTGGTTTTAGCTGGTGGGGATGGTGAGCCAGCTTTCGCCGGTCTTGTAGTCGACGAAGGCGCCGTTGACGATCTTGACGATGTAGGCGGCCTGGTTGGGGTGGTGCGCCGAGGCGGTGCCGAAGGTGAACGGGGTGCCCATCGTCGGCACGGACAGCGGCTTCAGGGCGCGGAACGCCGCCAGCACCGACGCC
>NZ_JASIAL010000537.1:0-17865 GCF_030042015.1 Trebonia sp. | reverse complement strand
GGCAGCAGTCCGGGCAGCGCGCCCGCCTCGACGGCGCCGCGCTCGCCGGCCCGTTGCGGTATCCAGGCGAGCTTGGCCCCGGTGGCGTCGGAGAGCCTGACCGCGGCGGCGAGCGCACCGGGCACCTCGGCCAGCCGCTCGCCCACGAGGATCACGGCGCCCGGAGCGGCCAGCAGCTCGGCGGCCCGCCTGATCGCGGGGTCGCTTGAGCCGCCCGCGGCCAGCGCGGTCAGCATGGCTGGCTCGGCGCCGGGCAGCGTCGGCAGCAGGGTGCCGGACATCTTGGCCAGCCCGGGCGCGGCCAGGGCCGCGACCGAGTAGACCGCCGGCCTGCCCTTGCGGGCCGCCTTGCGCAGCCGCAGGAACACGATCGGCGACTCGTCTTCCGGCTCGAACCCGGCCAGCAGCACGGCGGGCGCGGCCCCCAGGGTCGCGTAACTCACGTCGATGTCGCGTCCGGCCACGCGGGCGGCCAGGAACTGCTCCTCCTCCGCCGAGTGCGGCCGGGCGCGCATGTCGATGTCGTTGGTGTTGAGGGCGAGCCGGGCGAACTTCGCGTAGGCGTAGGCGTCCTCAAGCGTCAGCCGGCCTCCGGTCAGCACCCCCGCGCCGCGCGGCCCAGCGACCGCGTCGCGCGCCGCGGTGAGGCCGCGCGCGGCGGCCGTGAACGCGGCCGCCCAGGAGGCGGGACGGAGCACTCCGTCGGTGTCCCGGACCAGCGGCGTCGTCAGCCGGTCAGACTGGGTGGCGTACGCGAAGGCCCAGCGGCCCTTGTCGCAGTTCCACTCGTCGTTGACCTGCGGCTCCTCGCCGGCCAGGCGGCGCAGCACCCGGCCGCGCCTGTGGTCGGTGCGCTGCCGGCACCCGGCCGCGCAGTGCTCGCAGACGCTCGGCGTGGACACGAGGTCGAACGGGCGGGACTTGAAACGGTACGCCGCCCCGGTGAGCGCGCCCACCGGGCAGACCTGCACCGTGTTGCCAGAGAAGTAGGAGTTGAACGGCTCTCCGGCCGCGGTGCCGATGTACTGGCCGGGGCCGCGCTCGATGAAGTCGATGAAGGCGTCGCCGGCGATCTCCTCCGACGTCCGGACGCACCGGGTGCACGAGATGCAGCGCTCCCGGTCGAGCAGCACCTCGGTGGAGATCGGCACCGGCTTGGCGAATTCGCGCTTGTCCTCAACGAACCGGGTCTCGCCCTGGCCGTTGGACATGGCCTGGTTCTGCAGCGGGCACTCGCCGCCCTTGTCGCACATCGGGCAGTCGAGCGGGTGGTTGATCAGCAGCAGCTCCATCACGCCGCGCTGCGCCTTCTCGGCGACGGCGGAGGTGAGCTGCGTCTTGACCACCATCCCGTCGGTGCACACGGTGGTGCACGAGGCCAGTGGCTTGCGCTGCCCCTCGATCTCCACCAGGCACTGCCGGCAGGCGCCGATCGGCTCGAGCAGCGGATGATCGCAGAACCTCGGGATCTGGATGCCGAGGTTCTCGGCGGCCCGGATCACCAGGGTCCCCTTCGGCACGGCGATCTCGAACCCGTCGATCGTGACGGTCACGGTGTTCGTGGTCGTCTGCACAGTCATGAGGTCACCTGTCCGCCCACAGTGTCGAGGCGGCCGGGTCGAACGGGCAGCCGCCCTCCTTCTGGTGCTGCACGATCTCGTCCCTGAAGTACTTGATGGCGGAGCTGATCGGCACGGGCACGGCGTCACCGAGCGCGCAGAACGCCCGGCCGATGATGTTGTCGCCCACGTCGAGCACCGTTGCCAGGTCTTCCTCGGTGCCCTTGCCCTGCTCAATCCGCTCGATCGTCCGTACCAGCCAGTACGTCCCCTCCCGGCACGGGGTGCACTTGCCGCACGACTCGTGCTGGTAGAACTCGGTCCAGCGCAGGGCCGCGCGCACGACGCAGGTCGTCTCGTCGAAGATCTGCAGCGCCCGGGTGCCGAGCATCGACCCGGCAGCGCCGATCGACTCGAAGTCAAGCGGCACGTCCAGGTGCGCGTCGGTGAGGAGCGGGGTCGACGACCCGCCCGGTGTCCAGAACTTCAGGCGGCGCCCGCCGCGGATGCCGCCTGCTAGTTCCAGCAGCTCGCGCAGCGTGATGCCGAGCGGCGCCTCGTACTGCCCGGGCTTGGTGACGTGCCCGGACAGCGAGAAGATCCCGAAGCCCTTCGACTTCTCCGTGCCCATCCCGGCGAACCACTCCGCGCCGTTGGCCATGATCGACGGCACGCTGGAAATGGACTCGACGTTGTTGATGACCGTCGGGCAGGCGTAGAGCCCCTCGACGGCCGGGAACGGCGGCCGGTTCCTCGGCAGGCCACGGTACCCCTCGAGCGAGGTGAGCAGCGCGCTCTCCTCCCCGCAGATGTAGGCACCCGCGCCGGCGTGCACCACGACGTCGAGATCGAAGCCCGAGCCGAGGATGTTCCTGCCGAGGTATCCGGCCTCGTACGCCTCGGCGACCGCGAACTGCAGCCGCCTGACCGCGTGCAGCACCTCGCCGCGCACGTAGATGAACGCGTGCCTGGCCCGGATCGCGTAGCAGGTGATGATGGCGCCCTCGATCAGCGTGTGCGGGGTGGCCATCATCAGCGGAACGTCCTTGCACGTCCCCGGCTCTGACTCGTCCGCGTTGACGGTGAGGTAGTGCGGCTTGCCGTCGCCTTGCGGGATGAAGGACCACTTCACCCCGGTGGGGAACCCGGCGCCGCCGCGGCCGCGGAGCACGGAGGCCTTGACCGTGGCGATCACGTCGTCAGGGCTCATCGCCAGCGCCCTGCGCAGCCCCTGGTAGCCGCCGGTCCGCTCGTAGCCGGCCAGCGTGAAGGAGTCGGGCTCGCCCCAGTGCGCGGTCAGCACCGGCGTAAGGATGGCGGTCACGTGGTCCCTCCGTCAGGGCCAGCAGGTGCCGGCGCCGTCCAGCCGTTCGCCTTGGCGAGCTCCAGGCCGACCAGGCTGGCCGGGCCCGCCGACGGGCCGTCGGCGGCCTGCCCGTCGCCGAACCCCGCGAGGATGCGCGAGGCCTGCTTCCATGTGCACAGCCGCGCGGGACCGCGAGTGGGCCTGACCTCCCGGCCGGCCCGCAGGTCATCGACGAGCTGCCTGGCGGACTCCGGCGTCATGTTGTCGAAGAACTCCCAGTTGACCATGACCACCGGGGCGTAGTCGCAGGCCGCGTTGCACTCGACGCGCTCGAGGCCGACCTTGCCGTCCGGCGTGACGAAAGCGTGGTGTTCGTCGCCATGGGGATCCACCCCGAGACGCGACGCGAGTTCGGCGTAGATCTGGTCGCCGCCCATGATCGCGCACAGCGTGTTCGTGCAGACACCGACCTGGTACTCACCGGCCGGGCTGTCCTTGTACATCGTGTAGAAGCTGGCGACGCCGGCCACCTCGGTCTCCGTGCATCCGAGCGCCTCGGCGCAGAACTTGATGCCGGCAGCGGAGACGTACCCCTCCTCGGACTGCACCAGGTGCAGCAGCGGCAGCAGCGCGGACCGTGCCCGCGGGTACCGCCCGATGATGTCGGCGGCGTCCGCCCGCAGCCGGGTCAGCGCCTCGCTGTCCCGTTGGCCCAAACCAGCCGGGTCACTGAACGGCATTACCTGTCCACGCCTCCAATCACCGGGTCGATCGACGCGATCGCCGGGATCACGTCGGCGAGCAGCCCGCCCTCGCACATCATCGCGATGGACTGCATGTGGTGGAACGAGGGGTCGCGCAGGTGAGCCCGGTACGGCCGCGTGCCGCCGTCGCTGACCACGTGGCAGCCGAGCTCGCCCTTGGCCGACTCGATCGGCACGTACGCCTGCCCGGCCGGTACCCGGAAGCCCTCCGTCACCAGCTTGAAGTGGTGGATCAGCGCCTCCATCGACTGCCCCATGATGTGCGCGATGTGCTCGGGCGAGGGGCCCATGCCGTCCGGGCCGAGCGACAGCCTGGCCGGCCAGCCGATCTTCGCGTCGGCGATCATCACGGGGTCGTTGGGCTGCTTGCGGTCGGCCAGCCGGTCCACGCACTGCGAGACGATCCGCAGCGACTGCTCGATCTCGGTCATCCGGACCTGGTACCGCCCGTAGGCGTCGCAGGTGTCCGCGGTAGAGGTGTCGAACTCGTAGCTCTCGTAGCCCAGGTACGGCTGAGACTTGCGCAGGTCCCAGGGCAGCCCGGTAGCGCGCAGCATCGGGCCCGTCACGCCAAGCGCCATGCACGCTTCCAGGTCGAGATAGGCGATTCCCCTGGTACGCGCGATGAACACCGGGTTCGCGTCGATCAGCCTGCGCAGGTCGTGCACCCACTTCGGCGCCTTGCGGAGGAAGTCGCGGATCGCCTCGAGACCGCCGGGCGGCATGTCCTGCGCGACGCCGCCGGGACGGATGAACGCGTGGTTCATCCGCAGCCCCGTGATCAGCTCGAACAGGTCGAGGACGTTCTCCCGCATCCGCACGCCCTGCAGGAAGATCGTGGTCGCCCCCAGCTCGAGGCCGAACGGCCCGATGCCGCCCAGGTGCGACGCGATCCGGTTGAGCTCGAGCAGCAGCACCCGGATGATCCGGGCCCGCTCAGGCACCTTGTCCTCGATGCCGAGCAGCCGTTCCACGGACAGGCAGTACGCGGTCTCGTTGAACAGCGGCATCAGGTAGTCAGCCCGGGTGACGAACGTGGTGCCCTGCGTCCAGGTGCGGTACTCCATGTTCTTTTCGATGCCGGTGTGCAGGTAGCCGATCGATGCCCTGGCCTCGGTGACGGTCTCGCCCTCCAGGGTCAGGATCAGCCGCAGCACCCCGTGCGTCGACGGGTGCTGCGGGCCCATGTTGATGACGATCTGCTCGTTCTCCGCGCGCTCGGTGTCGCCCGCGGCGAAAACCTGGTCCCAGTCCTGGCCGGCGACGTTGTAGATCCGGCCCTCGGCTGCTTCCTCATCGGCGTCGCTAGCACCAGGGGTCACGCGAGTGGTCATGCGTACGACCTCCTCTCGTCTGGCGGCGGCACCTTCGTGCCGCGGTACTCCACCGGGATCCCGCCGAGCGGGTAGTCCTTGCGCTGCGGATGGCCCAGCCAGTCGTCGGGCATCTCGATCCTGGTCAGCGCGGGGTGCCCGTCGAAGATGATCCCGAAGAAGTCCCAGGTCTCCCGTTCGTGCCAGTTGTTCGCCGGGTACACGCCGGTCACCGAGGGGATGTGCGGGTCGGCGTCGGGCGCGCTCACCTCGAGCCGGATCCGGCGGTTGTGCGTGATCGACAGCATGTGGTAGACGGCGTGCAGCTCGCGGCCCGCCTCATCCGGGTAGTGCACCCCGGACACCCCGGTGCAGATCTCGAACCGCAGCGCCGGGTCGTGCAGCAGCTTGTCCGCCACCTCGACCAGCCGCTCGCGGCGCACGTGGAAGGTGATCTCACCATGGGCCACCACGACCCGCTCGATCGCGTCGGAAAAGCCGAGCCCGGCCCCCTGCAGCGCGCTGCCGAGGGCCTGCGCCACCGCGTCGAAGTAACCGCCGTAGGGCGGCTCGGACGACAGCGGCGGCTGCCTGCGGACCTGGAGCCGCCCGTAGCCGGACGTGTCGCCAGAAGTCTGCGTGCCGAACATGCCGGTGCGCGCCACCTGCTCGGCCAGCCGCTGCTCGCCGAGCCGTGCGGGCAGCCCGCCGTCCTCCTCGGCGGCCGGCTCGCCGGGGCTCTGCGTCACTAGAGCTCACTCCCCACGTCGTTGACCCCGGCGGTGACATGCAACGGGAGCATGTCCAGCCGGGCCTGCTCGAGTTCGGTGATCTCCTCTTGGCGGTCCGGGCCAAGCTTCATGTTCATGATCTTGTCGTGCAGCTTGAGGATCGCGTCCATCAGCATTTCCGGGCGCGGCGGACAGCCGGGCAGGTAGATGTCAACAGGGACGATGTGGTCGACGCCCTGCACGATCGCGTAGTTGTTGAACATGCCCCCGCTTGACGCGCAGACGCCCATCGAGATCACCCACTTGGGCTCGGGCATCTGGTCGTAGATCTGCCGCAGCACCGGCGCCATCTTCTGGCTGACCCGGCCGGCGACGATCATCAGGTCGGCCTCGCGGGGGGTGGAGCCTGTCTTCTCCATGCCGAACCGGGCCAGGTCGTGGCGCGGACCGCCGGTCATCATCAGCTCGATCGCGCAGCACGCCAGGCCGAACGTCGCCGGCCACACCGACCGGGCACGCGCCCACCCCGCGACCTTCTCCACCGTGGTCAGCAGGACGCCGCTCGGCAGCTTTTCCTCGATGCCCATCTCGCTAATCCCATTCCAGGCCACCGCGGCGCCAGACGTAGGCGTACGCGATGAGCACGGTGACGACGAAGGTGACCATCTCGACGAGGCCGAAAGGTCCCAGCTTGCCGAACGTCACCGCCCAGGGGTAAAGGAAGACGATCTCGATGTCGAAGACGATGAACAGCATCGCGGTCAGGTAGTACTTGACCGGGATCTTGACGCCGCCCAGCGGAAGGGGGGTCGGCTCGATCCCGCACTCGTAGTTCTCCAGCTTCGCCTTGTTCCAGCGCTTCGGTCCCACGAGGAAGGTTCCCATCGCGACCGAGAACACGGCGAAGCCGAAGGCGAGCACGGCGAGCACGAGGATGGGTATGTACAGCTTCACCGTAATTCCGCCCCCTCTCTGTGGTCTCTCATCCTAGGCACCGGCTCACCTGGGGTTGGGTGCGAGTCGGGTCATGCCGTTGATCAGGCGGTCGGCGGCGTCGCCGCCGCGCGGATCGGTCAGGTTAGCCAGGAGCTTAAGGGCGAATCCCATCAGCGCGGGCCGCGACATGCCGTGCCTCGTCGCGAAGCGCATCAGCTGCGGACGCCCGATAAGCTGCACGAATAGGCGGCCGAGCGCGTAGTAGCCGCCGTAGGCGTCCGCCAGCGCCCGCGGGTACCCGCGCAGCACCCGGTCGGCCTGCTCGCGGGTCGGCCGGGCCAGCGCCTGGGCGATCGTGCGCGCCAGCATCTCCCCCGACTCCATCGCGTACGCGATGCCCTCGCCGTTGAACGGGTTCACCATGCCGGCAGCGTCTCCGGCGAGCAGCAGCCCCCGGTAGTAGTGCGGGGTCCTGTTGAAGCCCATCGGCAGCGCGGCACCGCGCACCGGCTCGGTGCGGTTCTCCTCGACCAGCCCCCACTCCGCCGGCATCGACGTCAGCCACCGCCGCAGCAGCGCGCGGTAGTCGGTGTTGCCGAACGCCGCGGACGTGTTCAGCAGGCCGAGCCCGACGTTCGAGGTGCCGTCGCCCATGCCGAAGATCCAGCCGTACCCGGGCAGCAGCCGGGGACCGTCCCACAGGTCCAGCCACGACTCCAGGTAGTCGTCGTCGTGCCGCGGCGACTTGTAGTAGGTGCGGACCGCCACGCCGAGCGGGCGGTCGTCCCGCGTCCGCAGGCCCATCGCGACAGAAAGGCGCGAGGAATTGCCGTCGGCCGCCACGATCACACGGGAACGGAACGTGAGCCGAGAATCCACGGCCCGTTCCGTATCATGATCGGCGGAACCCGCGCGGGCGGTCACCCCGGTGATCCTGCCTTCGTCGTCGAGGACCGGGCCGGTCACCGTGACCCCCTCGACCAGCCTGGCGCCGGCGGCCTGCGCTCGGCGGGCAAGCGTCTCATCGAGCGCGGCGCGGGTGCGCACCAGGCCGTACCCGGGATAGCTGTCCAGGTCGGGCCACGGCATCTCAAGGCGCATCCGCGCGCCGATCACCCGCAGCCCCTTGTTCCGCAGCCACCCGGAACCAGGGCCGACGTCCACCCCCATCGCGACCAGCGCCTTGACCGCGCGCGGCGTCAGCCCGTCGCCGCACACCTTTTCCCTCGGGAACCGGGCCTTCTCGAGCAGCAGCACGTCAAGCCCGGCCTGCGCGAGATAGTAGGCGGTGGTCGCGCCCGACGGGCCGGCGCCCACGACGATGACGTCCGCGTCGTCATCCCGCGGGCCGGCCGGTCTTTCCCCGCGGGTGAGAGTTGCAACGCGGCCGCCCGGGTGTGCCGGGCCGGCCGCGACGGAAACGCGCTCGGTCACGTGTCAGATCCTGGGTTTCTTGTGAACTGCTTCACAAATTCTTTGCCGTTAGTTTAATCCCTGCCCTGTCTGGGTAATTGAGCGCCCCCGCCTAGCGGCAGGAAAGAGCCTTTCTAGAGGTTCCTGGCGACGTGGATCGCCACCACGCCGAGTGTCAGGTCGCGCCACCGGACCGCCGACCAGCCCGCGGCCCGGATCACGTCCGCAAGCTCCCGCTGCGCCGGCCAGTCGGTGATGGAGTCCGCCAGGTATACGTACGCCTCGGGGTTGTCCGCGGTGTGCCGGGCAATCGCCGGCAGGACGCCGGTCAGGTAACGCCGGTAAAGCATATCGAGGGGCGGGAGGGTAATCCGGCTGAACTCGCAGACCACCAGCCGCCCCGCTGGCCTCGTCACTCGCCGCATTTCGGCGAGCGCGTCCTGCGCGCCGTGCACGTTCCGCAGCCCGAAGGAGATCGTGACAGCGTCGAACGCCCCGTCGCGGAACGGCAGCCGCAGCGCGTCCCCGGCGGCGAAGCTCACCCTGCCCCGCGTCCTGGTCTGCCGCGGGTCCCGCGTCGCGAGCCTGGCGCGGCCCGCGCGCAGCATGCCGAGCGAGAAGTCACAGGCCACGCAGTCGGCGCCGGACGCCGCGAACGTCACCGACGAGGTCCCCGTGCCGGCCGCCAGGTCGAGCACCCGGTCACCGGGGCGCACTTGCAGGATGCGCTGCACGTGTTTGCGCCAGAGGCGTACCTGGCCCATGGACAGCACGTCGTTCATCAGGTCGTACCGGCCGGCCACGGCGTCGAACATCGCCGCCACCTCGGCGGGCCGCTTGTCAAGACCAGCGCGCGTCATGCCTGACAGCCTGCCACCTACAGCAGGCTGGGACGCTGCCAGGGCTCCCCGAGCACGTGCTCGCCGAGGAACGCGAAGACGGTCTCGTACCAGACGGTGGCGTTGCCCGGCGTGAGGATCCAGTGGTTCTCGTCGGGGAAATAGAGGAACTTGGCCGGCACCTGGTGCCTGATCAGGTCCCACCACAGGCGGAACGCCTCGGACACGGGCACCCGGAAGTCCCGGTTGCCGTGGATGACGAGCATCGGGGTCGTTACCTTCGCCACGTGCAGGTGGGGCGAGTTCTCCTCGTACATGCGCGGCGCGGTCAGCGGGTCGCCGAACTGCGGGTGGAACAGGTGCGGCACGTCCGTCGTGCCGAACATCTGGTCAAGCGCCCACAGCCCCGCGTGGCTGACGATCGCCCTGAACCGGTCCGTGTGGCCCGCGATCCAGTTCGCCATGTAGCCGCCGTAGGAGCCGCCCATCATGGCGGTCCGTGACCCGTCGATGTCCTCGCGCCCGGCGGCGGCGTCGGTCGCGGCCATCACGTCGCGGAACGGGCGCTCGCCCCACTGGTGGTAGCCGCGCCTGATGAAGCCGTTGCCGTACCCGGTGGACAGGGCCGGGTCCGGCAGCAGCACCGCATATCCCTTCGCGGCCATCAGCCACGGGTTCCACCGCCATGACCAGGAATTCCAGCTCATCATCGGGCCGCCGTGCACCCAGAGCAGCAGCGGCGCCCTGGCCCGCGGGGACGCCGATTCCGGCAGCACAAGCCAGCCGCGCACCGGGTGGCCGTCGTCGGCGGTCGCGGTTATCTCGGTGAGACGGCCCGGCAGCCCGAGCTGTGCGCCGGGGCACGGCAGCGGCACCACCTGGCCGGTGGCCAGGTCGATCCGGACGGGCGCCGGCGGCGCGTCCACCGCCGCGCGCAGCGCGTACAAGGCGGCGCCGTCCGGCGACGGGCTCACGTCGCTGTAGTAGCCATGGTCGGCGGTGACGCGGGTGACCTCGCTCGTCGCCAGGTCCACCCGGAACACCGGGTGCCTGCCGGCGTCGTCGGCGGTGAAGAACACCGCGCGGCCCGACGGATCCCACACCGGGTCGCGCGGCCAGCGGTCCAGGTGCGGGACCAGGTCGCGTGCCGGTTCCGGCCCGGTGCCGGGCGCGCCGGCGCCCGGCTCGCCGGCCGGCACGAGCACAAGCGTGAAGTCGTGCGGCTCGGACGGGGTCGGGTGCGTCCCGCGCACGCACACCAGGTGACGTCCGTCCGGCGCGAAGGCGGGGTCTTCGAAATCCAGGTCAGGGTCGGTGAGCAGCGCCGTCTGCCTGCCCGAGGCGAGATCGACAAGCACCAGCTCCTTGTGGGTCTGCACGCCGTCCCGCCACCGCCACCACGTGGTCGCGGCCACCGTGCCGTCCGGGCTCAGCGCGAACGAGGGCTCGAACAGAGCGCGGCCCGCTTCCGGGGTCAGGTCGCGCGCCGCGTACGCGCCGCCCTCGTCGTCCCCCGCGCCGTCGGCGGCCGCCGCGAGGGCGAACATCCGCAGGTCGGTCGGCCCCAGGTCGTGATCCCAGTAGCGCGCGGGAACCGTCTCGTGCAAGATCGCGGTGACGCCCGCGTCCTTGCGCTCCTTGCGCAGTCGCTCGTCGTCCGGCAGCACCGGCGACACGGCGACGACGCGGCGGCGGCCGGCCGCGGTCTCGACCTCGGTGACGCCGCCGGCCGGCGACCAGATGACCCGCGCCTCGCCGCCACCCGGCGGCAGCAGCCACAGCGCCGCGACGGCGTCGCCGTTCTCGGCTTTCGCGTCAGGGTCGGGCCGCTTCGAGGTGAAAAGCAGCGACCCGTCGGGCAGGAAGCGCGGGCCGCCCTCGCCATCCGCGGACCTGGTCAGGCGGCGCGGCTGGCCGCCGCGGGCGTCGATCCGCCAGATGCTCGTCACGTACTTCTTCCGGTCGGCGCTCAGCGTCTGCACGCTCGCGGCCAGCCAGCTTCCGCCCGGCGCCAGCCGAAGCGCGGTGACCCGCGGTATGGCCATGTAGTCGCTGAGGTCATGGAAGGCGGTCGCCGCATCGCGCGCGGCCGGCGCGTCCGCCGTGTCGTTTGTCATCCCCCGCGCCGCCTCAGTGCGCCTCGGTGATCATGACCGTGCCCACCGTCGTGTTGGTCGCCTCGTCGATCAAGATCATGCCGCCGGTCAGCCGGTTGCGCGCGTAGGGGTCGGCGAACACGGGCTGCGTCAGCCGCATGCGGACGCGGCCTACCTCGTTCAGTCCCAGCGAAGTGGCGGCCTCGTCCCTGTGCAGGGTGTTGACGTCGATCCGGTAGTGCAGGTCGGTGACGATCCCCTTGACCGTGCGCGTCGTGTGCTTGACGATCAGCCGGGTACGCGGGCCAAGCGGCCGGTCGGCGGTCATCCAGCACACCATGCCCTCAAGGTCCTGGGCGGTGGCGGGCCGGTTGTTCGGGCGGCAGATCAGGTCGCCACGGGATATGTCCACGTCGTCGTCGAGCAGCAGCGTCACCGACATGGGCGGGAAGGCCTCGGCGACGGATTCGCCGGCCGCCTCGATGGCCCGGATCGTGGTCGTGAATCCGGAAGGCAGGTGCAGCACCTCGTCGCCGGGCTTGAGCACGCCGCCCGCCACCTGGCCGGCGTAGCCGCGGTAGTCGTGCAGTTCCGGGTCGCTTGACGCGTGCGGGCGGATCACGTACTGCACAGGGAACCGCACATCGATCAGGTTGCGGTCGGAAGCGATGTGCAGGTGCTCCAGGTGATGCAGCAGCGACGGCCCGTCGTACCAGGGCGTGCTCGCCGACCGCTCGACCACGTTGTCGCCGTGCAGCGCGGAGATCGGGATGAACGTCAGGTCCTGGATCTCCAGCTTGGCGGCGAACGCGGTGAAGTCGGCGCAGATCTGCTCGAACACCCGCTGGTCGTACCCGACCAGGTCCATCTTGTTGACCGCCAGCACCAGGTGCGGCACGCGCAGCAGCGTGGTGAGGAAGGCGTGCCGCCTGGACTGCTCGGTGAGCCCGTTCCGCGCGTCCACCAGGATGACGGCCAGGTCGGCGGTGGAGGCGCCGGTGACCATGTTCCGCGTGTACTGGATGTGCCCCGGGGTGTCGGCGATGATGAACTTCCGCCGCGGCGTCGCGAAATACCGGTACGCCACGTCGATCGTGATGCCCTGCTCCCGCTCGGCGCGCAGCCCGTCGGTCAGCAGTGCCAGGTTCGTGCCCTCCTCGCCGCGGTCCCGCGACGTGCGCTCGACCGCCGCAAGCTGGTCTTCGAAGATCGCCTTTGAGTCGAACAGCAGCCGTCCGATCAGCGTGGACTTGCCGTCGTCCACCGAGCCGGCGGTGGCGAACCGCAGGATGTCCATGTCTAGAAGTAGCCCTCTCGCTTGCGGTCTTCCATCGCGGCCTCGCTGGTCCTGTCGTCGGCGCGCGTCTGCCCCCGCTCGGTGATCCTGGTGGCGGCGACCTCGGCGATCACCTGGGCGACCGTGCTCGCGGTCGACTCGACCGCTCCGGTGCAGGTCATGTCGCCCACGGTCCGGTACCGCACGGTGGCGGCGAACAAGGGCTCGTCGTCACCGCGCGGCACGAATGGGTTGTCCGCCAGCAGGATGCCGTCCCGCTCGAAGACCTGCCGCTCGTGCGCGTAGTAGATGGACGGTATCCCCAGCTCCTCGCGCTCGATGTACGCCCAGACGTCCAGCTCGGTCCAGTTGGACAGCGGGAATACCCGGATGTGCTCGCCGCGCCTTATCCGCGTGTTGTACAGGTTCCAAAGCTCGGGCCGCTGGTTCTTCGGGTCCCACTGCCCGAACTCGTCGCGGAAGCTGAACACGCGCTCCTTGGCCCGGGCCTTCTCCTCGTCCCGCCGCGCCCCGCCGAACAGCGCGTCGAAACGATGCTGCTCGATGGCGTCGAGCAAGGTCACCGTCTGCAGCCTGTTCCTGCTCGCCCACCGCCCGGTCTCCTCGATCACGCGCCCGGAATCGATCGAGTCCTGCACCGACGCCACCACCAGCCGCACGCCCAGCTCGGCGACGCGCCGGTCCCTGAAGTCGAGCACCTCGGCGAAGTTGTGCCCGGTGTCCACGTGCATGACGGGGAACGGGATGTTCGCCGGCCGGAACGCCTTCTCCGCCAGCGCGAGCATCACGATGGAGTCCTTGCCGCCTGAGAACAGCAGCGCGGGCCGCTCGAACTCGGCGGCGACCTCGCGAATGATGTGGACCGACTCGGCTTCCAGCACGTCTAGCTGGGACAACAGGTAATCAGATAGCATGCGTCGCTTCCCGGATCGCGGCCAGTAGCAGACCCGCGATGGCGGGCCGGCAAACTAGGATATCCGGGATCAGCGGGTCTTCCCCGTTGTACGCCAGGGCAGCGCCGTCGATCCTTGACGCGTGGTACCCGGCCGCTACCGCGACCGCGGCCGGGGCGGCGGTGTCCCACTGGTAGAACCCGCCCGCGTGCACGTACGCGTCGGTCTGCCCGCTCAGCACCGTGGCGACCTTGGCCCCGACCGAGCCGCAGGGCACGAGCTCGGCCCCGAGCAACTCCGCTACCCGCTGCACGAGCCGCGGCGCCCGGCTCCGGCTCACCACGATGCGGAGTTTCTCCCCCGGGGGGACGACCCCCCCGGTGACCCCCCCGTCTGGGGGGACCAGTCCCCCCAGGCCCCCCCTGCCGGTCGACAGGACCCGGCCCTGGGCGGGAAGGGCCACCGCGCCGGCGGTCAGCGTGCCCGCGCCGTCCGTGTCTTCCCCTTCCCCTGCGGCAGCCCGTTCCCACAGCGCCACGTGCACAGCCCAGTCGGCCCTGCCTTCCTCGCCGAACTCCCTGGTCCCGTCCAGCGGGTCGACGATCCACACCCGGTCCGCGGCCAGCCGCGCCTTGTCGTCGATGCCCTCCTCGGACAGCAGCGCGTCGGCAGGGCGGCGCGCCGCCAGCTGCGCGGCGAGGAACTCGTGCGAGAGCCTGTCCCCCGCCGCCCGCAGCACGTCCGGGTCGCCACCGCGAGCCCGCAGCGCGAGCAGCAACCGCCCGGCCTCGTCCGCGAGGTCCCGCGCGAGCACATGGTCATCGGCTGTCATCACGTTCTCTCCCATTAACTCGGCGGGGTCTGCGTGGAAGGTGTTCTGGGCCTCAGCCAGGCCCTTGCTGATCAGGGCCTCCGCCGCGTCGGCGCAGCGATCGAGCGCGAACGGAAGCTCCGCGCGTTCGGCCGGGGTGAAGTCGCGCAGCACGAACGCGGCCGGGTCCATCCGGCCGGGCGGGCGCCCGATGCCGAAGCGCACCCGGTAATAGTCGCGGGTGCCGAGCGACGCCGTGACCGACCGCAGGCCGTTGTGGCCGTTGTCGCCGCCGCCGAGCTTGAGCCGCACGGAGCCGAACGGAATGTCCAGCTCGTCGTGCAGCACGACAACCCGCTGCGCCGCAACCTTGTAGAAGGCGGCAAGCGCGGCGACGGGCCCGCCCGACAGGTTCATGTACGCCTGCGGCCTGGCGAGGGTCACCGGCTGCCCGGCGAGCCGGCCCTCCGCGATGTCGTTGCGGGTGCGGTGCGCCTTGAAGCGCGCGCCCATCCGCTCGGCGAGCAAGGCGAGGACCATGTGCCCGGCGTTGTGCCTGGTGCCCGCGTACGCCGGTCCCGGGTTCCCGAGGCCGACGATGATCCAGCGTTCGTCTGCCATGGCGCCCCGCTGGCTCGCGGGCTACTCTCCCCCGGCGGCCTCGGCCTCGGCCTCGGCGGCCGGCGCCTCCGGCGCCTCGGGCGCCTCCGCGGCCTCCGGCACGGCCTCGCCGAGCTCGGCCTCGATCTGCTCCGCGGTCGGGGCGGCGAGCACGTGCAGGACCAGCACCTCGGGGTCGACCTGCAGCGTCGTCCCCTGCGGCAGCGCCAGGTCCCTGGCGTGCACCGCGGTGCCGACCTCCATGCCCTGGACGTCCACCTCGATGCCGTCCGGGATGTTCGTGGCCTCGGTCTCGACCGCGATCTGCACCAGCTGCTGGTCGAGCAGGCCGCCTGCGAACACCTCGCCGCTCACCCGGACCGGAATGTCGACGGTGACCTTCTCACCGCGGCGGACCTCGATCAGGTCGACGTGCTCGATCAAGCCCTTGATCGGGTCCCGCTGTACCGCCTTGGGCAGGGCCAGGCCCGGGCGGCCGGACAGGCCCTCGATCCGGAGCAGGGCGTTCGGGGTCTTCAGCGCGAGCATCAGCTCGTGCTGAGGCAGCGACAGGTGCTGGGCCGGGGCCCCGTGCCCGTACATGACAGCGGGCACGCGACCCGCCCGGCGGGTGCGGCGGGCTGCCCCCTTGCCGAACTCGGTGCGCGGCTCGGCTTTGATACGGACCTCAGGCACGGTCAGTCACTCCTCATGCGGATACGTGCGATGCGCCAACGCAGTCTAGCCCACAAACAGCGTGCGTGCGGATGCGAGCGTTTCCGCATCCGCACGCACGGCCGCGAGTCCGCCGGACCTGCTACCGGACGTCAGGACTCGTCTTCCGGTACCGCGGTCTCTGGCTCGTCCTCGTCGAGCTCGTCGTCCTCCGGCACCGCGGTCTCCGGCACCGCCGTCTCCGGCACCGCGGTCTCCGGCACCGCCGTCCCTGGGTCGTCGCTCATTTCCCGTCCCTTCTGGTCTCCCCGCACCCGGAAACGAAAACCAAATACCCCGCCGTTCCGGCCGCTAGGGGTTGATTGGCTTGACGCATGCATTCGGAATTGTAGCCACGGGTTCGCGCGGAGTTCGCGCGATCCGGGCAGGTGCCAGGAATGTCCGTGTTTAGGCAGGGCCTGGCCGCTCAGGCGCGCGCGCCAGGCAGCGCCCCGAGGGCGGACTGTATCTCCGCGATTTCCGCGTCCAATTCGAGGCTTTCGAATATCGCCAGCGCGGCGATCCACGACTGGCGCGCCGCGTCCTGCTCGGCAGACATGAGGCGCGCCTGGCCGAGGTACTTCAGCGCGAGGGCCTGCCCAAGCAGGTCCCCGTTCGCACGGTGGACGCGGTGCGCTTCGGTCAGGCTCGCGATCGCCTCGTCCGGGCGGCGTGACTCCAGGTGAACGCGGCCCAGGTTGTGCAGCACGTGCCCTTGGCCGTATCCGGTGATTTCGCGCGATAGATCCCTGGCCTCGGTCAGGCAGGCAGCGGCTTCGTCGAGCCGGCCGAGTTCCAGGCAGAACTCGCCGTGGTTGTTCAGGCCGATCACAAGCAGCGAGGCGTTGCCGACCTCCCGAAGCACCTCAAGGCAGCGCAGCGACTGTTCAAGCGCAGCCTCGGGTCCCCGCAGTGCGTGAAAGGCATCCGCCAGCGAGATGGCGGTCTGCGCCTCGCCCTGGCGGTCGCCGATCTCCCGGCGGATCGAAAGCGCCCGTTGAAGAGCGGGGAGCGCCTCGGTTTCCCGTATCTTGGCGAGCGCCTGCCCCAGGTTCTGCAGCGCCCACGCCTCTCCCTTGCGATGCCCCGCGATGCGGGCGTTGTCGGCCGCGATCCGGTGGACGATGATGCAATCTGCCCAGTTGTCACGCCGGTTGAACAGGGGGAACAGCGCCGTCGGCAGCCGCCAGGCCACGTCGTGCAGGCCGAGCGCCGCCGCCTGACGGGTCGCGGCGACAACGTTCACCCGCTCGCTGTCGTACCAGTCGAGGGTGTCCGCGACCGAAGCGGGACGCGGCGGGGGCGGATCGGGCCGGTCCGCGAGCGGGACGTGGTAGCGGTGCGGCGATACGACGCTGGCCCCCGCGTCGGCAGTGTCCAGGTACCAGCGCAGCAGCCGGCCGACCGCCTCGTCCCTGGCCGCCTCGGATTCCTCCGCCTGCGCGCGCTCGGTGGCGTAGAACCGGAGCAGGTCATGGAAGCGGTACCGGTCGGCCGCGGGCGACTCGAGCAGGTTGGTGTCGACGAGTGTCTCGAGCGCGTCCGCGATGTCGTCGTCAGGCACGCCGAGGAGGGCAGCGGCGGCCGGGAGGCTGACCGACGGTCCCTGCCAGAGGCCGAGCAAGCGGAATACGCGGGCTGGATCGGCAGCGGAGCCGGCCGCCTGGAGGCTGTCGTAGCTGACCTGGAAGCTAGCCCTGACCGCGAGGTCCCCGGTCTTGAGCTCGTCGAGGCGCCGCCGTTCGTCCCGCAGCCGGTGCGCCATCGTGGCGATTCCCCAGTGCCTGCGCGCCGCGAGGCGGGCCGCGCAGATCCGGATCGCGAGCGGCAGTCCCGCGCACGCGATCAGCACCGCGGCCGTGGCGTCCGGTTCGGCGGCGGGCCGCTCGTCGTCGACGATCCGGGAGAACAGCGCGAGCGCCTCCGTGTCCTCCAGCACGTCCAGGTCGACAAACCGGGTGCTCACCAGGTCCGGGGTGCTGTTGCGGGTCGTCACCAGGACCGCGCAGGAGGCGCTGCCCGGCAGCAGCGGCCTGACCTGGGCGGCGTCCTTGGCGTTGTCGAGCAAGACCAGCACCCGGCGACCGGTCAGCCGCGTGCGGTACAGCGCCGCGCGCTCGTCGTCGCCGGCCGGGACCTTGTTACCGTCCACGCCGAGGTCCCGCAGGAACCGCGCCAGCACTTCGCCGGGCGCCGCCGGCTGCGAGCCGGCACCGAACAGGTCAACGTACAGCTGGCCATCGGGGAACAGCGCGCCGACCTGGTGCGCGGCGTGCACGGCGAGCGTTGTCTTGCCGAGGCCCCCGGCACCGGCCACGACGGCGATCCGCACCGCGCCGGGGCTGGCCGCGGCGGCCTCCTGGACCAGCATCTCGCACAGGTGCCTGACCTGGGTCTCGCGGCCGGTGAAGTCCCCGATGTCGGCAGGCAGCTGAGCCGGCCTCGGCAGCGGCGGACCGGCGGGCTCCTCCGCGGGCGCCGGTGCCGCGGGCGGCGCGGCGACCTCCCCGAACGTGCCGATCGAGATCGTGCCAGGCGCCCCGCCGAGCGGGATCTCATCGGCAGCGCCGCCCGTCGCCGCCCGGTCGCGGCC